>CANGBT010000040.1 GCA_947452135.1 Burkholderiales bacterium
CAACTTCTGACCACCGGCAAGGTGATCATGGGGAGGTTCAAGCAAGTTGCTTGAACAACGCGTCGGCAAAATCAATGAGCAAGACGTCCGCCACCGGACTGACAACGTGAGCTGGGGTTGAACATCAAATGACAGCAGTGACCAGGAATGGAGATGCCGAATTCGGCGACCGGGCAAATCCGCCTGACGGCCGTGAACTATGGCGTCTATGCGACGAGCTCAGTGTTGTTCAAGCCGCGCTGCTCATGGTGGGCGGAGACCCAGGTGGCGATGACGTCTATGTGGAAGACTGGGACGTGCACAAGCGCCCGTCAGGGTATGAGGCCGCCAAGCAGGCGATCGTCGCCGCGATTCGGCGCAATGCCGTTGAGGGTAGCTTGGTCCCGAGGTTTGAGCACGACTTGAAGGAGAGCCGGTCGAGGCCGATCGAGGACAGCATCGACGTGCGTAGCTCAATGGTAGACGTGCAAACGTTGAAGTCCTGGATGAAGAGTCGAGGCGTGACATCTGGGTTTTTCTTTCCGGCTGCCACCAGCGTCCCGGACTACCTCGATCCAGACCATCCCCGATACGCTCCAAAGTTGGCCGCTGCGGTGAACGCGTGGCTTGCCGTTAGCGACTCGAATGGAAAGACGCCGAAGACGGCCCTCATGAAATGGCTGCGAGAAAACAGCGCAGCCTACGGACTGTCGGACGACGAGGGAAAGCCCAACGAGTTGGGCATCGAAGAATGTGCCAAGGTTGCAAACTGGCAGCCGGGCGGCGGGGCACCCAAGACGCCAGGGTGAGAACCCTCCCACCCCCACGCTCCCTCGTGTATCCATCCGCGCGCTCAGGCAACCCACCCACCCCTCCGCCTGCCGTCGCCCACCCTTTGGCGTCTCCCACACCCCGGGTTTTGTGTAACCCGCCCAGCTATTCCGCATCGACACCGATTGATTCAATGCGAAGCCATGTTCCCGGAATGGCCGGGAACGCCCAAGAGAGGCGAACATGGCACACCAACTCCGCACCGCGCTGACGATCCTGCGCCGCAAACAGATCGAAGCCGACAGGCTTGCACTTGACCACCGCAGCCGCGTCGCCTCGCTACCGAACCAGCCCGGCCAGCTGCAAGAGCTTTTTGCTGTTTGAACCCACGAGGGGGTGCAGCACCAACATCCCCGTCCGTCCGATCAGGAGTTCTAGATGCTTTAGTTCGGCCAGCCTTTCTCTCGTTTCCTCGTCAAGCTCGGGAACTTTCCACCCGGTCTCGCGCAACATCAGAATCCCTTGCGCGCGAAGCACGAGCTCACCGTGCAAGCCCAAATAACAAAGCATGTCCGCGAGTGTTTCTCCGTTGAACCGCTCGCGCAGCGACTGCAGGTACTGACCGGCCGGGGTCTGGAGAAAGACTCCCGAACTGATCGACTTCAGCAGTTGCATCTTCGAATCGAGCCCCGCCTCCATCCAGTCCCGAACAGATCGCTCGCTGTAATGGGATATGAATACGAACACGACAGGCAGCGCCGCAGTAATCATCAGCGTTGCGCTCATCGGGTATACGAGGAGATGATTAAATCCGGAGTGAAGCCCCACTGCCGTCATATAGGCAAGGGCAAAGGCGGCCGACCCGTTTGCCGGGCGGCGCTCGCGCACTGAAATCGCGACCAGCGCGAAGGTCGCAGTAGCGGTGGCGTGCATGATCGCCGTGCCGAAGCCTCGGACGAGTTGTATGACGATGCTCGCCTCACCTCGAGCGGCGAGGTAGTACAGGTTCTCGACTACGGCAAACCCAGTACCAACGCAAAAACCTGCGATCGCTGCATCAACCAATATTCCGACGCGTCTGGTGCGGACCAGAAAGACCAGAGGGGCGGCCTTCAAAGCCTCCTCAACGAACGGCGACCCGTAGCGTGAGAACGCGGTGAAGTCCCCGGGGAAATGCAGGTAAGCGAAGTTGTTCGAGACGAAGCCTGCGACGGTCACCATGGCCCCAACGCCGACCAACGTCAGGATCAGACGAAGGGGAACGAGCTTGAAGCTGTCACAGTAAATCAGAAAGGCCAAAAACAAGACTACGGGAAATAGAGAGATCGCAGTATGGGCACTGAATAGCAATCCAAGGCTCATCGCATTTGGCTCGCGTGATCAGGCCTCGTCGAAGAGCCCGCCATATGGGTTTTAACTCGCGTTGTCTTCGGCCGTAGCCAAAGGTCGTAGGTGAGCATCGGTGTTTTGACCTGGTTATCTGGCTAGGATATTTCCGGCGCGAAACCCGAATTCGGTGCCGTAGCCGTCGGAATCGTAGCGTTGAAGCCGAGGCTAGACTTCGACCGTTGGCGGAACGCACCCAATGTCTATCGGGCTGTGCCTCGCCGACCAAGCAAGCCGAAGTGAACCACCCGCCGAATCAACCTGCCGCGGGTTGTCGGCATCATTTCTTCTTTGACCCCGCATCACCGGAGTCCCCATCCGTGCCATTCACGCTCGCCCATCCCGCGGCCGTGCTGCCGCTGCGCAGAATCTGGCCTAGCGCGTTCCTGGCGTTGGTGCTCGGGAGCATCGCGCCCGACCTCCCGTTCTTCCTGCCGTATCGGGTCATGCACGCACTGCCGAGCACCCATTCACTGCTGGGCGCACTGACGGTCGCGCCGTTGCTTGGGTTCGCTGTACTCGTCGTGCTTGTGTTACTCCAGCCAGTACTCCTCAAGCCGTTGTGGGGCAAGCACCGCGCACTGCTGCGGCGGGAGCTCTTCCCCTTTCGTCGGTCACTGGTCCCTTGGCTAAAGGCGCCGCCGGCGTTGTGTCTGGGTTCATCCAGTCATTACCTATGGGATGCGGCAACGCACCGCGATGGGGTCATCGTGGGGCTTCTGCCGTTGATGGATACCCCGCTGCCGCCGGTATGGGGTCACAGCTCAACCGTGTATCTTCTGCTGCAATACTTAAGCTCCCTCTCGGGATTGGCCATCCTAGTCTGGTGGTACCTTCAAGAGTTACTTGCAACGGAACCGATAGGGGAGGAGGCGCGCTCGGCAGGGCAGGCGGCTTGGCTGGTTTTCATTCTGCTGACGGCGGCCGTACTCGCGTCTCGCGCGGACTTGCGTACGCTGCCCTATCACCCCGGGCTCGGGGGACTCCTGTACGCAGGGCTCACTCACTTCGTGGCCGACTTTGTCGTGCTGTACGCGGTCTGGGGACTGAGCGCTTTGTGCTTTGGGGTTGTTCCCATCAGGCCGGACACGCAGCGGGTTGAGAGCTAGGACGAACTCACGCGGTAGGCTCATCCATGGGTCCCTGTGTGGACGGCCCTCGTTGCAGTCCTCTAACCAACCGGGGTGCAGGGCCAACACCGTCCACGGGCCGTGTGAGTCCAAGGTCAGTTAAGCGAATTGCTTCCGCCTTTGGCTGCTTGAGAAATCTCAGGCACCTGAGACCTCAATCGCGCGCCTTGAAACCGGGCCAAGCGAAGTTCCCAATCAAGGGTTCTGGATCTTTCTGCCATAGCTACCGCTAACGCTGTCGGAGCCGGATGCCGATGCATTGGCTGCGTCAACCGCCGCTTGCTTGGCGATATGGTTTGCCGCGGGTGGCGTCGCCTCTTTGCTCGTCGGTCGTTTGGCGGACATCAAGGTCCCCGCCGCCTCTTCAGCTAACTCGTTGGCTGCTCGGGGGGAAGTGTCCAACCAAACGGCCAGCGTCAGGAGACCAGAGGCGCAGGCGAAACTGATCGAGAGAGGCTTGCGAATCAACATTGACGCGGGCTTCACGGTGGCCATGGAATCCGGTCTCTCGGGAGAGCCGACACCCATTATTTGAACATGCGTAGGCTTGAGATTGGCTGATTGGCAGTGACTTGAACTGTCTCAGGACACCTTGAAGGTCGTCCAACTTCTGGGAGAAAGCTCGATCTCGGGGCGGTTCAGTTTGCGACGCTCTGCATCGGTCGCGCGCTCCCGCCGAACCTGCGACGGCAGCGTCAGGCCTGATCCGCGCCTCGAAAGCGCAGCATCTCGAAGATGCGACCTTCTTGCGACGGCGTGAACCCGCAGTCGACCGCGCGCAGCGAGTTCTCGTAAGTGCCAAACAGCATGTCCCAGATCGGGATGCCGTAGTTGCCGCGGTGCCGGTCGCGCTCGTGATGCACGCGGTGCATCTCGGGGCGCACGACCAGATAACCCAGCCACCGAGGTGTTCGGATGTTGGTGTGTTCCCACAGGTCGAACACCCCGACCCAGAAGGATGCCCAAGCGGCCGCCTCCGCCCCGTAGCCCAGCAGCCAATAGGTCACACCGTTCACGATCAGTGCATTGGCCACGAAATCGTTCGGGTGCGCGTAGAACGCGGTGGCGGCCTGGAGGCGGTAGGTGCTGTGGTGAACCTGATGGAATAGCAGCCACAGCCGGTCGCTGTGATGGCGCAGCCGGTGCCACCAGTACACAAAGAAGGTCACGACCACATAGCCGCAGAAGCCTTGCCAGACCGCAGGCAACCGGGTCAGGACGGTGTCTTGCCGCAAGAACTCGCGGGTGGCCACGTGCGCATCGATCAGCCCGCCGAGCAGCAACGTCAGCGTGATCCCGACGATGCCCAGGCCCGTGGCCCTCGCGACCCACAGCCAGTCGGTGGGGTAATGCCGGTTCGGGGCCAGCCGCTCCAGCGCCATCAGGCCCACCGCGACGGCTGCCGTCAGCAAAAACGTCAGTGTGGCGATCGGCAAAGCCATGACGGCCTCAGTGACCCTCGAAAGACGTCAGTGTGAACAACGGCAGCCCCGCAGCGCGCAGCTTGGCGCTGCCGCCGAGCTCGGGCAGATCGACGATGGCGGCGCCCTCGATCACATGGGCGCCCAGGCGGTCGAGCAGGTTCTTGCCGGCCATCATGGTGCCGCCGGTGGCGATCAGGTCATCGATGAGCACCACGCGATCGCCTCGCTGCACCGCATCCGTGTGGATCTCGACCGTGGCTGAGCCGTACTCCAGCTCGTAGGACTCCGCCAGCGTGGTGTAGGGCAGCTTGCCTTGCTTGCGGATGGGTACGAAGCCGATGTTCAGTTCGTAGGCCAGCACCGAGCCGATGATGAAGCCGCGCGCGTCGAGCCCGGCAATCGCTGCAGGGCGCTGGTCGAAGTAGCGGTGCACGAACTGGTCGATCAGCACTCGAAACGCCCGTGGGTTCTGGAGCAGCGGCGTGATGTCGCGAAACTGCACGCCAGCGGCCGGCCAGTCGGGCACGGTGCGGATGTGCGATCGGATGAAGGCCAGGTCGTCCATCGTGTGGTTCCCGCAAAGGTCAGTAGAAGGCGTCGACGCGGGTGGCGCCCATCAAGGGCTCAAGCAGCCGGGCCAGCGGCCCGAACCCTTCGTAGCGTGTGGCTACCTTGTGCGCGTAGGCGAAGAACCGTGGCAAGTCGGCGCTGTAGGCCGGTTTGCCGTCGCGGTGCTTGAGACGGCAGAAGATGCCCAGCACCTTCAGGTGCCGCTGCAGCCCCATCCATTCGAGCGGCTTCCAGAACTCACCGAAATCAGCCGGCACGGGCAGACCGGCCTTTCGCGCCTGCTGCCAGTAGCGGATGGCCCAGTCGAGTTCGAGCTCCTCGTCCCAGCTGACGAAGGCGTCGCGCAGCATGGAGGCGACGTCGTAGGTGATCGGCCCGCGCACCGCGTCCTGAAAGTCGAGGATGCCCGGGCCGGCGCTCACGTCGCCGCACACCATCAGGTTGCGAGGCATGTAGTCGCGGTGAACGGCCACGGTCGGCTGCGCCAGCGCGCTGGCCACCAGCAAGTCGACGGTGGTGGCCCAGACCGCGAGCTCGTCGGCGCCCCAGACCACGCCAAACTCACGCTGCACGCACCATTCAGGAAACAGAGCCAGCTCCCGCCGCAGCAGCGCGTCGTCGTAGGCCGGCAGGTTGCTTGCGTCGACACGCTGCTGCCACACGACCAGGGTGGACAAGGCCGCGCGCATGAGTCGATCGGCGCTGCCGGTGTCTTCGGCGGCGACGGCCAAGCGCAACTCGCCCAGGTAGAGCCGTGAGCCCAGATCGCTGAGCAGCAAGAAACCGTGCTCGATGTCTTGCGCCAGCACCTGCGGCGCGTTCAGGCCGGCCTGCTGGATCAGCGCAGCGACCGTCACAAACGGGCGCACATCTTCGTGCGCCGGCGGCGCGTCCATCACGATGAAGCTGTCACTCGATCCATCAATGCGCAGGTAGCGACGGAAGCTGGCGTCGCTGGACGCCGGACGCAATGTTTCCGGGCGCAGGCCGTGCGAGGAGGTGACGGATGCCAGCCAAGCCTGGAATGCCGCCAGCCGCGCAGGGTCGTCCCAGGCAATGTCGGTGGCAATGGAGGCAGAGTTCAGGGTCATGGCGGGCTCAAGTCGGAGGAGGGAGGCAAGGAAATCGAGTCCGGAAACTCCGTGTGACCCCAAAGCGGCCGCGGCCAGACCCTCATGGATAATCGATTTTACAAACCGTCGTACGCGTTCGTGGCGCCGGCCATTTCCCTCAGCCAGCCTCGTCGCCCTTGTTCCCTCGTCCCACCGCCCATTCGCTGCGTTCTGGCGCGCTCGACTCGCCCACCGCAGGACGCTACCGCTGCACGTTGACGGCAGTGTTCTGGGCCGTTCTCCTGTCGATGGGCACGAGCACGGCTCGAGCCCAGTGGGGCAAGCCTTTGCCAGGTACACCTGCCGCAGCGGCCGCCGCTGCAGCGGTCGCGGCATCGGCTCCGGCACCGGCACCGGTCGCCGCGCCGATGGTGTCAGGCGTGGGCATACCCCTGAAGCTCATCCCGTCGATTCAGGCCCTGCCTCGCGGCGAGGCAGGCAAGCAACTGCCCATCACCGTGCAAGCGCAATCCATGCGCGGCCGTCCTGATATCGAGATGGTTGCCGAGGGTGATGCGGTACTGCGTCGGGGAGAGTTGTCCATCCGAGCCGACCTGCTGAGTTACGACCAGGTCGAGGATCTGGCGCTGGCTCGCGGCAACGTCCAGATCCGGCAGGAGGGCAACCGCTACGGCGGACCCGAGGTGCAGATCAAGGTCCAGCGCTTCGAGGGCTACTTCATCAAGCCCACCTACTTTTTCGGGCGCACGGGGGCTGGTGGAGTCGCGGAGCGCATCGATTTCATCGACAACCAGCGCTCGGTGGCCACCAACACCACCTACAGCAGCTGTCCTGCCGAGGACGGGAAAAAGGCCTGGGAGTTGAGCACCTCGCGGGTCAAGATGGACTTCGAGGCTAACGAGGGGATTGCAGAAAACGCCGTGCTGCGCTTTCTCGGGGTGCCCATCCTGGCGTCGCCCGTCTTGCGGTTTCCGCTGACCGACGAGCGCAAGTCCGGGTGGCTGCCGCCCAGCATCGCGATTGACAGTCGCACCGGATTGCAGGTGCAAATGCCCTGGTACTGGAACATCGCACCCAACCGCGACGCGACCTTGACCCCTTTGCTCAGCACCAAGCGTGGTGTGGGCCTGGGCACCGAGTTCCGATACCTCGAGCCGAACTATCGGGGGCAACTCAACCTCGACTTCTTGCCCGATGACCAGGTGGCCAAGAGATCTCGGTACTCGTTCGGCGTTCGCCACGAAATGCTGTTGGACGATCACACCGAGGTCAAGGTTCGAGCGTTGCGAGTGTCGGATGACAACTACTGGAAGGACTTCCGCCAAGAGTCGAATCCGGACCAGATCACGCCGCGCCTGTTGCTCTCCGACATTCGCGCCACGCGACCCTTTGGCAACTGGACGACCTACGCGCGGGTGCAGAGCTGGCAGGTGCTGCAAAACCCCGACAGCCGGTTCGAGACGCCGTATGAGCGTTTGCCACAGGTCGGCGCGAGGATCACGCAGCCGCTGGACTACGGGCTTGAGTTGGGCTTCGAGGGTGAGTTCAACCACTTCGCCAACCCGGCCGGAACCATCACGCCGAACCGCCAGGAGGGCTCACGGCTGCACTCGTTGGCCTCCATCAGCATGCCTTGGCTGAACCCGGGTTGGAGCGTGACACCGAAGGTCGCATTGAACGCCGCCTCGTACTCGCTCGACCGTCCGATGGCGGATGGCCGCAAGGACGCCTCGCGCGTGATCCCGACCTTCAGCGTTGATGGTGCGATGGTCCTTGAGCGTGACACCAGCTTTTTTGGCCACGATTTGCGACAGACGTTAGAGCCCAGGCTCATGTACATCAACACGCCGTACCACCGTCAGGACGGCCTGCCCAACTTCGACTCTGCGGCCAAGGATGTCAACTTCGAGTCCAGCTTCAGCGAGAACACGTTTTCAGGCGTCGACCGCGTGTCCGATGCGAATCAGGTCACGGCGGGCGTGACCACGCGCCTGCTGGATCCGCGCACCGAAGGCGAACTCATGCGCCTGGCCATGGTTCAAAGTTACCTCTTCAGCGATCAACGCATCACCCCCGACGGCAAGCCGCTCACTCGGCGCGTTTCCGATCTCCTGCTGCTCGGCTCGACGAACCTGATTCCACAGTGGACGCTGACCGGGTCGATGCAGTACAGGCCAGACATAGGGAAATCGGCCCGGTCTACCTTCGGCGCCAGCTATTCGCCAGGCCCGTTTCGCACGCTCTCGTTCAACTATCGCTTCACGCGCGACCAGTCCGAAGAGGTGGAACTGGGCTGGCAGTGGCCGCTGTTCGGTCGCACGCCCGGCCAGACCGCCGGCCAGGGCAGTTGCACGGGATCGCTCTACACCGTGGGCCGCGCCAACTACAGTCCTCGCGACAGACGGCTCATTGATGCTCTGCTCGGGTTTGAATACGACGCCGGGTGCTGGATCGGACGTATCGTGGCCGAACGACAATCCACCGGCCAGACCGAGGCGACTACGCGGTTGATGATCCAGCTGGAACTGGTTGGGCTGTCACGAATCGGATCCAATCCACTGCAGGCACTGCAGCACAATGTGCCGGGGTACCGGTTGTTGCGAGACGGGCCGCTTGCCCCGCAGACCACCAGCATTTATGACTGAACATCTCCGATCGACTTTAGGCGCCGCTCTGGTTTGCGGCGCATTGCTTTGTGCTGCAGCAACTGAGCAGGCGCAAGCGCAAGCCTCCACGGTGCAAGTGGGCGACTACATCGTCGCCGTGGTGAATCAGGAGCTGCTGACCGCTCGCGAGATCGATCAGCGCATGAGCGCTGTGCGCGACGCCGCCTTGCGCGCTGGAGCTGAGGTGCCACCGCCCGACGAGTTCCGGCGCAAAGTGATCGACACCATGCTCGATGAGCGCGCGCAGATGTCCTACGCCCGAGACCTTGGCGTGAAGATCGACGAGGTCGAGGTCGAGCGAGCCGTTCTCAACGTTGCCGCGCAAAACCAAATGACGCCTGTGCAGTTGCGAGCGCGTCTGGTTCAAGAGGGCATGGACTACACACGGTTTCGAAACAACCTGCGTGACCAGATTCTTGTGGACCGTGCGCGTGAGAGGGAGATGCAGATTCGCATCCGGATCACCGATGCCGATATCGACACGCTGCTCGAAAAGAAGCGTCAGCAATCAGGCGGCAAGCCCGAGTACAACGTGGCGCAGATTCTGGTGACGGTTCCCGACGGTGCTTCTGACGCAGTCGTGGGCGAGCGTAGGGCGCGCGCCGAGGCGGCGCTGACCCGTGTCAAGGCCGGCGAGTCGTTCGAGGCGGTCGCCCTTGAGATGTCGGACGACGTGAACAAGGCGACTGGTGGTGCCATGGGCTTGCGGGCTCTGGACCGGTTGCCCGATGTATTTGCCGAAAGAGTGCGCGATCTTCAGACGGGTGAGCTGTCACCGACGCTGTTGCGCACCGGGGCGGGGTTTCATGTGCTCAAGTTGCAAGAGCGTCGTGACGTGGCTGCGTTCACTGTCGTGCAAACACATGCGCGGCATATCCTGCTGAGGGTGACGCCACAGGTCGATCAGATGACCGCGGCGCGCCGGCTCATGGATTACAAGCGGCAGATTGCTTCTGGCGCCAACAGCTTCGAGAGACTGGCTCAGGAACACTCCGAAGACGGCAGTGCGCAGCAGGGTGGCGATTTGGGCTGGACTTCGCCAGGCACATTCGTTCCAGAGTTTGAGGAGCCCATGAATGCGTTGCCCATCGGCGGAGTTTCCGACCCGATTGCCTCGCGGTTCGGGGTGCACCTGATCCGCGTGGATGAGCGCCGCCAGTCCGCACTCGACGCCAAGCAAGAGCGAGAGCAGGCCAGGAGCCTTCTGCGAGAAGAGCGCTACCCAATCGCATTGGCCGAATGGAACCGCGAGCTGCGTGCTCGAGCCTACGTGGAGTTGCGCGAGCCTCCGCAGTAATGCCGAGGCTGGACAAAACGGGCGACCCTTCCCGAGGTTCGCGGATGGAGGTCAAACCATGAGCCACGTCGCACGAAAGCGCTTCGGGCAACACTTCCTGACCGACCGGGTGTCCATCGATGCAATCATCGATGCCATACGCCCCGAGGCAGGGGATGCCATGGTGGAAATCGGCCCTGGCCTCGGGGCGATGACCTTGCCCTTGCTGGATTACGTCAGACCACTGACCGTGATCGAGCTTGATCGGGATTTGGCTGTTCGGCTGCGCCGGAATGCATCCCTGCAGGTGATCGAGGCGGACGTGCTGACAGTCGACTTTCCGGCGCTTGCTGCTGCCGCCGGCCGGCGTCTTCGCGTGGTGGGCAATCTGCCCTACAACATCTCGACACCCATCTTGTTTCACCTGCTGCCGTGCGCCGAGCACATCGTTGATCAGCACTTCATGCTTCAAAAAGAAGTGGTTTCGCGCATGGCGGCGGAGCCCGGCAGCAAGACCTATGGCCGCCTGTCGGTGATGCTGCAGTGGCGCTACGACATTGAATCTGTGCTGGATATCGCGCCAGAGGCCTTCGATCCACCGCCGAAGGTTCAGTCCGCCATTGTTCGAATGCGGCCTTTACCGCCGATGGCCGATGTCGATGCGGCGCTGCTGGGCGAGCTGGTCACGGTGGCGTTTTCTCAGCGGCGAAAAGTACTGCGCAACACCTTGGGTCGCTGGCTTGACGAAAGGTCGTTCTCAGGGGCCTTCGATCTGCAACGGCGTGCAGAGGAAGTGACGGTGGGCGAATACCTTGGCTTGTGTCGCGACTTGGTACGGGTGGCAAGCCAGCAGGTTTAGGGTGCTGGCTTGCCGATCAGGTGAAGGTCAAGCGGCGTTGAGCCACATCGACGTGTCGAAGGCACTGCTCATCAGCGGCATGTTCATACCGAAATTGGCATTGGCCGCGCTCTTGGCGGCTGGCTTTGCTGGCTTTTCGGGGGTGCCGGTTGTTTCGGTAGCCCGCTCCCAAGAACCAAGTTCTTGAGAGCGGGCTACTGAAAAGAATAGAAGCACCTGAACGGTATCTTCCGTTCAGCCCAGAAATCTGCCGCGTCCCGGAACACATCGAGCAGCTGCTCGCGCGCTTCGCGATCGAAGCGCGGGTTGTCCGGGAGTTGTTCGAGGACGACCACAAAACCTGGCTGCGACCCAGCCTTGTGCACAAGGTCAGTCATGCAGTCATAGAGCGCATCGAGGTTTTTGCCGAAGTGCAATGGAAAAAGAAACGACTCCGCAATCGTGTCGAGAACCTCTTGCTTGGACTGCGCTGCCGTCAGATTGGCATAGAGGAAATGCTGGCCCGCACCTTGAGCGGCCAGCATCAAGTCCTCAACGCGGTATGCGCGAATCGACTGGACGATATTTGAACGGACGGTCTGCAAAAGCATGGACTCGCTCCTCCTTTGGACAAAAAACCTTCGGCCTTTATTGAACGATCAGGCCGAAACTCGCGTAATGGTCGCCACTGTAAAAACAAGCCTCGGGTCGCCGACTTCTACTGCCACCACAAACAATCCGCCGCGCTCCCCTGTCAGTGGCCGCTGGGGTGGGCACCGTGTATTCCCGATAAAACCCTCTGGGTTTTGCGGGGAGCAACTTCTCGCGATTGGCGAAAACCGAACCATCCTTCGCGTAGGGAAACGGCCCACCAGAAAGGATCGCACGGTGTGTCAGCTGCGCCTCGGGCGGAAGTTGAGCCCACTCAACCCGGTTTTCAAGCCCCTGAGGAGTCCTTGCACCAACCCAACCGGGAATTGAGATGGTGACCGCCAGCGCAAACGCAAGAAGCAAGACTTGCGTTACCTTGACAATCCATCTGCGAGACCCAGCGGGGCCTGAGAGCGGCACGGGTATTCCCTCAAAACCTGAGAGCGGATGGTATCCAATCGGCCCGAAAATCTCCAGCCGGCGCCTCAAATAAGGGCTTGAGGAGCAGGCGTGGAGTGGGCACTTACATCTTTAGGTGCGCTTTGACTGTCGACTGAAAGCTTGGGAGGACGCTGGCCAGTTCGGACGCGGGTCCACCCTGTAGCGGCAAGGCGCCAGCGCGCAACGGACAAGAAGGCTCAACACCGACGGTCAGCGGACCGCATTGGCGTCAGCGACGGCCAGGGCGGTCATGTTGACAATTCGACGCACCGTGGCCGATGGGGTCAGGATGTGTACCGGCTTGGCGGCGCCAAGCAGCACCGGCCCGATCGCAATGCCACCTCCCGCAGCGGTCTTGAGCAGGTTGTAGGAAATGTTGGCCGCGTCGATGTTGGGAAGTACCAGGAGATTGGCTTCACCGCTGAGGGTGCAGTCGGGCATCAGACTGCGCCGGTAGTCGGCGTCGAGTGCGGTGTCACCGTGCATTTCCCCATCGACCTCCAGCCACGGGGCCTGCTCTCGCAGCAGCGCGAGGGTCTCGCGCATCTTCACGGCGGAGGGCTGGTTGCTGGAGCCGAAATTGCTGTGTGACAGCAGCGCCGCCTTGGGACGCAGCCCCAGACGCAGCATTTCTTCTGCGGCCATGGTGGTGATCTCCGCCAACTGCTCCGCAGTGGGGTCGTAGTTCACATGGGTGTCGACGAGCATGACCTGGCGGCCGGGCAGCAGCAAACTATTCATGCAGGCGAAGGTTTTGGCGCCGTCTCGCAGGCCGATCACCTGCTCCACATACTGAAGGTGCAGCGCAGTCGTGCCCCAGGTGCCGCACAGCATGCCTTCCACCTCGTTCTTGTGCAGCAGCATGCAGGCAATGAGCGTCAGCCGCCGACGCATCTCGATCTTGGCGATCTGCTCCGTGACGCCCTTGCGAGCGGTGAGCTGGTGGTACGTCTGCCAGTAGTCGCGGTAGCGGTGGTCGTTTTCGGTGCTGACCAGGTCGTAGTCCCGCTCAGCCTCGAGACGCAGCCCGAACTTGGCGATCCGCGATGCGATCACCGCTGGGCGGCCGATGAGCGTGGGGCGTGCCAGACCCTCGTCGACGACGATCTGCGCAGCGCGCAGGACGCGTTCTTCTTCTCCCTCGGCATAGGCGACACGCTTTTTCAGCGCTCGCTTGGCGATGTTGAAGATGGGCTTCATCGTCGTGCCAGAGGCATAGACGAAGCTTTGCAGCTTTTCAACGTAGGCGCTCATATCCGGCACAGGGCGCGAAGCAACGCCCGAGGCGGCCGCAGCCAGGGCCACAGCAGGCGCGATCTTCATCATCAGCCGGGGATCGAACGGCTTGGGGATCAGATATTCCGGCCCGAAACTCAGGGTGGCTCCGGCATAGGCGGCCGCCACCACCTCGCTTTGCTCGGCCTGCGCCAGCTCGGCAATCGCATGAACCGCCGCGATTTCCATCTCGACGGAGATCGTCGTGGCGCCCGAGTCGAGTGCCCCGCGAAAGATGTACGGGAAGCACAGGACGTTGTTGACCTGATTGGGGTAATCGGAGCGGCCGGTGGCGATGATGGCGTCATCGCGCACGGACTTGACATCCTCGGGGAGGATTTCAGGCGTCGGATTGGCCAGCGCAAAGATGATCGGGTTCGCACCCATTGATGCGACCATGTCCTTCTTGAGGACTCCGCCGGCGCTCAGACCCAGGAACACATCGGCGCCGCGAATCACATCGCTGAGGCTGCGGTGAGGCGTGTCTTGCGCGAAGACGATCTTGTCTTCATCCATCAACGCCGGGCGGCCCACATAGACCACGCCCGCCAGATCGGTGACCCAGATGTTTTCGCGAGGCAGGCCCAGTTTCATCAGCAGGCCCAGGCAGGCCAACGCGGCCGCGCCCGCTCCCGAAGTGACGAGCTTGACTTGCCTGATGTCCTTGCCGGAGACCTTCAGCGCGTTCAGCATGGCCGCACCCACCACGATCGCCGTGCCGTGCTGATCGTCGTGGAAGACCGGAATCTTCATGCGCTTGCGCAGTGCCCGCTCGACATAGAAGCAGTCCGGCGCCTTGATGTCTTCGAGGTTGATGCCGCCGAAAGTGGGCTCCAGCGCTGCGATGGTGTCGATCAACTTGTCGAGATTGCGCTCGGCCAGCTCGATGTCAAACACGTCAATGCCGGCAAACTTCTTGAAAAGCACCGCTTTGCCTTCCATCACCGGCTTGGCTGCCAGTGGGCCGATATCGCCCAGTCCCAGCACGGCGGTGCCATTGGTGATGACCGCGACCAGGTTGCCTCGAGAGGTGTACTTGTAGACGTTGGCCGGGTCGGCCACGATTTCCTCGCAGGCGGCCGCGACGCCGGGCGAATAAGCCAGTGCCAGGTCGCGCTGGTTGACCAGCTGCTTGGTAGGTGCGATCGCCACTTTGCCGGGGGTCGGGAACTCGTGATATTCGAGCGCGGCGCGCCGCAGTTCGGCTTGTTTCACATCGTTGGGGGTGGTCATGTGGCCTGATCTCGCTGAGTGGTGCGCGGCGGGCGCGAGGGGCGTCTGGGGCCTGAGGCGGCGGGTGGCTCGGCAATGAGCACTTGCCCGGGGGCCAGGAGTGACAAACGTCGTGTTGATTGTAGGAGGCCACCTGTCTGCAGACTTGCTTGGTGGCCCGGCGCTCCCGTGGGGCAGGTGGGTTGATGAAGGGCCTGCCCACCGACTGTGAGCTTCTGGTATGCGGCCGGCACGCCACCGTGGGCCGTGGGCAAACGCATCCAACGCATGAGAATGCGGGAATGTCTCTCGGTGAATTCGACCTCATTGCGCGCTATTTCGACCGCCCCGTGCGCCGTTCGGCCCTGGGCATCGGTGACGATTGCGCGTTGTTGACGCCGCAGCCGGGGATGCAGCTCGCGGTTTCGTGCGACATGCTGGTCGAGGGGCGCCACTTCCTGTCGACCGTGGATCCCGAGCGGCTGGGCCACAAGGCGCTGGCGGTCAATCTGAGCGACTTGGCTGCATGCGGCGCCGAGCCGCTGGCCTTCACGCTCGCGCTCGCATTGCCGCAGGCCGACGAGGCCTTTCTTGCAGCCTTTTCGCGAGGATTGCTGACGCTGGCTGATGCCAGCGGCTGCGAGTTGATCGGCGGTGACACCACGCGTGGGCCGCTCAACATCTGCATCAGCGTGTTCGGGCAGGTCCCCCTGCGAGCGACGGGTACCGGCGCACTCTTGCGTTCGGGCGCGCGGCCTGGCGACGACCTGTATGTCAGCGGTACGCTCGGCGACGCCCGGCTGGCGCTTGAGGTGTTTCGTGGCACGGTCTGGCTCGACGGCAGCTCATTTGATGCGGTACGCAAGGCCATGGAGCTGCCCCAGCCTCGCATTTCGCTAGGGATGGGCTTGCGCGGCTTGGTCAGCAGTGCGATCGATGTGTCCGACGGGCTGTTGGGTGATCTGGCTCATGTGCTGCAGCGCTCAGGCGTGGGTGCCGTGGTGGAGGTGGACTCGTTGCCGCTCAGCGAGGTGATGCGCTCGCAGCCGTTGAGCCTGCAGCGCCTGTGCGCCCTGAGCGGAGGCGACGACTACGAGTTGCTGTTCACGGCGCCCGCCGAGCATGCCGCCGGGGTGGCGGCTGCTGGTGCCGCTGCTGGCGTGGCGGTCACTCGCATCGGACGCATCACCGAGCGCTCAGACGCTGGCGGCGCACGGCCACGGCTCGTCGATGCGCAGGGGCGACCGGTAGACCACCTTGAGCGGTCCTTTGACCACTTCCGTACATGAACGATGAACCGATCTTGCCGCGGGCGGCCACCACAGCGCGCGCCGAGCCGCAGCGGCCCAGCGTACGGCTGCTCTTGAGCCATCCGGCCCATGCAGTCGCCCTGGGTTTTGGCAGTGGCCTGTCTCCGGTGGCGCCGGGCACCGTGGGCACGCTGTGGGCGTGGCTTGCCTTTCTGGTGATTCAGCCGATGCTCGCAACCACCGAGATGGCTGCCCTGCTGCTCGTGAGCTTCTTCGTGGGGTGGTGGGCTTGCACGGTCACGGCACGCGCCATGGCGGTGGCCGACCCGGGCGCCATCGTCTGGGACGAGGTGCTCGCCTTCTGGCTGATCCTGTGGCTGGTGATGCCGGCGGGGCTGCTCGGGCAGACGGTGGCGTTTGCGCTGTTTCGCTACTTTGATGCGGCCAAGCCCGGCCCGGTGGCTTGGGCCGATCGACTCTTCAAGGGACAGCGCGGCCAGCCCATCGGCTGGGCGCAGGGCTTTGGCATCTTGTTCGACGATCTGGTGGCCGCCCTGTGCACGCTGTTGGTGATCGCCGGCTGGCGCTGGTTCTGGCCTTGAGCTGCGCGGCCGGTCGAGCATGAGCGAATTGCCCGCCGATCAACAGGCCACCGTTGAGGCGCTGGCCGACGCGCTGCGTTCGCGCGGGCTTCGTCTGGTGACTGCGGAGTCGTGCACTGGGGGTCTGATCTCGGCCGCTTGCACTTCGCTGGCCGGCTCGAGCGAGTGGTTCGAGCGAGGCTTCGTCACCTACTCCAATGAGGCCAAGACCGAGCTTCTCGGCGTGCCCACTCGGTTGATCGAGCAGCATGGTGCAGTCAGCGAGGCCGTTGCGCGAGCGATGGCCGAGGGCGCGCTCGGGCGATCCAGAGCTCAGGTGGCGGTGTCGGTGACCGGCATCGCCGGGCCCGGTGGCGGCACGCCGGGCAAGCCGGTTGGCACCGTGTGGCTGGCCATCTGCCGTTCAGCCGGCTTGACGCGCATCGGCTCACCGGTCACCACCGCCGTGTTGCTCCATGGGAGCGGTGACCGCGCAGCCGTGCGCCGGCAAACGGTCTTGAAGGCGATACAGGCGTTGCTTGACGCCTTGACCTGACCCAACCCGGCGCGCCCGCCCCTCAGGCGTGAAGCGCCAGGCGGGGCGGCACCACGACCGCCCGGCCCCGCGTCGAGCCGGGTGCCGCCGAGGTACTTTGCAGCGCCATCAGTACCAGCCGCTTCAACCCGTCCCAGGGCTCCAGTGGCCAATCGGGGTGCTTCAAACCCTTGATCAGGCCGTCGCAGATCTGTGCGGCGTGCAGCAGCTGCGCCAGAGCGTTTTCGGTGAACAGCGGAAGCGCCCGCTCGAACAACCGCTCCTTGGTCCCCCACACCCGCGCCTCACGCAGTGCGAGTGGCAGCGGGCGGCCCGAGTTGACGGCGTCCAGGGTGCGCTTGAGCGCGCGCAGGTCCTCGGCCAGCGTCCAGTGCACCAGCACGGCAGCTTCGCCTTCGGCGCGCAGGCCATCGAGCATGCGCAGCGCGCGCGCCACCTGCCCGGCGAGAACCGCTTCGCCCAGCTTGAAGACGTCGTAGCGCGCCACATTGAGCACCGCCGACTCGACCTGAGCGAAGGTCAGCTCGCCAGGCGGGTACAGCAAGGCGAGCTTCTGGATTTCCTGGTGCGCTGCCAGCAAATTGCCTTCGATCCGGTCGGCAAAGAAAGCGAGCGTGTCCTGACCTGCCTCGCCACCTTGAACACGTTGCCCCTGTGCTCCCAGGCGCTGAGCGAGCCACAGGGGCAATGCGCGGCGCTCGATGGGATCAATGCGTATCGACACCCCTGCAGAGTCAAGCGCGGTGAACCAGCCGCTTTGCTGCTGCTGGCGATCAAGCCGAGGCAGTTGCACGATCGTGAGCACGTCGTCGCTCAGAGAGTGGCAGTAACGCTGCAGGGCTTCGGCCCCGTCCTTGCCGGGCTTGCCTGAGGGAATTCGAATCTCGATGATCTGCCGGTCTGAGAACAGACTCATGGCCTGCGAGGCGCCGATCAGACCGCTCCAGTTGAAGTGCGCGCCTGAGACGGTGTGCACCTGCCGTTCGGCGTACCCCGCCAGTCGCGCGGCCGCGCGCAGCGCATCGCACACCTCCTGCGTCAGCAGTGGCTCGTCGCCCCAAACCGTGTACAGCGATCGCAGACCCTTTTGCAGGTGCGAACCGAGCTGGTCATGGCGCAGTTGCATCGGCGTGCGTGCGGGCAGTTGCGTTGGCGCTCAGGGGGCCGGCGAGGCGGACAGCCGCCGCATCACTTGCGCGATGATGTCGGACTGCATGGCGCGGAAGATGGCTTCTTCTTCCTGTTCCTTGGCAAGGGCGGCCGACTCGGTGTAGCTCATGTCGCGCGCGAGCAGCAACTCGGTGGCGGGGATGAGCTCGCGGCCCGAAACCGTACGCAGACGGAACTTGAAGTTGAAGCGCAGGTTCAAGTTGCGCACCTGACCGGCGGCAGAACTGCCGACGACGCTGTGCTCCCGCCGCTCGGACAGCGCTTCGAAAATCACCTCGGCCTGAGCCGCTGAATCGACCACCAGTGCGCTTTGGGTCGCGTTGATGTTGCGGCGCAGTTCAATTTCGAGGGGCGAGTTGGGTCGGAACCCACTCAACTGCACCGTTCGAAACGGCATCGTCGGGGGGTGGCGCAGCGCGAAGCCGCAACCGGCGAGCGGGGCGATGAGCAGCCCGCTTGCCAACCGCAGAACACCACGGCGAGCGGGGTCGGCGACGCCTGACGTTGGGTTGGGCGAGACGAGGGAAGCGCTCATGTGCAGGCGTGCCACAGCTCAAAGCACCACGTTGACAAGCCGGCCCGGTACGACGATGACGCGCTTGACGGGCTCACCGGTGGCGAACTTCAGCAACTCGGGGCTGGCCAGTGCCGCGCGCTCGATGGCGGCCTTGTCGGCCCCTGCAGGTACGGTGAGCGAACCGCGCAACTTGCCGTTGATCTGCAGCATGAGCTCGATCTCGTCTTGCACCAGCGCCGACTCGTCGACCTCGGGCCACGGCGCATCCAGCAGGTCGCCTTGCAGTTCGGCGTAGCCGAGTTCGCTCCACAGCGTCCACGTGGCGTGCGGGCAGGCCGGGTACAGCGTGCGCAAGAGGATGCCGAAGCCTTCACGCAGTACCGCAGCGGCGTCCGTCGCCTTGCAGGCTTCGAGCGCGTTGAGCAACTTCATGCCGCCCGACACGACCGTGTTGTATTGCATGCGCTCGTAGTCGTGGCTGATCTGGCGCAGCGCCTGATGCACCTCGCGGCGCAGGTCTTTGGCGGCGGCACTCAACTCGGTTGTCAGCGGCGCGGCTTCCTTGAGGGTGGCCGCGTGCTTGGCACCAAAGCCCCAGACGCGCTTGAGAAAGCGGTGCGCGCCCTCGACCCCGGCGTCGTTCCATTCCAGGGTCTGCTCGGGCGGCGAAGCGAACATCACGAACAGCCGCGCCGTGTCGGCTCCGTACTGGTCGATGAGCTGCTGCGGATCGACGCCGTTGTTCTTGCTCTTGCTCATGGTGCCCACGCCTTCGTAGGTCACGGCCGAGCCGTCTTGCTTCAATGCGGCGCCGCTGATGCGCCCGCTGGCGTCATGCTGGTTGTCTACCTCATGCGGCCAGAAGTACTCGATGCCGCCCTGCGCGGTCTTGCGCGAGTAGATGTGGTTGAGCACCATGCCCTGCGTGAGCAGCTTGGTGAACGGCTCATCCACCGCCACCAGCTTCAAGTCGCGCATCACCTTGGTCCAGAAG
>CANGBT010000041.1 GCA_947452135.1 Burkholderiales bacterium
CTGGCGCCGCTGGTTGTTCGCAACGAACCACAAGGACATCGGCACGATGTACCTGTTGTTCTCGTTCACCATGCTGATGATCGGCGGCGTACTCGCCCTGATGATCCGCGCTGAGCTTTTCCAGCCTGGCCTGCAGTTTGTCAACCCGCAGTTGTTCAACCAACTGACCACGATGCACGGACTGATCATGGTGTTCGGCGCCATCATGCCGGCCTTCGTGGGCTTTGCGAACTGGATGATTCCACTGCAGATTGGCGCTGCTGACATGGCCTTTGCGCGGATGAACAATCTCAGCTTCTGGCTGATGATTCCCGCTGCACTGACGCTGGTTTCGTCTTTCTTCATGCCAGGGGGTGCTCCTGCTGCTGGCTGGACCCTGTACGCGCCCTTGACTCTGCAAATGGGTCCGTCGATGGACGGCGGCATCTTCGCGATGCACATCCTGGGCGCCAGTTCAATCATGGGCTCCATCAACATCATCGTGACGGTGTTGAACATGCGCGCACCTGGCATGACGCTGATGAAGATGCCGTTGTTTTGCTGGACCTGGCTGATCACCGCCTACCTTCTGATCGCCGTGATGCCAGTGCTGGCCGGCGCCATCACGATGACCCTGACGGACCGTCACTTCGGCACCAGCTTTTTCAATCCAGCTGGTGGCGGCGATCCGGTGATGTACCAGCACATCTTCTGGTTCTTCGGTCACCCTGAGGTCTACATCATGATCTTGCCGGCCTTCGGCATCATCAGCGCCATCATCCCTGCGTTTGCTCGCAAGCGTCTGTTTGGCTACACCTCAATGGTCTACGCCACGGCGTCGATCGCGATTCTGTCGTTCATGGTGTGGGCTCACCATATGTTCACCACTGGCATGCCGGTGACCGGACAGCTGTTCTTCATGTACGCGACCATGCTGATCGCGATCCCTACAGGCGTGAAGGTCTTCAATTGGATCGCCACGATGTGGCGCGGTTCGATGACGTTCGAGACCCCGATGCTGTTCGCCGTCGGTTTCATCTTCGTGTTCACGATGGGGGGCTTTACTGGCCTGATCCTGTCGGTGGCGCCTGTTGATATCCAGATGCAGGACACCTACTACGTGGTGGCTCACTTTCACTATGTGCTGGTGGCCGGATCGCTTTACGCCATGTTCGCCGGCGTCTACTACTGGGGTCCAAAGTGGACTGGCGTGATGTACAACGAGACGCGAGGCAAGATTCACTTCTGGGGCTCGTTGATTTTCTTCAACGTCACCTTCTTCCCCATGCACTTCCTTGGTCTTGCTGGCATGCCTCGTCGTTATGCCGACTACCCGATGCAGTTCGCTGACTTCAATGCTCTGGCCTCAGTTGGTGCCTTTGGCTTTGGCTTGATGCAGGTGTTCTTCTTTTTCTTTGTTGTCCTGCCGATGATGCGTGGCAAGGGTGAGGTCGCCAGCGCCAAGCCATGGGAGGGTGCTGAGGGTCTCGAGTGGGAAGTTCCTTCTCCGGCGCCATTCCATACTTTCGAAACGCCACCGAAGCTCAATGCGGCGGCGACCAGAATCATTGCTTGAGACCGATAGAGCCGTGCTCACCCCTGAACAGAAAAAGCGGAATTTCAAGCTGGCGCTCGTGCTGGCATCGATTGCCGTCGTGTTTTTCGTCGGCTTCATGGCGAAGGCCGCCTTGCTTGGCATGTGACTGATGAGCGAGCAACTTCCAGCCTCACCGGTGCGAGCCCTTCTTCAGGGGGACAACGCTCGCATGGTGGGTAAGTTGCTTGTCATCACGGTGCTGATGTTTGGTTTTGGTTACGCACTGGTGCCTATTTACAAGGCGATTTGCACAGCCTTGGGTATCAACGTGTTGGCTCTTTCGGATCAGGTGGTTTCTGGGCGGGCGGTCGACTCTGGGAAGATCAATACGCAGATTGATACGAGTCGAACGATCACCGTCGAATTTGATGCCAACGCGCGGGGTGTCTGGAAGTTCAAACCGGCTGTCAGTAGCGTCGAGGTCCACCCTGGCGAGTTGACGACGGTGATGTACGAGTTCACCAACATCCAGGATCGAACCATGGTGGCGCAGGCGATTCCCAGCTATGCGCCCATGCAGGCGATGGCTCATTTCAACAAGGTCCAGTGTTTCTGTTTCAACGAATACACAATGAAGGCGGGCGAGACCAAGCAGTGGCCCGTGGTCTTCGTCATAGATTCAAAGCTGCCCAAGGACGTCAACACGATCACTTTGTCCTACACCTTTTTTGAAGTGGGCGGCAAGGTACCCATGGCTCCGTTGGCAGCCCATGAAGGCCGGAAAGCTCTGCCGTCATGAGTGATCCCGGGCAAAAGCCACCCGTTTCCGATCGCCGCAAGGGCACTTTTGTGCAGACATTTCGGACAATCGCATGGTCCTTTTTCGGGGTGCGCAAGGCCTCGGATCACGAAAGTGATGTCAGTGAGTTGAATCCTGCGTACGTCGTAGTGGCTGGTGTGATCGGGGCCTTGGTGCTGATTCTGATTCTGGCAAGTGTCGTGAGTTGGGTGCTGTCAAGTGGCGTTGCCGCTTGACGTAGAGTGGGATAGCGGGCGCCTCGGTAGGCGTCACGCTGTTCTTTGAGATTTAAGTCATCGGGATTCAGGAGAAATCATGTCGGCAACGACCTCGTCCGTCAGCGCACACAACAAGGCGCCTTATTACTTCGTTCCAGCGCCCTCGGCTTTCCCGGTGCTGCTCGCTTCAGCCCTGTTCTTGGTCATCACGGGCGCTGCCCAATGGATCAACGCGGGCGGCTGGGGTGGGTACACGACCTTGGCGGGTTTTTTGCTGCTGGCTTTCGTCCTTCAGGGTTGGTTCCGTCAGGCGATCGGTGAGAGCGAAGGCGGGCTGTACAGTGACCGCATTGATGTGTCGTTCCGCTGGAGCATGAGCTGGTTCATCTACTCTGAGGTGATGTTCTTCGGCGCCTTTTTCGGCGCGCTGTACTGGGTACGTTTGCATGCGGTTCCAAATCTGGGCAGCATCGAGAATGCCTTGCTTTGGCCTGACTTCAAGGCCATCTGGCCCAGTGCTCAAGCTGGGGTCACCGCGTCACCAGCGGGAACAGTTGAGTCGTTTGCCACGATGGGTCCTTGGCCACTGCCGACGATCAACACCGCGTTGTTGCTGACGTCTGGTGTGACGCTCACGATCGCCCACCACGCACTGCTGGCAGGGAATCGTTCCAAGACCATTGCCTTCATGTGGCTGACTGTGCTTTTGGGTGCTACGTTCATGGGCGTTCAGGCCTACGAATATTCACATGCCTACAGCGAGCTCAACCTCAAGCTGAGTTCGGGTGTGTACGGTTCGACGTTCTTCATGCTGACCGGGTTTCACGGTTTCCACGTGTTCGTTGGGTCGCTGATGTTGATGTTCATCACCCTGCGTTTGCAAAAGGGCCACTTCACCCCGCAGCGCCACTTCGGTTTTGAGGGCGCGGCTTGGTATTGGCACTTCGTGGACGTGGTGTGGCTCGGCCTGTACGTCGTTGTGTACTGGATGTGACCGTAGGTCTCATCCGACAAAACAAAAAAGCCGCGTGATGCGGCTTTTTTGTTTCCTTGAGTTTCCGTCAGTTCATTGGAATGCCGGTTGGATGTATCCAGCCCATCATGTAACTGCCCAGCAAGCACAGAAACAGAAGCACGGAAATTCCCACTCGCAATGCGAGCGCGCGCATCATCCGATCTGATTTGGGTTTGCCGTCCCGCCCGTCACGAACCATGGAAATGCCGGCAAACGCCAAGGCACCAATGATTCCCACAAAAGCCAGTCCGATGAGGTACTTCATGCAGCGGCATTATGGGCTTCTAGCGGTCGGGCTTTCGGGGGGCGCTTTGTGAGCAAAACCTTGCACACAGGCCGCAGCGCCGGGCGAAGGGCGACGATCGTTTTGTTCGCCACAGTGCTAGGGGTGCTCGGTACAGCGCGGCTTGGTATCTGGCAACTGGACCGTGCTGCACAGAAGGAAGCATTGCAACTTTCCGTGGATTCGCGTTCCGTACTGCCCGTACTCGCCGCATCTTCTCTTGCCGAGACTGCCGGCGATGCCACCGTGCAACATGATCGCGCTGTGGTTGTGCGGGGCACCTGGGTCGCGTCGGCCACGGTTTTTCTGGATAACCGTCAGATGAGCGGGCGGCCCGGCTTCTTCGTCGTCACTCCGCTCAGACTTGTGGGTGGAAATGGAACGGTACTGATTCAACGCGGGTGGGCACCGCGAGACGCGCAGGACCGCACGCGGGTTCCGAGCCTTCCGGAGGAATCCGGGGTCGTTGAGGTGAAGGGACACATCGCCCCGCCGCCGCTGAGGCTGTATGACTTTGGCGGCGCGGCCACCGGCGCGATCCGACAGAATCTCGACCTCATTGCATTTGGTCGCGAGTTCGGACTGGACCTCAAGCCGTTGTCGATCATCCAGGACGCTGATGGGGCGCCCCAAGATGGGTTGTCACGACACTGGGCGCGTCCGGACGTTGGGATTCAAAAGCACTACGGTTATGCCTTCCAGTGGTTTGCGCTTTGCGCATTGATGTCAGGGTTGTATGTCTGGTTCCAAATCGTCAGCCCCCGCCTCCGAGCCCGGCGTGGGCGTTGATCCCACCTCGGCGCTGGGTCTCACCATCCATTCGATGCCGGCGCCCGATCTGTCGGCTCGTCGAACTGCATCTGGTCGCTTGAGGATGCTGCTGGTCCTCGCGGTGTGTGCCGCGCCGGTGCTTGCGTCGTACTTCACCTACTTCGTCATCCGGCCTCAGGGGCGCACCAACTACAGCGAGCTCATCACTCCTCCGCGGGAGTTACCGCAGACTCTGTTGCTGCGCAATCTGGCGGGTGAGGCGGTTCCCGCGATCGGCCTCCATGGGCAGTGGTTGATGGTGGTGGTGGCGGGAGGCGCTTGCGATGCAGCCTGCGAGAAGCAGCTGTACTTGCAGCGGCAGTTGCGCGAGACCCTCGGCCGCGAGAAGGATCGGGTCGACAAGATCTGGCTCATTACGGACGGCGTCACACCTCGACCGGAGCTGATGGCGGCGATTTCGTCGGGTGATCCCGCCACGGTACTTCGAGTCGATCCCGAGTCGCTGGCCCATTGGCTCAGCCCGGCGCCGGGTCGGCAATTGACCGATCACGTCTACCTTGTCGACCCGATGGGGCAGTGGATGATGCGCTCGCCCGTGGATCCCGACCCCGCCAAGCTCAAGAGAGATCTAGAGCGACTGCTGCGCGCCTCGGCCTCTTGGGACAACCCCGGGCGATGAGGCTGCCTGACGTCAGATGAGTACCGCTGCGTACGACTTCAACCCATCGCTCGCCTTGCTGCTGCTTGGTGCAGCGCTCGCCTTGCTGCCGCTGCTGTGGGTGGGATGGCGGCACCGCCATGCCAGTCCTGCCGAGCGCTGGCGCGCGCTTGCCTTGATCACGCTCTTTCTCACCTTCGACCTGGTACTCGTCGGCGCCTTCACGCGACTCACCGATTCGGGGCTCGGATGCCCCGACTGGCCCGGTTGCTACGGGAGCGTCAGTCCGCTGGGCGCGCACCACGAAATCAATGCGGCTCAAAGCGCAATGCCCACTGGCCCTGTGACACGGGGCAAGGCCTGGATCGAGATGCTCCACCGCTATCTCGCCACGGGTGTCGGGGCGCTGATCACGGTGCTGGCCATCGCGGCTTGGGTGCAATCGCGCAGGCAGTCGCTGATGGTCTCGCCGTGGTGGGCGACGGCCACCTGGATCTGGGTGTGTCTGCAGGGTGCGTTCGGTGCCTTGACGGTCACCATGAAGCTCTATCCCGCCATCGTGACGGCGCATCTTTTAGGCGCTATCGGCTTGCTGGGGCTGCTGGCGGTTCAGTCGCAGTTGTCCGTTGAAAGGCGACTGAAGCTGTCGCCGGCGCTGTCTCTGGGGGCCCGGCTCGTGCTGGCTGTGTGCGTGGTGCAGATCGCTCTGGGCGGTTGGGTCAGCACCAACTATGCGGTGCTGGCCTGCCGGGAGTTCCCCACCTGTCAGGGCGAGTGGTGGCCAGCGATGGATTTCGCTCGTGGCTTCGCTGTGGTCCGTGAACTTGGCATGGGTCCCGACGGCCAATACCTTCCGTTCTCGGCTTTGACGGCGATCCATGTCGTTCACCGGATGGGCGCTGCGGTGGTGCTGGTGGCCGTGGGTGCCCTGGCCTGGCGGCTTTGGATCAGCCGTGATGCTGAGCAACGCCGATTGGCGCAAGCCCTGGTCATTGTTTTGCTGTGGCAACTGGTCACCGGCTTGAGCAATGTGGTGCTGGACTGGCCCCTGGTGGCTGCGGTTGGCCACACGGGAGGTGCAGCCGCCCTGGTCGTGGTGCTGACGATGATGATCACTCGGGCACGATGCTCGGATACGCCACTTGGTGCCCCTGCGGCAACCCCCACAACCCCCTGCGTGGCACGAGCCGCTTCGTAGAATCAGTCTCCCGCCATGTCTGAAACCCTTTCCTCTCCACTGCCTGCCGTTGACCGCACATTGCGGCTGAAGCAGTACTACGCGCTGACCAAGCCGCGGGTGGTGCAACTGATCGTGTTCTGTGCGGTGATTGGCATGCTGCTCGCGGTGCCCGGTTTGCCGAACTGGCCATTGGCACTGGCGGCCACCGCCGGGATCTGGCTGGTGGCCGGTGCAGCCGCAGCGCTCAACTGCGTGGTCGAGCAGCACATCGACGCCAAGATGGCACGTACCGCCTGGCGGCCAACGGCCAAGGGACAACTGACCAACCTGCAGACGATCACGTTTTCGACGGTGCTGTGTGCGATCGGCAGTGCGGTGCTGTATTTCTGGGTCAATCCGCTCACCATGTGGCTGACGTTCGCCACCTTTGTGGGTTACGCCATCGTCTATACCGTGCTGCTCAAGCCGGCAACGCCGCAAAACATCGTGATCGGTGGTGCCTCCGGAGCCATGCCGCCGGTGTTGGGTTGGGCGGCGATTCGTGGCGATGTGGGGGCTGAAGCGCTCATCCTGTGCCTGATCATCTTCCTGTGGACGCCGCCGCACTTCTGGGCTTTGGCGCTGTACCGGGCCGAGGACTATCGCAAGGCCGGGCTGCCGATGCTGCCCGTGACCCACGGGGCCGCCTTCACGCAGTTGCATGTCTTCTTGTACACGCTGGTGCTTTTCGCAGCCACGCTGTTGCCGTTCATCTCGGGGATGAGCGGCGTGATCTATCTGGTGGGTGCGGTGGCACTGGGTCTGGGCTTCACCGGCTACGCCTGGAAGCTGTGGCGCAATTACTCGGACGCACTGGCTCGCAAAACCTTTCGATTTTCGATCTGGCACCTCATGCTGCTGTTTGCGGCATTGCTGATCGATCACTACCTGGGGCCGATGCTTTGACACGATTTTTTAGTTCTACGCCGCTTCGTTCGACGACACGGCGAGCGTGGCTGCGGCGGGGGCAGGCGGTCTTGTTCGCTTTAATGTGTGGCGCCGCGTTCACCGCCTGCAACGATGTTGTTTCAGCACGAGCAGGTGCGGCCCCCGTTTTCCGTGGCGTTGACATCACCGGCGCCGAATACGCCCGCACGCTGTCACTCACCGATCAGTATGGTCAGCCTCGTACGCTGGCGGATTTCAAAGGCAAGGTCACGTTGGTGTTCTTTGGGTTCACGCAGTGTCCGGACGTGTGCCCTGCCACGATGGCCGAGCTCGCGCAGATCAAGACCAAGCTGGGCGCTGACGGCAACCGCGTGCAGGGTGTGTTCGTCACGCTCGACCCCGAGCGCGACACGCCCGAGATGCTCAAGGCGTACATGGCCGGGTTCGATCCGAGCTTCGTCGCCTTGCGCGGCACACCGGAGCAAACCGCCGTCGCCGCCAAGGAATTCAAGGTGTTTTACGCCAAGGTGCCAGGCAAGAGCCCGGGCACTTACAGCCTCGACCACACCGCCGGTTCGTATGTGTTTGATGCCAACGGCAAGGTCCGCCTGTTCGTGCGCTATGGCAGCGGCTCCGAGGCGCTCACAGCCGATCTGAAAGCACTGCTCGCCGGAGGCTGAGTCGACGCCAACCCGGCGCCACGAAATGACAAACGGCCCCATGGGGCCGTTTGTCATGCTGCGATCTCGATTCAGCGGCGTCAGTGGGTCTGAATCAGTGCCTTGCGCATCTTCTTCATCGCGGCGACCTCGATCTGGCGGATGCGCTCGGCGCTCACGCCGTATTCAGCTGCCAGGTCGTGCAGCGTCATGCCGCCGGAGTTGTCGTCGTTGACCTTGAGCCAGCGCTCCTCGACGATGCGTCGGCTGCGTGCATCCAGCGACTCAAGCGCCAGCGAAATGCCGTCGCTGGCCAGCCAGTCGCGGTGATGGGCGTCGAGCACGCGGCTCGGCTCCTGCGTGTCGTCAGCCAGGTAGGCGATGGGTGCGTAGGCTTCTTCGCCGTCGTCATCGGTCAGCGGGTCGAGCGGCACATCGCCGCCGGACAGCCGCGTTTCCATCTCGAGCACGTCCTCGCGCTTGACGTTCAGCGTGCGCGCCATCGTGTCGACTTCGCTTTGGGTCAGCGCATGGCGATGGGTTTCGCCCTCGACGGCATCGTCCTTCAGGCTTTGCTTCATCGAGCGCAGGTTGAAGAACAACTTGCGCTGCGCCTTGGTGGTGGCCACCTTGACCATGCGCCAGTTCTTCAGGATGTACTCGTGGATTTCGGCCTTGATCCAGTGCATGGCGTAGCTGACCAGCCGCACGCCCTGGTCGGGGTCGAATCGCTTGACGGCCTTCATCAGGCCGACGTTGCCTTCCTGGATCAGGTCGCCGTGCGGCAAGCCGTAGCCCAGGTACTGCCGTGCGATCGACACCACCAGCCGCAGGTGCGACAGCACCAGCTGCCCGGCCGCCTGCACGTCACCGGCTTCGCGCAGCCGGCGTGCGAGCGCCTGCTCTTCCTCGAGGGTGAGCATCGGGATGCGGTTGGCTGCCGAGATGTAGGCATCGATGTTGCCCAGCGAGGGCACCATCGTCCACGGATCACGCAGCGTGAGAGCAGAAGTTGAGTTCGAAAAGGTCGTGTTCATGGTGAAAGTCGACTTGGTCAAACCGAATGCTGAAATGTTAGCACTCGCATGGGGTGAGTGCCAAGTCGTGTTCGCGAGCCTACTTGCACGATGATGCGGCGCAGCCCGTCGCCGCCACTTGACGCTGATCATGGCCAACGCATCGTGTGGGTCGCATGCTCGGTGAAATGCTCACCGGGTTCGCTGAGGCGAAGCCGTCCGACCCACCTCCGCCGATGCCCGACGCCCCCAAGCCACTCCGAAACCGTTGGAAATTCCCCGCTGCGCTGATTGGCGTGTTGCTGGTTTTGGCTGTCGTTGCGCGCTGGTGGTTGGGTCCGCAGGTCGTGGCCGAAACGCTCCAGCGGCGCGATCTGGTTCAGTCCGTGGTCGCCAGCGGCCGGGTGGAAACCGCGCACCGTGTGGAGGTCGGCGCGCAGATCACCGCCACGGTCGCGTACGTGCCGGTGGCCGAGGGCCAAACGGTGAAGGCCGGCGACGTGCTCATTGAGCTCGAATCGACCGAGCAGCGTGCCATCGCGCAGCAAGCCCAGATCGCGTTGGCGCAGGCGCAGACCCGCCTGCGCCAATTGAATGAGGTGCAAATGCCGGTGGCCGAGCAGGCGTTGCGCCAGGCGCAGGCCACCCTCGACAACGCCAGCTCGATGTGGCGCCGCCAGCAAGAGCTGTTCGGCCAGGGTTTCATCGGCGAGGCCGCGCTCGATGACTCGCGCAAGGCGCTCGCGCTGGCCGACGCCCAACGGCAATCGGCTCAGAAGCAGCTCGACACCCTGCGCGCCGGCGGCGGCGAGCGCGAGTTCACCGCCGCCGCGGTGGTTCAGGCCCGCGCCGGTGCCGAGGCGGCCAGCGCACGCGCCGCCTACTCTGTCATCCGGGCCCCGGTGGCGGGCACGCTGATCGGCCGCAACGTCGAGCCGGGCGATGTGGTGCAGGCAGGCAAGGTGCTGATGACGTTGTCGCCTGACGGCCCCACGCAACTCGTGGCCGAGATCGACGAGCGCAACCTGCGTCTGCTCGCGCTGGGTCAGCCGGCACTCGCCTCGGCCGATGCCTACCCCCAACAGCGCTTCGGCGCGAAGCTGGTGTACATCAACCCGGCCATCAACGCGCAGACCGGTGCGGTGCAGGTCAAGCTCGACGTGGCCGCGCCACCGCTGGCGCTGACGCAGGACATGACGGTGTCGGTCGACATCGAAGTGGCGCAGCGCCACGGCGCCTTGCTGCTGCCCGTGGGCGCGCTGAGCGACTCTGCGGGGCCCGAGGCGGCCGACGGCTCGGTGCTGCGCATCGAAGCCGGCCGCGCCGTGCGGCGGACGGTGCGGCTGGGCTTGCGCAGTGGCGGCTGGGTCGAGGTGCTCGAGGGCTTGAGCATGGGTGATCGCGTGGTCGCAGCACCGGCTGCCGTAGCCCCCGGCTCGCGGGTGCGAGCGATCGCCCCGGCGGCGCTGCCTTGAGTCAGGCACCGCGCATGTTTTCGCACTGGCTGCCCTTCGAGTGGATCGTGGCGCTGCGCTTCCTGCGCGAGGGCCGGCTGCAGACGATCTTCATCATGACCGGTGTGGCCATCGGCGTCGGCGTGATCGTCTTCATGTCGGCGCTGCTGGCCGGTCTGCAGTCCAACTTCATCCGCCGTGTGCTGTCGGCGCAGGCGCACATTCAGCTGCTGCCGCCCAAGGAAGTGACCCGCACGCTGCGCGGCGCGGCCAGTGCCCCGGGCGGCCAGCCTCCTGAGGTCGAGGCCGCCATCGTGCAGCCGCCGCTGCAGCGATTGAAGTCCATCGACCAGTGGCAAGCGGTGGCCGAGCAGATCCGGGCGATGCCCGATGTGCTGGTGGTCTCGCCAGTGGCTGGCGGCTCGGCGCTGGTGCTGCGCGGCAGCGTGAGCCGCTCGATCTCGCTCAGCGGCATTCAGCCCGAGCTGTACTTCCGCATCATCGATCTCAACGACAAGCTCGTGCGCGGCACCACGCGCCTGACCGGCAGCGACATCCTGATCGGCACCGAACTGGCCAGCGATCTGGGCCTGGACGTCAGCGACAAGCTGCGCGTGACCACCGCCGGCGGTGCGTCCAGCTCGCTCACCATCACCGGCATTTTTGACCTGGGCAACAAGGGCGCGAACTCGCGCAATGTGTTCATGGCGCTGCACACCGCCCAAAGCCTGCTCGGCTTGCCCGGTGGCGTGACCAGCATGGAGGTGAACGTGCGCGACGTTTATGGGGCCGAAGGTGTGGCTCAGCGCATCACCCGTGCCACCGGCGTCGAGGCCGACAGCTGGATCAAGACCAGCGCCCAGTTCTTTGCCGCCATCAGCGCGCAGACCACCGCCAACACCGCGATCCGCTTTTTCGTGGCGCTGTCGGTGGCTTTCGGCATCGCCAGCGTGCTGGTGGTGGTGGTGGTGCAGAAGTCGCGCGAGATCGGCATCCTGCGCGCGATGGGCATCTCGCAAGGTCAGATCCTGCGCGTGTTCCTGCTGCAAGGCGGGCTGCTCGGGCTCGGCGGCTCGGTCGTGGGTTGCTCCATCGGTGCCGCGGCATTGGTGCTGTGGCAACGCTATGCGCGCAATGCCGACGGCACGCCGTTGTTTCCTCTGGTGTTCGACCCCAGGCTGTTTTCGGCCGCGCTGCTGCTGGCCACGCTCACCGGCTTGCTGGCCGCCTTTGCGCCGGCGCTGCGGGCGGCCCGGCTCGATCCGGTGGTGGCCATCCGTGGCTGAAGCCACAGCGCCTGTGGTGGCCGCCGCGGCGTCCGATCGCCCGGTCGTCGTTTCGCTGCGCGGCGTGCGCAAGGCCTACAACGTGGGAAAGCCGTTCGAGACCGAGGTGCTGCACGGCATCGACCTGACGCTGCTGCGCGGCGAGTTCTGCGCGGTGATGGGCCCGTCGGGCTCGGGCAAGTCCACCTTGCTCAACATCATCGGGCTGCTCGACCGGCCGAGCGCCGGCAGCGTGGCCGTGTGCGGCGAGGAAACGACCGCGCTCGACGACCGGGCCCTCACAAGGCTGCGCGGCCATTCGATCGGCTTCGTGTTTCAGTACCACCACCTGATCACCGCCTTCAGCGCGCTCGAAAACGTAATGATGCCGATGCTCGGCGCCTCGGGCTTTGCCGACGAGGCGATGCGCGCACGCGCCGCCGAGCTGATCGACAGCGTCGGGCTGCGCGCGCAGCAGCACAACGGCGCGGCCAACCTCAGCGGCGGGCAGCAGCAGCGCGTGGCCATCGCCCGCGCGCTGGCGATGAACCCCGCGCTGCTGCTGGCCGACGAGCCCACCGGCAACCTCGACACCCACAGCGCCGACGACGTGTTCGCGCTGCTGCGCCGCTTCAACCAAGAGCACGGCACGACCGTGCTGTTCGTGACCCACAACCCCGCGCTGGCCGCGCGCTGCGACAAGACCATCCAGGTCGTCGATGGCATGGTGACCGCATGAGCCGCGATGTCCGCCCTGGCCGACCCGCCAGCGTGCGGGGGGCCGTCATGCCGTTTGACTTGAAGCGGCTGTTCAGTCGCTTCCTGAGACGGCACCGCGCGCTGCGGCATTTCGGCCGCCATCCGCTGGTCGCCACGCTGGCCGGTCGTGGCCCGGTGGCGCCGCTGCCCGATGCCACGGCCGCCGAGCTGATGCGCGCCGCGCGCGACGACCCGGCCGCGGCGCTCGCGCGCCTGGATTCGCATCCCGAGGGCCTGAGCGCGCACGAAGCCGCCGCGCGGCTGGCCCGCCAAGGCCCCAACGAAGTCCAGCACGAGGCGCCGTTGCCGCGCTGGCTGCACCTGTGGCACTGCTACCGCAACCCGTTCAATCTGTTGCTCACCGTGCTGGCCGTGGTCTCGTACCTCACCCAGGACGCCAAGGCCACCATCGTCATCGGCGTGATGGTGGTGATGAGCACGCTCATCCGCTTCGTGCAGGAAGGCCGCTCGCACCGCGCCGCCGACCGGCTCAAGGCGATGGTCAGCAACACCGCCACCGTGATCCGCCGTTCGTCGGCGACGCCCCAGACGCCGGTCGCCGTGGCCGCCGCTGCGCTGCCCACGAGCGAGATCGCGCTGCGCGAACTGGTGCGCGGCGATCTGGTCGCGTTGTCGGCCGGCGACATGATCCCGGCCGATTGCCGCGTGCTCAGCGCGCGCGACCTGTTCGTGTCGCAGTCGGCGCTGACCGGCGAGTCGATGCCGCTCGAGAAGTTCGTCGACCGCCACGGCGAGGGCAGCGCGCCGCTGGAGCAGTGCAACCTGGTCTTCATGGGCACCAACGTCATCTCGGGGACGGCCACCGCGCTGGTGGTGGCCACCGGCAACCGCACCTGCTTCGGCACGCTGGCGCTGCGTGCCACGGCGACCGAGGCCGCGCCCAACGCCTTCCAGGCCGGCGTCAACAGCGTGAGCTGGCTGCTGATCCGTTTTGCGCTGGTGATGGTGCCCATCGTGCTGCTGGTCAGCGGCTTTGCGCAGGGCAACTGGCTGCAGGCGTGCCTGTTCGCGCTGTCGGTGGCGGTGGGGCTGACGCCCGAGATGCTGCCGATGATCGTCACCACCACGCTGGCGCGTGGCGCGGTGTCGTTGTCGCGCCGCAAGGTCGTCGTCAAGCGGCTCGATGCGATCCAGAACTTCGGCGCGATGGACGTGCTGTGCACCGACAAGACGGGCACCCTCACGCAAGACCGCATCGCGCTGGCACGCCACACCGACGCCTTCGGCCGCACGTCCGAGCCGGTGCTGAACTACGCCTTCCTCAACAGCCACTACCAGACCGGCCTGAAGAACCTGCTCGACCACGCGGTGCTCGAGCACGTCGAGCTGGCCACCGAGCTCAGGCTCGAGCAGGACTACCGCAAGATCGACGAGATTCCGTTCGACTTCGCGCGCCGTCGCATGTCGGTGGTGGTGAGCGCGCGCGACGAACACCATGAGCTGATCTGCAAGGGCGCGCTCGAAGAGGTGCTGGCGGTGTGCACCCGGGTGCGCACGGGCGAGGGCGACAGCACGCACGACGAGCCGCTCGATGACGCGACGATGGCGCGCGTGCTGCAGACCGCGCGCGAGCTCAACGACAGCGGGCTGCGCGTGGTGGCCGTGGCGATGAAGGTGCTGCCGCCCAGCCAGGTCGTGTACTCGGTGGCCGACGAGGCCGCGCTCACGCTGATCGGCCACATCGCTTTTCTCGACCCGCCCAAGGACTCGGCCGCCGCGGCGCTGCAGGCGCTGGCCGCGCACGGCATCCGCGTGGTGGTGCTCACGGGCGACAACGAGCGCGTGACCGCGCGTGTATGCCAGCAAGTCGGGCTGCCGGTGAACGCGGTCAAGCTCGGTGCCGAGGTCGACGCGATGGACGACGCGCAGCTCGCGCTGGCCGTCGAGCAGCACGCGGTGTTCGCCAAGCTCACGCCGCTGCACAAGGAGCGCATCGTGCGTGCGCTGCGTGGCCGCGGCCATGTGGTGGGCTTCATGGGCGACGGCATCAACGACGCGCCGGCGCTGCACGCGGCCGACATCGGCATATCGGTCGACACCGCGGTCGACATTGCCAAGGAGGCCGCCGACATCATCCTGCTCGAAAAGAGCCTGATGGTGCTCGACCATGGCGTGGTCGAGGGCCGCACGACCTTTTGCAACATGCTCAAGTACATCCGCATGACGGCCAGTTCGAACTTCGGCAACGTGTTCTCGGTGTTGGTGGCCAGCGCCTTCCTGCCGTTTTTGCCGATGCTGCCGCTGCAGCTGCTGGTGCAAAACCTCCTGTACGACATCGCACAGACCGGCATCCCGTTCGACCGTGTCGATGCCGAACTCGTCAGCCGCCCGCTCAAGTGGGACGCCGCGGGCATCGGGCGCTTCATGGTGTTCTTCGGCCCGATCAGCTCGCTGTTCGACTTCGCCACCTTCGCGGTGCTGTGGTGGGTGTTGGGCGTCAACTCACCGGCCACGCAGGGACTGTTCCATTCGGGCTGGTTTGTCGTGGGGCTGCTCACGCAAACGCTGGTGGTTCACATGATCCGCACGCCCAAGCTGCCGTTCATCGAGAGCCGTGCCGCACCACCGCTGCTGGTCATGACCTTGGTGGTGGTGGCCATCGGGGTGTGGCTGCCGATGGGCCCGCTGGCCGCCGACTTCGGGCTGCAGGCCTTGCCGCTGCCGTTCTTCGGCTGGCTGGTCGCCATCCTGGTGGGCTATGCGGTGCTGACCACGCTCATGAAGCGCTTCTACATCCGGCGCTTCGGCTGGCAGTGATCTGACACGAGCACCGCTGCCAAGTCGGGGCGGCGCGGCGAATGGCCAACGCCACCAGACGTCACACGTTGAACCGCACGCCGGAGTACGGGGGGCACTGAGGCGGCCCGCTTTTTTTGAGGAGACTCGCTAGTAGAGGCTGAAGCAAACTACTCTTGCTAACTCACCAGTCAAGCCACCACCACGGTGGCGGCCTGACTCAACCCAAATAGGCTCCACGAATCCCGGGGCCGTTCAGTTGTCAGGGTCAGCCGGTTCGGTGCGGTCGAGAGCCAGTAGGTAGCATTCGGTTGATGTGGAGCGCTCCATGAAGAAAACTTGCCTCTTCCTCACGCTGGTGATCTCGGCCGGACACCCGTTTGCGCAGCAACTTGTTCCGAACCTAGGCGACAAGGTCTGCGCGCTGTGGACTGCTGTCGCTGAGCGAACGAAGACGGATACCAGCGTGGGCGAGCAACTGTTGATGATGGACTGGTGGTCGATGGGCTACCTAAAAGGTATGGCGACGCAGTACGCTTTTGCACAAAAGGTTTCAAGTCCACTTTTGAAGATTCGGGGCGACGAGGAGGTCGATTGGATGCGGGCCTACTGTGAGGCGAACCCGCGTAAAAATATCTCCGATGCAGCACTCGCGTTCCTTGAGGAACTTGAGTCTCGCCCGAGGCGATAGAAGGTAGGCATGGCCACAAGAATCTATTGCAGCAAGTGCAAGGATGCGTATTCGGAGCGCATCTCCCGAAGTAAATTTTCCACCGAGGTGTTCCGGCGCGTAGCTGTTGAAGCAAGAATTAACGCGGCGGTATACGGGTGCGTCTGCGAAAACTGCGCGCATCGGTGGAATACGCGCTCGGCTGAGGCCGCAGAATTGTGGAGCCCTCGGACGGCCATCTGACTTGGATTTTACCTTCATCGTCGTGCGTCTTTACGTTAGGCCGCGCAACATGTACCGTAGTTATTTTTCTCTGCAGCATCACCCAAATAACCCCTAGAGTTCAGCACCGTGATATGCGAAGGCTCTGTGCTTTTCACTTAATTTTCACTTGCCTCTGCGTGACTCCTCACGCCGTCGCCGAGATATCCGAGGCAAGGGCTCTTTCAGTCTCGCGATGCTTCTTTGTTTACGCACCAATGTATGAGGTGAGCGGTAGGATTAACGATATTTTACTTAGGTCGTATGCCACGCAAAGGCTCATGTATGTCCGCGGCGTGTTGGAGGCATCAAAAACAGACCCACTATTTAAACAAATTTTTGAAAATAATCTTCCGAGAAACAAGGCTGCGGGCATGAGTATCGAAGAAAAACTCGTCGAAGCCCGTCGAACGGGGAATACGGATGGCTACAACAAAGAAATATCAAGGGCTGCAGTATGCGATAAAGAATTAGGTCTCTGAGATATCAAAAAATATCACAGTTTAAATCGGCCGAACAGCGCGAGACTGGTGGATTCGGAATCATATTTTCGTAAGAGCCTCATCGTCCCAACTCTGGTAATCCCAAGTTCGACAGTTAAACGCAGGCTTCTTTGAGCAGTTCTACTGCGTGAAGATCCTGTCCTCCATCATCTCCGAGTGGATGGAGTGGACACGCAGCGTGGCGATGCAGGCCGGCCTGCGTGACGTCGTTTCCAGCACCGACTTCCGCTGCGACCTGCCGTCGTTCAAGGTGCCCACGCTGGTGATCCACGGCGACGACGACCAGACCGTGCCGATCTACGCTGCCGGGCGCGCCGCCGCCAAGGGCATTGCCAACGCCACGCTGATCGAATACGAAGGCGCGCCCCACGCCATCCCGGTCACGCACCGCGACCGCTTGACCCAGGATTTGCTGGCGTTCATTCGGGGGCGCTGAGGCCCCCGGGGCTTCAGACGTTGAACAGGAAGTTCAACACGTCGCCGTCCTTGACGACGTACTCCTTGCCTTCGGCGCGCATCTTGCCGGCTTCCTTGGCGCCTTGTTCGCCCTTGAAGGTGACGAAGTCCTCGAAGGCGATGGTCTGGGCGCGGATGAAGCCGCGCTCGAAGTCGGTGTGGATCACGCCGGCGGCTTGCGGGGCGGTGTCACCGATGTGGATGGTCCAGGCGCGCACTTCCTTCACGCCGGCGGTGAAGTAGGTCTGCAGCCCGAGCAGGCTGAACGCCGCGCGGATCAGGCGGTTGAGGCCGGGTTCGGTCTGGCCCATCTCTGACAGGAACATCAGCCGGTCTTCGTCGCTCATGTCGGCGAGCTCGGCTTCGGTCTTGGCGCAGATCGCCACCACCGGAGCCTTTTGACTCACGGCGTATTCGCGCAGCCGGTCGAGGTGGGGGTTGTTCTCGAAGCCGCCTTCGTCGACGTTGCCCACGAACATCGCCGGCTTGGCGGTGATCAGGCACAGCGGCTTGAGCACGGCGAGTTCTTCCTTGCTGAAGGCGATGCTGCGCACCGGACGCGCTTCGTTGAGCGCAGCCTGGCACTTGGTGAGCACGTCGACCAGCTTGGCGGCTTCCTTGTCGTTGCCCGATTTGGCCGACTTGATGGAGCGCTGCAGCGTCTTGTCGACGGTGCCCAGGTCGGCCAGACAGAGCTCGGTCTGGATCACCTCGATGTCAGAGATGGGGTCGACGCGGCCGGCCACGTGGATCACGTTGTCGTCGTCGAAGCAGCGCACCACATTGACCAGCGCGTCGGTCTCGCGGATGTGCGCCAGAAACTGGTTGCCCAGGCCTTCGCCCTTGGACGCTCCGGCCACCAGGCCGGCGATGTCGACGAACTCGACGATGGCCGGCACGATGCGCTCGGGCTTGACGATGGCCGACAGCGCATCGAGCCTGGGGTCAGGCAGCTCGACGATGCCCACGTTGGGCTCGATGGTGCAAAACGGGTAGTTCTCCGCCGCGATGCCCGCCTTGGTGAGTGCGTTGAAGAGGGTGGATTTGCCGACGTTGGGCAAACCGACGATGCCGCATTTCAGGCTCATGGTGCAGGTCTCACAGTGCGGGAAAAGGGGTGTGGGCCACGCCGTAGGCGGGGACGCGATTCTAGGTGGCGGCCTTCGCCCGGCGCAGCATCAGCACGTTGCCGGCCACCGCGAGCAGCACGCCTGCGCCGGTGAGGGCGTCGGGCCGGTAGCCTTCGAGCAGCACTGACATGCCCAGCGCCAGCAGCGGCGTCATCACGCCGATGGTGCCGCTGGGGCCCGGGCCCAGCCGCTCCTGGATGGTCAGGTAGCACGCGAACGACACCACTGTGCCCACCAGCGCCAGGTACACCAGCGAGGCCCACCACGACAGCACCGCCGGCGGCATGAAAGAGTGGCCCATGAACAGCGCCACCAGCGACGTCGCCAGCGCGCCGTAGCCCATGCCAAAGCCCAGCGACGGCCAGAACGGCAGGCCGCGCACCCGGTTGCGCGTGGCGGCCAGGCTGCCGCACGAACTCAGACACACGGCGGCCAGCGTGAACGCTGCGCCCGCGCCCACCGACGAGGCCGCGCCCAGCGATCCGGCGCCTTGCGCCTGCGAGGCCACGCCCGCAGCCGCTTTGCCGAACTCGGGCCAGAACATCAGCGCCACGCCCAGCAGCCCGAGCAGGCCGCCTGCGATGAAGCGTGCGCTCACCTTCAGGTTGAACAGCGCGTGCGCGCCCAGCCCGGCGATCAACGGTGCCGCCGAGTAGCCCACCGCCACCAGACCCGAGGGCAGGTGCCGCTCGGCGTGATACACGAAGACATACGACACGCCGAACATCATCACGCCTTGCAGCGCGAGCAGCCCGTGGTCGCGCCACGCAAAGCGCAGGCTCATGCCGCGCACGGCGCAAGTGCCCAGCACCAGCACGCACGCCAGCATGAAGCGCAGCGCCACGCCGACTTCGGGTGTGGTGTGCCCCAGTTGGTAGGTGATGGCGTGCCAGGTGGTGCCCCAGCTGAGCACGCACACCGCAAACAGCTGCCAGGTCTTGAAGCGCGCCATCAGAAGCGGTAGGTCGCGCCGCCGGCCAGGCCCGTGCGCAGCATGCGGTCGGTGCCCTCGACGATTACCGCGTTCATGCCGAAGGTGATCGCGCCGTCCAGCCGCGCGTCGGCGCGGTAGCCGGCCAACGTGTCGCCCACCGCATGGCCGCGCTCGGCGCTCAGCGGGTCGATGTCGGGGATGCTGCAGCGCGAGCACGGCTTGACCAGCCGTAGCCGCACCGGCCCGTCGGGCGTGTCGAAGCGCAGCTCGTCGATATGGTCTTCGTCGTGCGCGGCGAGGCCGTCCAGCACCAGGTTGGGCCGAAAGCGC
>CANGBT010000042.1 GCA_947452135.1 Burkholderiales bacterium
ATCAGCACCAAGAAGCAAAGCCCCGACACGCTGATGTACATCGCGCTGGTGTCGCCCAAGGGCACCTACGACAGCTTGTTCCTGTCGAACTACGCCACGATCAACGTGGTCGAGGGCCTCAAGCGCATCAAGGGGGTGGGCAACGTCTCGCTGTTCGGCTCGGAGTTCGGCATGCGGCTGTGGCTGCGCCCCGACCGCATGGCCTCGGTCGGCGTCACGCCCACCGACATCTACCGCGCCATTCAAGAGCAAAACGTGCAGGCGCCGGCCGGTCAGGTCGGCCAGCTGCCCGCGCCCGCCACCCAGCAGTTCCAGTACGGCGTGCAGCTCAAGGGCCGCTTGTCAGAGGTCTCGGAGTTCGAAAACGTCATCGTGCGCGCCAAGTCCGACGGCTCGTTCGTGCGCGTCAAGGACGTCGCCCGGGTGGAACTCGGGGCACGCGACTACGGCTTCCAGTCGCGCCTGAACGGCCAGCCCGCCGCCGCGCTGTCGATCAACCTCACGCCCGACGCCAGCGCGCTCGAGAGCGCCGCGCTGATCAAGCAGCAGCTCGCGGTGATGGCGCAGTCATTTCCCGAGGACATGGCCTACGACGTGGTGCTCGACAACACCACCTTCGTGAAGGCCTCGCTCGAAGAGGTGGTGCACACCTTCGTCGAGGCGCTCATCCTGGTGCTGGTGGTGGTGTTCCTGTTCTTGCAGAACTGGCGCGCCACGGTGATCCCGATGCTGGCGGTGCCGGTGTCGCTGGTGGCCACTTTCGCGGTGTTCACGCTGCTGGGCTTCACCATCAACACGCTCACGCTGTTCGGCATGGTGCTGGCGATCGGCATCGTGGTCGACGACGCCATCGTGGTGGTCGAGGCGGTCGAGCACCATCTGGCGCACGGCGGCCTGACCGCACGCGAAGCCACGCTCAAGGCGATGGAAGAAGTCTCGGGCCCGGTGCTCGCCATCGCGCTGATCCTGTGCGCGGTGTTCGTGCCGGTGGCCTTCCTCGGCGGCATCGCCGGCATCATGTACAAGCAGTTCGCCGTCACCGTGGCGGTGTCGACGATGCTGTCGGCGATGGTGGCGCTGTCGCTCACGCCGGCGCTGTGCGCGCTGATGCTCAAGCCGCGCTCGCCGGCCGACAGCCAGGGCGTGCTGGGGCGCTTTTTCGGCGGCTTCAACCGCGCCTTCGATGCCATCACCGAGCGCTTCGGGCGCGGCGTGCAAACGATGATCCGTCGCTTGCTGCTGTCGCTGGCGATGCTGGCGATCTTCATCTTTGCGGCGTTCAGCCTGATGGGCAAGGTGCCGGGGGCCTTCGTGCCGCCCGAAGACCAGGGCTACTACATCGGCAGCGTGCAGCTCCCCGAAGCCGCCTCGCTCAACCGCACGCTGGCCGTCACCGAGAAGGTCGATGCCGAGCTGGCCGGCATCCCCGGCGTCGACAAGCGGCTGATCATCAACGGCTACAACGTGCTCAACGGCGTGAGCCAGCCCGACAGCGCGCTGTTCGTCTCGGTGCTCAAGCCGTGGGACGAGCGCACCGCGCCCGACGAAGGCCTGCGCGCCATCATCATGGGCACCTACGCGCGCATGGCCAAGATCCCCGACGCGGTGGTGCTGGCCTTCAACCCGCCGGCGATTCCCGGCATGGGGGCCACGGGCGGGTTCTCGTTCAAGCTGCAAGACCGCTCGGGCGGCACGCCGCAAGAACTCGCGAAGGTGGCCGATGCCTTCATGGCCGAGGTGCGCAAGCGCCCCGAGATCGGCAGCATCTACTCGAAGTTCAACCCCGGCACGCCCGCGCTGCGCCTCGAACTCGACCGCGAAAAGGCCAAGAAGCTCGGCGTGCCGATCAGCGACGTGACCAACGCGCTGCAGACGTTTCTGGGCGGCCTGAACATCAACGACTTCAGCCGCTTCGGGCGCACCTACAAGGTCACGATGCAAGCCGAGCCCGAGTTCCGCAGCGACATCAGCGGCGTGGCGATGTTCCATGTGCGCAGCGCTGACGGCCGCATGGTTCCGCTGTCGTCGCTCATCAAGTCCGAGCCGATCAGCGCGCCCAACGTGACCCAGCGCTACAACCTGTACCGCACGGCCGAGCTCGGTGGCGACGGCGCACCGGGTGTGTCTTCGGGCGACGTGATCAAGGTGATGGAAGACGTGGCCGCCACCGCGCTGCCGGCGGGCTACGGCTACGAGTGGTCGGGCATCAGCCTGCAGGAAAAGCAGTCGGCCGGTCAGGCGCCGGTGATCTTCGGGCTGGCGATCCTGTTCGTCTTCCTGTTCCTCGCGGCCATGTACGAAAGCTGGTCGGTGCCGTTCGCGGTGCTGCTGGCCGTGCCGCTGGGGCTGTTCGGCGCCATGCTGGGCCTGTACCTCACCGGGCTGACCAACAACATCTATGCGCAGATCGGGCTGGTTCTGCTGATCGGGCTGGCGGCCAAGAACGCGATCCTGATCGTCGAGTTCGCCAAGATGAAACAAGAAGCCGGGGAAGACGCGGTGAGCGCCGCCCTTGGCGCGGCCAAGCTGCGCTTGCGCCCGATCGTGATGACCTCGTTTGCGTTCATCCTGGGCGTGGTGCCGCTGGTCACCGCCACCGGTGCGGGCGCCGCCTCGCGCGTGTCGATGGGCATCACCGTGCTGTGCGGCATGCTGGCCGCCACGCTGCTCGCGGTGTTCATGGTGCCGGTGCTCTACGTGGCGATCGACAAACTGTTCAACCGCGGTGGCAAGAAAGCGCCGCCGCCGATGGCGACCGAGCCCGGGAGCGTCCACTGATGAAAGCCGCCAACCGTGATCGCGCCCCGATGAAGTTCGCCACCCACCTCATCGCTGCGGCCTGCGCGCTGGCCGCCTCAGGCTGCTCGGTGTTCAACCCGTCCGTCTACCAGCGGCCCGACGGCGCCCTGCCCGCCGCCCACCGTGGTGCCGTGCCATCCACGGCGCCCGCGTTCGGCACGCTGGCCTGGAAGGACGTTTACACCGACGCCCCGCTGCAGCAGCTCATCACCGAAGCGCTGGCCGCCGGCCCCGAGGCCCTGCTGGCCGCAGCCCGGGTGCGTGAGGCGCAGGCGATCGCCACCGCGGCGCGCGCCGGCACGCTGCCGCAGGCCAGTCTCAACCTCAGCACCTCGCCCACCGCCAAGCGGCCGGGCAACGACCTCACCTCGAGCTTTCTGGGCGGGCTGGCGGTGTCGTGGGACATCGACCTGTGGGGCCGCTACGCCAACGCTTCGGCCGCCGCGCGCGCCGATCTGATGGCCACCGAGGCCTCGCGCCACGCGGTGCAGGCGTCGCTGGTGGCCAACACCGCAGCGCTGTACTACCAGCTGGCCGCGCTGCGCGAGGTGCTCGAAGTCACCGAGCGCGCCGCCATCAACCAGCGCGAAGTGCTGCGCATCGTGCAGCGGCTGTCAGCGGCCGGCGTCGCGTCGGCCGCCGAAGAGCGCCAGCAAGAAAGCGTGCTGGCCTCGACCGAAGCCGTGCTGCCCGGCTTGAAGCGCCAGATCGCCGAAACCGAGAACGCGCTGTCGATCCTGGTCGGCCGCGTGCCCGGCACGTTGCGCTTCGACACGCCGGCCACGCTCAGCCTGCCCGCCGCATTGCCAGCCGGCTTGCCCTCGGCGCTGCTCGAGCGCCGCCCCGACCTGCTGCGAGCCACCGCGCAGCTTCAGGCGGCGCACGCACGGGTCAATGTGGCGCGCGCGCAGTTCTATCCGGACATCTCGCTGACCGCCGTGTTCGGCCGCGTCAGCACCAACCTCGGCGACGTGCTCAGCAGCGGCGCGTCATCGGTGGCGTCGCTCGGGCCCAACGTGGTGCTGCCGCTGTATTCAGGCGGCGCGCTGCAAGGCAACGAAGACGCCGCGCTGGCGCGACTCGATCAAGCGCTGGTGGGCTACCGCCGCACGGTGCTCGGCGCGCTGGCCGAAGTGGCCGACAGCCTGGTCGCCTACGACAGCAGCGCCGAACTGATCGCCGCGCAATCGCGTCGCGTGAGTGCCGCGCGCGAAACCCTGCGCCTGTCGGACATGCGATTCCGCGCCGGCGTGGTCGGCTTTGTCGAAGTGCTCGACGCGCAGCGTCAGGTGCTCTCCGCCGAAACAGACGCCGCCCAAAGCCTGCTCGACCGCCGCCTGGCGCTCGGCCGGGTGTATCTGGCGCTGGGTGGAGGCTGGGACAACCCGCCGAAATAGCCGAGCCCGGGCCGCCACATGAGGGCGGCGCGACGACTCAGCCGGTGAATTCGAGGTTGTCGATCAGCCGCGTGGCGCCGATGCGTGCGGCTCCGAGGGCGACCCAGTCGCCGCTGCGCGGAGCGTCGTCGGCCGGGATGCCCAGATCGGTGCGCCGGCGCACGCTGAGGTAATCGGGCTGCCAGCCGCGATCGGCCAGCGCCTGGCAGGCGCGCGCTTCGAGCGTGGCCAGCGGCGTGCCGCCTTCTGTGAACTGGCGCGCCAGCGTGGCGAGCGCCTGCGACAACTCGATGGCGCGCGCGCGCTCGCTGTCGCTCAGGTAGCCGTTGCGCGAGGACAGCGCCAGGCCATCGGCCGCACGGGTGGTCTCGCCGCCTTCGATCTCGATGGGCAGCGCGAACTGCCGCGTCATGCGGCGGATGACCATCAGCTGTTGATAGTCCTTCTTGCCGAACACCGCGATGCGCGGCTGAACCGCGCCAAACAGCTTGAGCACCACGGTGCACACGCCGGTGAAAAAGCCGGGCCGGAAGTGGCCTTCGAGGATGTCGGCGATTGCCGGGTCGGGCTGTACCTTGAAGCCTTGCGGCTCGGGGTACATCTCGGCCTCGTCGGGCGCGAACACGATGCTGCAGCCGGCTGATTGCAGCAGCTCGCAGTCACGCGCCAGCGTGCGCGGGTAGCGGTCGAAGTCTTCGTGGGGCGCGAACTGCAGCCGGTTGACGAAGATGCTGACCACCACGGGCAGCCCGTGTGCGGCGGCCTGGCGCACCAGCGCCAGATGCCCTTCGTGCAAGTTGCCCATGGTGGGCACGAACACGCACGCGCCGGGCACGGGCAAGGCCGCGCGCAGCGCCGCGATGGTGTGGACCACGTGCATGGTCAGTAGCCGTGGGCGGCAGGGTCCGGAAAGCGCCGCGCCTTCACTTCGGCCACGTAGGTGGTCACGGCGGCGGTGATGGACGGTGCGCCTTGCATGAAGTCACGCACAAAGCGCGGCAGCTTGCCCTGGGTGACGCCCAGCATGTCGTGCAGCACCAGCACCTGGCCCGAACATTCGACGCCCGCGCCGATGCCGATCACCGGAATGCCCAGTTTTTGCGTGAGACCGGCGGCCACGCTTGATGGCATCAGCTCGAACACCATCATCGACGCGCCCGCTTCGACCAGTTCGGTGGCGTGCTGCGTGAGCGTGGCCACCGACTCGTCGCTGCGGCCTTGCACCCGGTACCCGCCCAGCGCGTGCACCGACTGCGGCGTCAGCCCCAGGTGCGCGCACACCGGGATGCCGCGCTCGACGAGAAAACGCACCGTCCCGGCCGTCCAGCCGCCACCCTCGAGCTTGACCATGTGCGCGCCGGCTTGCATCAGCACCGTGGCGCTGGCCAGCGCCTGTTCGCGCGACTGCTGATAACTGCCGAATGGCAGGTCAGCAATGATCCAGGCGGTGCGGTTGCCACGCGCCACGCAGGCCGTGTGGTACGCCGCGTCGTCCAGGCTCACCGGCAGCGTGCTGCCGTGGCCTTGCAGCACCATGCCCAGCGAATCACCCACCATCAGGCAGTCGACGCCGGCGCCATCGAGCAGCCTGGCAAAGCTGGCGTCGTAGCAGGTGAGCACGCTGATGGGCTCGCCGGCCGCGTACATCTCGCGCAGCCGGTGCAGCGTCACGGGCTTGCGGCCCGGCGCCTGCAACTCGATGGGCGAGGCGCTCATCAGGCGGCCCTCATGCCGAGTTTTTGCAGCAGCGCCTGGTCGGCGGTGACGTCGGGGTTGCCCGTGACCAGCAGCTTGTCGCCGTAGAAGATCGAGTTGGCGCCGGCCATGAAGCACAGCGCCTGCACCGCCTCGCCCAGCGCCTGACGCCCGGCCGACAGCCGCACCCGGGTGTGCGGCATGGTGATGCGAGCTGCGGCGATGGTGCGCACGAACTCGAACGGGTCGAGCACTTCGGTGCCGTGCAGCGGCGTGCCCTCGACTTGCACCAGGTGGTTGATGGGCACCGACTCGGGGTAAGGCTCCATGTTGGCCAGCTCGGCGATCAGCGCGGCGCGCTGCGTGCGCGACTCACCCATGCCGACGATGCCGCCGCAGCACACCTTGACGCCCGCGCCGCGCACGCGCTGCAAGGTGTCGAGGCGGTCTTCGAACTGGCGCGTCTGCACGATGTCGGCGTACTTGTCGGGTGCCGTGTCGATGTTGTGGTTGTAGTAATCGAGCCCGGCATCGCGCAGGGCTTCGGCCTGGCCGTCACCCAGCATGCCCAGCGTGGCGCAGGTCTCCAGACCCAGGCCCTTGACCGCGCTGATCAGCGCCGAGACCTTCTCGATGTCGCGTTCCTTCGGGCTGCGCCAGGCCGCGCCCATGCAAAAGCGCGTGGCACCTGCCGCCTGAGCGGCGCGGGCCGCCTCGAGCACCGCATCGACCTTCATCAGCGCGGTGGCTTCCACGCCGGTGTCGTAGGCGGACGATTGCGGGCAGTAGGTGCAGTTCTCGGCACAGCCGCCGGTCTTGATCGACAGCAGCGTGGACAGCTGCACCTCGGCCGGGTCGAAATTGGCGCGGTGCACGGTTTGCGCCTGGTACAGCAGCTCGTTGAACGGCAGCTCGAACAGCGCCTCGATCTGCGCCACCTCCCAGCGCTGCGGCGCGGCGACGGGTGGGCTGGCGGGGCGGACGATCTGGATGGTGGCTTGTTGCATGGTCGCTCTGGAGTAACGGTTGCGAAATGACTTCAAACAGGCTGGTAGGCCAGCCGCACATAGATGGGCGCGAAAGCTTCGGCCTGCGTGACTTCGAGCAGGCGCTCGCGGGCGAGCTCGAGCATGGCGATGAAGGTGACCACCATCACCGGCGGCCCCCGCTTGACGTCGAACAGCTCGTGGAATTCGAGGAACTTGCGCCCTTGCAGGCTGCGCAACACGATGCTCATGTGCTCGCGCACGCTCAACTGCTCGCGGCTGATGGTGTGGTGCTGATTGAGGCCGGCACGCTTGAGCACATCGGCCCACGCGGCGCGCAATTCATCGGCCTCGACCTCGGGAAAGCGCGGCGCCAGCGACTGCTCGATGTGCACCTGCGCGCGCAGGAAGTCGCGGCCGAGCACCGGCAGCGCATCGAGCCGCGCGGCGGCCAGCTTCATCTGCTCGTACTCGACCAGGCGGCGAACCAGCTCGGCGCGCGGATCCTCGGGCTCGGTGCCGTCGGCCGATCGTTTCGGCGGCAGCAGCATGCGCGACTTGATCTCGATGAGCATCGCGGCCATCAGCAGGTATTCACTGGCCAGCTCGAGGTGGGTCTTGCGGATCTGGTCGACGTAGGCCAGGTACTGGCGCGTCACGTCGGCCAGCGGGATGTCAAGGATGTTGAAGTTCTGCCGGCGGATCAGGTACAGCAGCAGGTCGAGCGGACCCTCGAAGGCCTCGAGAAACAGCTGCAGCGCATCGGGCGGGATGTACAGATCCTGCGGCAGCTTGAACAGCGGCTCGCCGTACAGGCGCGCCAGAGCCACACCATCGAGCGCCGCAGGCACGATGCCGGCGGGGGCATCGGCGGCCAGCGGTCGCAGCTCAGGGGGCTCGAGCAGGGTCACTTCGGCCCGGTTTGATAGACGTAGGGCTGCTGGGGCACGCGCGAATCGGCGTTGTCAGCCTGGGCACCCAGGTCCACACGCTTGTCCCACAGCAAGGCGCGACCGGCGCGCTGCTCGTCCTCGAGCGACGGCTTTTTCGCCTTGAGCGACTCGATGAACGAGGTGGTGTCCGACTTGTAGGGCTTCCAGAACAAAGGCATGGTCAGGCGAGCGGTGCAGCCGGCGGGGCCGCAGAACGCTCAAGTTGAGGACAAACCCGAGTTTACCGGCGGCGGCTGACGTGTTCAGCGCTGCGCTTTTGAGCAGCAGCGGCGTGGCTCACCGCGGATTTCATCAAATTCCGATGTGCACTCTGTCACGATGTTGTCATGAGCGAAGTCGAACTGAAGTTCCAGGTGCCGCCCGGCAGGCGTGCAGCGGTCGAAGCGGCGGTGGCTGGATCGACGCCACCACGGCGCATGCGCTTGCAGGCGGCCTATTTCGACACCCCTTCGGGTCTGCTGGCCGAGGCCTGGATGGCGCTGCGGCTGCGCAAGGAAGGCCGCGTGTGGGTGCAAACGCTCAAGGGCGCGCTGCCCGACGGCGCGGGCATGACACGCGCCGAACACAACGCCACGCGCAGCGAGACCGGCGCCACCGTGCCGGCCATCGACCTGCAGTTGCACGCCGACACGCCCGTGGGGGCTGCACTGCTCAAGCTGCTCCACAGCACCAAGGTGCGCGCCGACGGGCCCTTGCGGCGGGTCATGGCCACCGACATCTGGCGCCGCGCACGCGTCGTGCGGGTTCCCGGCGGCACAGTCGAGCTCGCTTTCGATGCGGGCGTGATCGAAGCCGGCCCCGTCGACGCGCCGCGCCGCCTGCCGGTGTGCGAGCTCGAGATCGAACTCAAGTCCGGCCAGCCGCAGGCGGTGGTGTCGGCGGCCGGGCGCTGGGTGGCACGCCACGGCCTGTGGCTCGACACGCGCAGCAAGGCCGAACTCGGCCACCTGCTGTGGCGCGATCAGTCCATGGCCGCACCCCGGCGCGCCAGCGGGGTGGTGCTCGACCGCTCGATGACGCCCGCGCAAGCGCTCGACGCGGTGCTGCGCTCATGCCTCGAGCAGATCAGCGTCAACGCCAGCCAGATCGCCGCCGGCCCGCAAGACGCCGAACATGTGCACCAGCTGCGCGTGGGCCTGCGCCGGCTGCGCACCGCGCTGCGGTTTTTTGACGGCGCGCAGCTCGCCGAGGCGGTGGACGCCACCACCCGTGACGCGATGGCGCTCGACGCGGCCGAACTGTTCCGGCAACTCGGCGCCTCGCGCGACCAGGCCGCCGTGGCCGAACCACTGATGCGAGCCCTCGCTCGGGCGCTCGAAGCCGTGGGCCAGCCCGGCGAGCCGCCACGCCTGCCGGTGTCGGCCGAAGCCATCGACCCGACCACGCTGGTGCGCCGCGCGCAGACCCAGCGGCTGCTGCTGACGCTGATCGGCCGCTTGCAAGGCGGCGAGCCCACGCCGCCGCCCGCCCCGCCGATGCGCTCGTGGACACAGGCGCTGAACGGGCTGCACACCCCGCTCGACACGGTCGATGCGCCGCCCGTTGTGCCGCTGCGCGAGCGGCTCGCGCAGCGCCTGAACCGCTGGCACCGCGGCGTGCTGGCCGATGCGCAGGGCTTCGATCAACTCGACGACGAGGGCCGCCACCGCCTGCGCAAGCACATCAAGCGGCTGCGCTACGCGGCCGAGTTTTCGGCCAGCGTGTTCGATGAGGCATCGGTGCGCCGCTACCTCAAGGGCCTGCGCGCGCTGCAAGAGCGGCTGGGCACGCTCAACGACGTGGCCGTGGGCATCGCGCTGTATTCGGCCGAGGCGCCCCACGACACGCGCGCGCTGTTCGCACTCGGCTGGCTGGCGTCGCAGCGCGAAGCAGCGCTCACGGCCTGCCGGCCGGATTTGGCGCGCTTCATCGCTCAGCCACGCTTCTGGCGCGGCAAGGACCACAAGGCGCCCAAAGCCGCAAAGGGCGGGAAGGCCCACAAAAGTACGCGGGCTCCACGACCTCGGTGAGGCCCGGTTCGTGCAAGAGTCCAATCCATGGCCTGGACCGGACAACTCACGCTCAATTACCGCCTCGATGACGCACGCACCGTGGGCCACGACCGCCACAGCGGTCCGCTGCGCGTGCTGCAAAGCCTGTATCCGCAAGGCCCGGCCACCTGCCACCACGTGCTGGTGCATCCGCCGGGCGGCATCGTCGGTGGCGATGTGCTCCACATCGACGCCCACCTGCAAGCCGGCACCCACGCGCTGATCACCACGCCCGGGGCGACGCGCTTTTATCGCAGCGCTGGCGAGACGGCGCGCCAATCGGCGCACGCCCGCGTGGCCGCCGGGGCGCGGCTGGAGTGGCTGCCGCTCGAGACCATCTGCCACAGCGCCGCGCTGGCCGAGAACCACATGCGCTTCGATCTGGAGCCCGGCGCCGAGATGATGGGCTGGGACGTGCTGGCGCTGGGCTTGCCGGCCAGCGGCGAAGACTTCGAGTCCGGGCATTTCGAGCAGCGCATCGAGCTGCCCGGCGTGTGGCTCGAACGCGCCCGCTTGCGCGGCGACGACCGCCAGCTGCTCGACTCGCCGCTCGGTCTGGCCGGCCACCGGGTGATGGCCACGATGTGGTTTGCCGCAGGCACGGCGCTGGAATCCGAGCGGCGTGACGCGCTGATCGACGGCGCGCGCGAGCTGTGCGCCGGCCACACCTTGGCGCCGCTGGCCGGCTGCACCTCGCCGAGCGCGCCGCTGGTGGTGCTGCGCGTGCTGGCACCGCGGGTCGAGCCGGCGATGCAGTTGCTCACTCAGGTGTGGGCGCGCTGGCGTCGCGCAGCCTGGTCGCTCGACGCGCCGGCACCGCGCGTGTGGCGCACCTGAGCTAGATCGACATGCGCTCGCGCACGCCCTCGGCGGCCATGTCGGCGCCGCGGCCGCGCTGGATCACCTCACCACGCTCCATCACCAGATAGCGGTCGGCCAGCTCGGCGGCGAAGTCGTAGAACTGCTCGACCAGCACCACCGCCATCGGCTGGCCGTGGTCGCCCGCGCCCATGCCGCGGTCGGCCAGCATGCGGATGACGCGGCCGATGTCCTTGATCACGCTGGGCTGGATGCCTTCGGTGGGCTCGTCGAGGATCAGCAGCTTGGGGCCGGCCGCCAGCGCACGCGCGATGGCGAGTTGCTGCTGCTGACCGCCCGACAGGTCGCCGCCACGGCGGTGGATCATTTGCGCGAGCACCGGAAACAGCTCGAACAGCTCGGGCGGGATCGGCGTGCTGCCGCTCTTGTAGGCCAGGCCCATGCGCAGGTTTTCTTCCACCGTCAGGCGGCCGAAGATCTCGCGGCCCTGCGGCACGTAACCCACGCCCTTGCGCACCCGGGTGTAGGGCGTGTCACGGGTGATGTCATTGCCGTCGAGCGTGATGCGCCCGGTCTTGACCGGCACCACGCCCATCAGGCTTTTGAGCAAGGTGGTCTTGCCCACGCCATTGCGCCCGAGCACCACGGTGACCTGCCCGGCCTCGGCCTCGAACGACACATCGCGCAGGATGTGCGAGCCACCGTAGTACTGGTTGACGCCTTCGACTTTCAGCATTCAAGGCTCCCGCCGGGCCGCCCCAAGGGAGCCATGCGCCCCCTCGGGGGGCAGCGAACGAAGTGAACGTGGGGGCACCATGTCATCGGCCCAGGTAAACCTCGACCACCTTGTCGTTGGCCTGCACCTCGGCCAGCGAGCCTTCGGCCAGCACGCTGCCTTCGTGCAGCACGGTGACCTTCTTGCCGTTGCGCCCGCCCTGGGTGAGCTCGCCGATGAACTTCATGTCGTGCTCGACAACCACCAGCGAATGGCTGCCTTCGAGCGACAAGAACAGCTCGGCGGTGCGCTCGGTTTCCTCGTCGGTCATGCCGGCCACCGGCTCGTCGAGCAGCAGCAGCTTGGGGTCTTGCATGAGCAGCATGCCGATCTCGAGCCACTGCTTCTGGCCGTGCGACAGCAGCCCGGCGTTGCGCTGCGCGCTGTCTTTCAAATGGATGAGCTCGAGCATCGCGCCGATGCGGTCGAGCTGCTCGCCGCCCAGCCGGAAGAACATCGACGCGCGCACACCGCGGTCGGCCTTGAGCGCGAGCTCGAGGTTCTCGAACACGCTGAGCTGCTCGAACACCGTGGGCTTCTGGAACTTGCGCCCGATGCCGATGGAGGCGATCTCGTTTTCGCGCAGGCTGAGCAGGTCGATCGTCGAGCCGAATGACGCGCGTCCCAGGTCGGGTCGCGTCTTGCCGGTGATGACGTCCATCAGCGTGGTCTTGCCCGCACCGTTGGGGCCGATGATGCAGCGCAGCTCGCCAGTGCCGATGGTCAGGTTCAGCGCATTGAGCGCCTTGAAGCCATCGAAGCTCACGGTGATGTCGTCGAGGTACAGGATCACGCCGTGGCTGAGGTCGAGCGAGCCCGGCTCGTGGCGCCGCCCGTACGAGGCCTGACGCCCGCCCGACAGCACATCAGGCACGACGCGGCGCTCGCGTTCGACACGCGTTTGCGCGCCGGCTTTCATCAGGTCAGGCGTCATGCGCGATCCTCCTTCTTGCGGCGCAACAGGCCCACGATGCCCTGCGGCAAAAACAGCGTGACCGCGATGAACAGCGCGCCGAGGAAGTACAGCCAGAACTCGGGAAACGCCTGCGTGAACCAGCTCTTGGCGCCGTTGACGAAGAAGGCGCCCACGATCGGCCCGATCAGCGTGCCGCGCCCGCCCACTGCGGCCCAGATGGCGATCTCGATACCGGCCGCCGGCGACATCTCGCTCGGGTTGATGATGCCCACCTGCGGCACATACAGCGCGCCGGCGATGCCGCACATCACGGCCGAGATGACCCAGATCGTGAGCTTGTATTTGAGCGGGTCGTAGCCGGTGAACATGACGCGCGTTTCGGCGTCACGGATGGCTTGCAGCACGCGGCCGAACTTGCTCGTGACCAGCCAGCGCGCGAACAGGAAAAAGCCGATCAGCGTGCAGCCGGTGAGCACGAACAGCGTCATGCGCATCGACGGCGTGGCGATCGGCAACCCGAGGATGCGCTTGAAGTCGGTGAAGCCGTTGTTGCCGCCGAAGCCCGTCTCGTTGCGGAAGAACAGCAGCATCGCCGCGTAGGTGAGTGCCTGCGTGATGATCGAAAAGTACACGCCCTTGATGCGCGAGCGGAACGCGAAGAAACCGAACACGAAGGCCAGCGCGCCGGGCACCAACATCACCAGCAGCATCTGCGCGGCGAACGAATCGCTCAGCGTCCAGTGCCACGGCAGCGTCTTCCAGTCGAGGAAGACCATGAAGTCGGGCAGATCGCTCTGGTAGTTGCCGTCGCGACCGATCTGGCGCATGAGGTACATGCCCATGGCGTAGCCGCCGAGCGCGAAGAACATGCCGTGGCCCAGGCTGAGGATGCCGGTGTAGCCCCAGATCAAGTCCATGGCCAGCGCGCACATGGCGTAGCACATGATCTTGCCGACCAGCGACACCGCGTAGTCGGACAGGTGGAACACGCTGCCCGGTGGCACCCACAGGTTCATCACCGGCACGGCCACCGACACCACCAGCAAGGCGAGCAGCAGCACGCCCCACATGCGACCGGTGAGCATGCCCGCGGAAGGTGGGGTCAAGTTGCTCATGATTCAGCGCTGCGGCCCTTCATCGCGAAGATGCCCTGCGGGCGCTTCTGGATGAAGATGACGATGAACACCAGCACCATGATCTTGGCCAGCACGGCGCCCTGCCAGCCTTCGAGCAGCTTGTTCAGGATGCCCAGGCCGAGGCCCGCATAGACGGTGCCGGCCAGCTGTCCCACCCCGCCCAGCACCACGACCATGAACGAGTCGACGATGTAGCCCTGACCGAGATCAGGCCCCACGTTGCCGACCTGCGACAGCGCACAGCCCGCCAGCCCGGCGATGCCCGAACCCAGCGCAAAGGCGTAGGTGTCGACCTGTGCGGTGTTGACGCCGACGCACGCGGCCATGCGCCGGTTCTGGGTGACGCCGCGCACGAACAAGCCCAGCCGCGTGCGCGCGATCAGCAGCGCCACGCCCAGCAGCACCAGCGCGGCGAACGCGATGATCGCCAGCCGGTTGTAGGGCAGCGTGAGGTTGCTCAGCACGTCGATGCCGCCCGACAGCCACGCGGGGTTTTCGACCTGCACGTTTTGCGCACCGAACAGGCTGCGAACGCCTTGCATGAGCACCAGGCTGATGCCCCAGGTGGCCAGCAGCGTCTCGAGCGGGCGGCCGTAGAGCCAGCGGATCACGCTGCGCTCGAGCACCGCGCCGACCAGCGCGGCCACCACGAACGACGCCGGAATCGCGGCCAGCATGTACCAGCCGAAAGCCCCCGGCAGGTAAGCCTTGAAGAAGTTTTGAACCATGTAGGTGGCGTACGCGCCAATCATCATCAGCTCGCCGTGGGCCATGTTGATCACGCCCATCAGCCCGTAGGTGATGGCCAGCCCCAGCGCCACCAGCAGCAGGATCGAACCCAGGCTGACGCCGGTGAAAACCACGCCCAGGCGCTCGCCCCAGGCCAGGCGCGACTCGACGCCATCGAGCGCGTGCTGCAGCAGCGCGCGCACCTCGGGCTCGGGCTCGACGCCCGGTTGCAAGCGCGCGAGCAACAACGCCTTGGTGGCCGGGGTGCGGCTTTCGGCCAGCACCCGCGCGGCCTCGATTCGGCGGGCTTTCTCGCCAGACGACACCAGCACCGCCGCGCGCAGCAGGCCCAGGTCGAGCTTCAAGCCGGCATCGGGCTCGCTGGCCAGCGCCATTTCGATCAGGGGCAGCTTGGATTCATCGGCGCCGTCGCGCAACTCGCGCACGGCCTGGCGGCGCGCCGCAGGGTCGGGCGACAGCAGTTTGAGCGAGGCGATGGCCGAGTCGAGCGCGTTGCGCAGACGGTTGCTGTTGATGACGTCCTCGGCGTCGGCCGGCAGCGCCACCTCGTGGCCGGTGGCGGCATCACGCGTGTGGCCGTCGCTCACCACGAAAACGTGGTCGCCAGCCGTCTTGACCGCGTCGTCGAGCAGCGCCTGAAAGAACGCCTGCACCGTGGGGTCACCGCTGGCCGCAGCCTCGGCAATGGCCGTGGCACGCGCATCGCCATCGCCCACCGACATGGCCAGCACCTGCTCGTTGGTCAGCGCGCGCGCCGGGCCGCAAGCGCACCACGCCAGCAGCGTCAGGCAGCACATCACCAGACAGCGGTGCCAATCAAACCCGGTGCGGGTGGCGTTCATCGTGAGAGATCGATCTTTCGACAGGTTTCCAACAACGAGGGGCTCCGCCGCCATTCACAGACCAGCGGAGCCTGGGAGTACGACCCGCGCCACGGCTCGCGCAGAGCCGTGCGCAGGTGACTCACCCGATCACTTCTTCTCGGGCTCGTCCTTCTTCTTGTCGTTGCCTTCGATGTACGGGCTCCATGGCTTGGCCTTGACCGGGCCAGGCGTCTTCCACACGACATTGAACTGGCCGTCGGCCTTGACCTCGCCGATGAACACCGACTTGTGCAGGTGGTGGTTCTTGGCGTCCATCATCGACGTGATGCCCGACGGTGCCGGGAAGGTCTGGCCGGCCATCGCCGCGATGACCTTGTCGGTGTCGGTGCTCTTGGCCTTTTCAACGGCCTGCTTCCACATGTGGATGCCGATGTAGGTGGCTTCCATCGGGTCGTTGGTCAGCGGCTTGTCGGCGCCAGGCAACTTCTTGGCCTTGGAGTACTCGGCCCACTGCTTCTTGAACGCCTCGTTGGTCGGGTTCTTGATCGACATGAAGTAGTTCCAGGCGGCCAGGTGGCCCACCAGCGGCTTGGTGTCCACGCCGCGCAGTTCTTCTTCACCGACCGAGAAAGCCACCACCGGCACGTCGGTCGCCTTCAGGCCCTGGTTGCCCAGTTCCTTGTAGAACGGCACGTTCGAGTCGCCGTTGATGGTGGAGATGACGGCCGTCTTGCCGCCGGCGGCGAACTTCTTCACGTCAGCCACGATGGTCTGGTAGTCGCTGTGGCCGAACGGGGTGTACTTCTCGTCGATGTCGCTGTCCTTCACGCCCTTGCTCTTGAGGAAGGCACGAAGGATCTTGTTGGTGGTGCGCGGGTACACGTAGTCGGTGCCCAGCAGCACGAAGCGCTTGGCGCTGCCGCCGTCCTTGCTCATCAGGTATTCGACCGCAGGAATGGCCTGCTGATTGGGCGCGGCACCCGTGTAGAACACGTTCTTGGAGAGCTCTTCACCCTCGTATTGCACGGGGTAGAACAGCAGGCCGTTGAGCTCTTCAACCACCGGCAGCACCGACTTGCGCGACACGCTGGTCCAGCAGCCGAACATCACCGAGACCTTGTCCTGGCTGATGAGCTGCTTGGCCTTCTCGGCGAACAGCGGCCAGTTGGAAGCCGGATCGACCACCACCGCTTCGAGTTGCTTGCCGAGCACGCCACCCTTGGCATTGATCTCGTCGATCGTCATCAACACGGTGTCCTTGAGCACCGTCTCGGAAATCGCCATCGTGCCCGACAGCGAGTGCAGCACACCCACCTTGATGGTGTCGGCGGCCTGAGCGAACAAGGGCATGGACAGCCCGGCCACGCCCAGGGCAATGCTGCCCAGCGCGGTGTTGAATGTGCGACGCGTTGATTTCATGCGGGTTGACTCCAGTGGTGGTGGCGGGAAGGAAACACTCGATCGGTTCGCAAGGCCCGTGCCCGGACCTGTGCGCCCGATCCTGGTGCGCTCAGTGGGGGGGCCCGCTGATGTGCAGCGACTGCAGCGCCAGCGGGGCGGCGCCTACGACGAGGCGTGCGGGATGCCCGCGATCGGACACTCCTCGGTGCCCACCGTGGTGCGCGTGATCGATTCGGCCTGCCGGCGCGCGGCCTCGGGGTCGTTGATCCACTGGGCATAGAACCCGTACGGGCAGGCCGCCAGCCCCTGGTCGCCCTCGCCCGAATTGATGAGCCCCGTGTAGCCGCGGTGCATGAGCTTGAACAGGTGGTTTTCCGACTGCCCGTTGCGGCGGAAATCGCGGATCAGGTGCTTGGACAGCGCCGCGTACTGCACGCCCATTTCCTCCTCGCCGCATTCGCCCAGCGTGCGCCCGTCAAAGCCGATCAGCGCCGAATGGCCGAAGTACGAATACACGCCGTCGAAGCCGGCCGCGTTGGCCACCGCCACGTACACGTTGTTGGCAAAGGCCATCGCCTTGCTGATGAGCACTTGCTGCTCCTTGGCCGGGTACATGTAGCCCTGGCAGCGCACGATCAGCTCGGCGCCCTTCATGGCGCAGTCGCGCCAGATCTCGGGGTAGTTGCCGTCGTCGCAGATGATGAGACTGACCTTCAGGCCCTTGGGGCCCTCGCTCACGTAGGTGGAGTTGCCCGGGTACCAGCCCTCGATGGGCGTCCACGGCATGATCTTGCGGTACTTCTGGACGATCTCACCCTGGTCGTTCATCAGGATGAGCGTGTTGTACGGCGCCTTGTTCGGATGCTCCTCGTGACGCTCGCCGGTCAGCGAGAACACGCCCCACACCTTGGCCTTTCGGCACGCGGCGGCAAAGATCTCGGTCTCGGCGCCGGGCGCGGTGGTGGCTGTCTCGTACATCTCGGCGCTGTCGTACATGATCCCGTGGGTGCTGTACTCGGGAAAGATCACCAGATCGAGCCCCGGCAGCCCCGTCTTCATGCCGACCACCATGTCGGCGATCTGGTGGCAGTTGGCCAGCACCTCGGCCTTCGTGTGCAGCCTGGGCATCTTGTAGTTGACGACCGCCACACCGACGGTGTCCTTGCTGCTCGAAATGTCGCCGTGAATCATGGGATGCGCACCTGTGGCATTGGGATGCGGACCATTCTGGGAACGCCCGCGCGCCATGCGAATACGTCGATCGACGTATTCCGCCGCAACCCCTGCCTTCATACCCTCCTGACGTCAGGCGGGCTTAGGGTTTTCACCGCCTCGACCCATTCCTATCGATACAACTTCAAGGGGCGAGAGATGCGTGTGAAGCAAGCAAACAAGAAGCTGCTGGTCGCAGCTGCCATGGCGGCGATTTCATGGAATGCCCACGCCGGGGCCACCATCAACTTCGGCGAGGACAAGTCGCTCAGCGTGGGCCTGGGCATGCGCTACAGCTTCACCAGCGCGGAGAACGGCGCCTCGAACGGCACCAGCCGCTCGACCGACTTCAACCTGGACAGCGCACGCCTGTACTTCGGCGCTTCGCTCAACAAGAACATCAAGGGCATGTTCAACACCGAGTGGGACGGCGACCAGATCCGCGTGCTCGACGTGGCCGGCCAGTTCGCGATCGCCCCTGAATTGAACGTGTGGGCCGGGCGCCTGCTGTCGCCGAGCGACCGCGCCAACATGGCCGGTGCGTACTACTCGATGGGCGGCGGCTACTGGCCTGGCGTGTCATCGCGCTACGGCTACAACGGCGGCATCTTTCGCGGCCGCGACGACGGCGTGGTGGTCTGGGGCAACCTGGCCGACAACAAGCTGGGCTACTCGGTCGGCGCCTTCGAAGGCCACACCTTCGGCTTCGAGAGCAAGGATCCGACCTCGTCGGGCGCGTTGACGCAATCCGCCGCCAAGACGGCTGGCAAGGGCTCGTCCGATTCGCTGATGTACGCCGGTCGCCTGCAATATGACTTCTGGGATGCGGAACCGGGCTACTACGGCACGGGCAACTACCTCGGCGCGGCCGACATCCTGGCCATCGGCGTGGCAGGTCGCATCCAGCAAGACGGCATGCTCAGCCTCACCGGCAAGGGCGACTACACGTCGTACAGCGTCGACTTCCTGATGGAAAAGCGCTTCAAGGGTTCGGGCGCTCTGGCGGTCGAAGCGGCCTACTACGACTACGACACCGACAACATCGTGCTGTCCGAGCAAGGCAAGGCCTACTCGGCCGGCGTGTCGTTCATCTTCGAACAGAAGGTGGGCTGGGGCCGCGTGCAGCCGTTCATGCACTGGCAGAAGTTCGACGCTGACACCAACGTCAACACCAAGCAGTTCGACATCGGCCTGAACTACGTCATCGACGGCTACAACGCGCAGATCAGCGCGATCTACTCCGACACCAAGGTCAAGGGCAGCTCCAGCCTCGACAAGTTCGGCGTGGCGGTTCAGTTGCAGTTCTGATCGAGCCTCGGCGTCAACCAAACCCCCGGGCCGGGATGCTGGCCCGGGGGTTTTTCGTTCAGCGGTGGGCGGACCCGGGGTGATGACCTAGCGGGCGGCGCGCACGTCATCGAGCGCACCCGGCTCGTCGCAGCGCTGCGCCAGCTCGTCGACCAGATGAGCGAGCGCGCGGCGGTCGATGCGCTGCAAGGCGGCAGTGCGTGGCGCATCGCCCGGCGGCATGAACGACGCCGCGCCAAAGTCACCCAGCAGGCTGTCGCCGTCGTCGTTGATCACGATGTTGTGCGCATACAGATCGCCGTGCGCGATGCCCTGCCGGTGCAGGTGCGCCAGGGCGCTGGCCATGCCGTGCGCGATGCGCAGCGCTTGCGCGGCGCTCAGGCGCAAGCCGTCGGCGTAGACGTCGCGCGTGCAGCTCGCCAGGCTGGGCGGGCCGGCCAGATTGCGGTGGCCTTCGGGGATGAGCCGCAGCACCAACCCCTGCGCGCCTTGCGGATGGCCCGCGATGCGGCCCTCGACGCCC
>CANGBT010000043.1 GCA_947452135.1 Burkholderiales bacterium
CAAACCACCCCAGGAACCCCGAGATGAGACTGCTCCACACCATGCTGCGCGTTGGCGACCTCCAGCGCTCGATCGATTTTTATACCCGCGTGATGGGCATGAAGCTGCTGCGCACCACCGACCGGCCGGCGCAAAAGTACACGCTGGCCTTCCTGGGCTACGGCAGCAACCCCGACCACGCCGAGCTCGAGCTCACGCACAACCACGGCGTTGACAGCTACGAGCTGGGCACCGCCTACGGCCACATCGCCATCGAGGTGCCCGATGCCTACGCCGCTTGCGCGCACATCAAGGCCAACGGCGGCCAGGTCACCCGCGAGGCGGGCCCGGTGGCCGGCGGCGCCACGGTGATCGCCTTCATCACCGACCCCGACGGCTACAAAGTCGAGCTGATTCAGCGCGGCACGTTGTGAATTTCGCGACGCCGCAAAGGCTCCCCGTTGGGGATGCCCCGGCCCGCTACTGACCGCTGGCGCCGCGGGTCTGGACGTCGGCCAGGCGCCTGTCCCGCAGCGCTGCGGGACCCGGCCAGGCGGCTCGCGCGTCGTGCAGTTCGTCGACGAGTTCAAGGCCCATTTGCGAGCCTGCGTCCTCGACGTCCACCGCGTGCGACGGATACCGCGCCGCCAGCCGCCGGGCGCCATCGTCGTCGTGCAGTGCCACCAGCTCGGAATACAGGCCCGCTCCAAAGCCCACCGGGTGGCCACGGCGCCCGTGGTGCTGCGGGTAGGCGATGGCGTGCTCACGCAGCGCGGCCGCCACCCGCTGCAAGGTGGAGGTCTGGACCCGTGGCATGTCGCCGGGCAGCACCAACCAGCCACCAGCGTTCGGACGTGCCCCGACGCCGCGCGCCATCGCCGATCCCACGCCAACAATCGCGTTCAATCCTCGCCGCTCGAGGCCTGCGTAAGCAGAGCTGTCGAGCCGAGGCTCGCCCACGAGCACATCGCGGCTGGCCAGGTGGCGGGCGGCTTCGCCTGCCAACGTTTCGCAGGTCACGGCGACCACCGGCAAACCACTGCCCATGGCATTGGCCAGCGTCGCACCGAGCAGGCTGGCCGCGCCCGGCGGGCCGGCTTCGAGAAATCGGGGTTCGGCGCCCAGGGCGACGACGATGATCACAGGCGACGCATTCACTCGGAGTTCCACCTCTGTCCGGGATGAACCTCAGCGCGTGCCGACAAAGAGACCACCGCGCCGAATACTGCTGAACACGAGGATGGGTGACGTGCGCATCACGCACCAGAGGACCATCACTTAAGGCATTGCCCGAACAGGGCTGTCCCTTGTCCTACCCCGAACCTGCGCCCGGGCGGCCGGGAAAACAAGGGGGTCGGGTTTCTATACTCGACCGATGGATTCCATTGCCGATCTACGCAAAAGTTACGAACGCGCCGAGCTCGACGAATCGGCCTCGCTTGACGACCCGCTGGCCCAGTTCGAGTTGTGGCTGCAGCAGGCCATCAGCGGCGAGTTGCCCGAGCCCAATGCGATGACGGTGGCCACGGTCGGCGCTGACGGCCGGCCGTCCACACGCGTGGTGCTGATCAAGGGCTGCGACGCGCGCGGCATCGTGTGGTTCACCAACTACCAAAGCCGCAAGGGCTGCGAGCTGGCCGCCAACCCGTTTGCCGCGCTGCAGTTCCACTGGGTCGAGCTTGAGCGGGTGGTTCGCATCGAAGGCCTTGTCGAGCAAGTCAACGCCGCCGAATCCGACGCCTACTTCAAGTCGCGCCCGCTCGATTCGCGCATCGGCGCGTGGGCCTCGCCGCAAAGCGAGGTCATCTCGTCGCGCGGCGTGCTGGTGGCCAACGCGGCCAAGTACGGCGCGAAGTTTCTGCTCAACCCGCCGCGCCCGCCGCACTGGGGTGGCTACCGGCTCGTACCCGACCGCTGGGAGTTCTGGCAGGGTCGCCCCTCGCGGCTGCACGACCGGCTGCAATACCGGCTGCAAGAAGGCGCCTGGACACGCGAGCGGCTGGCGCCCTGAGGCTGGCGAAGCGCTGCGACTTGCTCACTGCTGATCCCCGGAGACCGACGATGACCCCGACCACCCCCTTCGAATCCATCCTGATCGCCGTGCACGGCGACGGCGCGCTCAAGACCGGCGTGATCACGCTGAACCGGCCGAAGGCCCTCAATGCGTTGAGCGATGCGCTGATGGACGAACTGGGTAGCGCGCTGCTGAGCTTTGATCGCGACGCGACCATCGGCTGCATCGTGATCACCGGCAGCGAAAAAGCCTTTGCCGCGGGCGCCGACGTCGGCGGCATGGCCGAGCTGAATCACCTCGATGCCTACCGCAGCGACTTCATCACCCGCAACTGGGAAACCATCCGCGAGGTGCGCAAGCCGGTGATCGCCGCAGTGGCGGGCTTTGCGCTGGGCGGTGGCTGCGAGCTGGCGATGATGTGCGACTTCATCATCGCCGCGGACACCGCCAAATTCGGCCAGCCCGAGATCAAGCTGGGCATCATCCCCGGCGCCGGCGGCACGCAGCGGCTGCCGCGCGCGGTGGGCAAGGCCAAAGCGATGGACATGGTGCTCACCGGCCGCATGGTCGACGCCACCGAGGCCGAACGCGCCGGGCTGGTCTCCCGCGTGGTGGCGGCCGATCAGTTGATGACCGAAACGCTGGCCGCTGCGGCCACCATCTGCAGCCTCAGCGGCCCCAGCGTGATGATGGCCAAGGAGTGCGTGAACCGCGCCTTCGAAACGGGCCTGTCGGACGGCGTGTCGTACGAGCGGCGGCTGTTCCACTCGCTGTTTGGCACCCACGGCCAGCGCGAGGGCATGGCCGCGTTCATGGCCAAACGCAAGCCGGACTTCAACCAGAGCTGACGCGTCAGCAACCGCCGCTCAGCGGTAGCGGCTGGCGAAGGTCTTGCGGAACTTCTCGATCTTGGGCGCGGCCACCATCGCGCAGTAGCCCTGCTCGGGGTGGTTGGCGTAGTAGTGCTGGTGGTAGTCCTCGGCACGCGAGTAATCGGCCAGCGGCAGCAGCTCGGTCACGAGCCGCCCACCCACCTTGGCGTTCACCTCGTCCATCACCTCGCGCGCCACCACCTGCTGCGCGGGCTCGTGAAAGTAAATGCCCGAGCGGTACTGCGTGCCCACGTCATGGCCCTGGCGGTTGAGCGTGGTGGGGTCGTGGATCACGAAGAAGATCTCGAGCACCTCACGCAGGCTGATGCGATCGGCATCGAAGCTCACGCGGATCACCTCGACGCAGCCGGTGGCTCCGCTGCACACCTGCTCGTAGGTGGGCTTGGCGACGCGGCCGTTGCAGTAGCCCGACTCGACGGCGGTGACACCATCGACGTGCTCGTACACCGCCTCGGTGCACCAGAAGCAGCCGCCGCCCAGCGTGATGATTTCCTGAGTCATGTGTTGCTCCGTTGTCAGTTGTTGCGCAAGACGAGCTGCGCGCTCGGCGTCCACGCCGCGCTGTCGGCTCCGGCCAGCCGCGGCTTGGGCGCGCCAATGAAGAGGCGATCGCTGGGCAAGCCCTTGGCGATCAGCCCGTCGCGCACCACCAGACCGCGCTGCAGCGCCAACTGGCGCATCACGGTGTCGGTGACCGGAATCACGGTCTTGAGCAGCGCTTCCATCTCGGCCGCCGGGATGTCCTTGGCCATGCCAACGAAGTTGCGCGGCTTGTCGGCGATCTCGGTTTGCTTGTAGACCGCCTTGAGCAGACGCTCGCGCTCGGCCGCACTGAAGGCTTCAGCCCGTGCGCCGGCGGCCGCAGGCTCCGGCGCCTTGCCGTCGCGCGCGAGCTCCTTGGCGCGTTCCTGCTGCAAGCGCGCATCGACCGCCGCTTGCAAGTAGGCCTCGCGTTCGGCGGGCAGATCGGAAGCGCCGGTCACCGTCATTTTGAGTGCCGGGCGGTCAGCCAGCGCCTTGGCCACCTTGTCGAGCGCGGCCGCACCCGAGGCGCTCAGCGCCGCCGTGCCAGGCGTGAACTCGACCACGCTCAGATCCTGCTCGCTGCTGCCAAACAGCAGCGAGAACGGAGCGGTCAGCGCCTTGGTCAGCACGTTGACGATCACCTTGACGACCAGCCCGCCGATGCTGAACTGCGGGTCTTTCAGCGAGCCGCTGATCGGCAGGTTGATGTCGATGACGCCATTGCTGTCCTTGAGCAGTGACACAGCGAGCAGCACCGGCAGCGAGGTCGCGCTGGCGCTTTCGACACGCTCGCCGAAGGTCAGCTGGTTGACGATGACCTGGTTCCTGGCCTCGAGCTGGCCCTCGGGCGTGATGAGGTAGCTCAGGTCCATGCTCAGCTTGCCGCGCTCGATCGCGTAGCCGGCGTACTTGCCGGCGTAGGGCGACAGCGGCGCGAGCTCGAGGTCGGTCGCCCGTGCGTGGATGTTCAGCGCCAGCGGCTGCGCGGTCGGGTTGAACTGGCCCGAGATCTCGACCAGCGCGGTCTTGGCCGCACGCCCGTGCAACTCGATGGTGGCCATCTCGCTGGAGCCCGAACGGAACGCGCTGAGGCTGCCGTTGAGCTCGCTCAGATCGGCGCTGTAGTTCGGGCGCACGAAGTGGTCGGTGAAATCGACCCGGCCGTTGACCAGCCGCGTGGCACCCACGCTGATCTCGGGCGGCAGCGTGGCGGCAGCCGATGCCGCCGGTTCAGCTGGCGCGGCTGATGCGGCCGGTGCGGCGATGACAACCGGCGGTGCAGCGGCACTGGCGGGCGCGTTGGCCGCAGGCTCTTGCTGCAGGTTGAAGCGGCCCTTCTCGTCGAGCACCAGGCTGGCAAAGAAGTCGCTGAGCACCACTTCCGTGATGTCCACGCGCGTCGCCTTGGCCGGCGCCATCGCCAGCTTCACGCCATTGAGCTTGAACGAGTGCCAGCTGAGCAGTTCGTGGTTGGCCCCAGCGGGCTCATCGGCCGGCGCTCGGCTGTTCATCAGCACGTCGGCGATCAGGACGTCACCGGCCACGCCGATGTCGAGCCCGGCGGGCAACTCGCGCACCGCGACATCGGCCTTCACGCCGGCTTCGGCACGCACCAGATCCATCGGCATGCTGCTGCGCACGTAGGGCGCGAAGGCGTGCACCGGCAGGCGGTCGAGCTTCAGCGCGCCCTTGACCATCAGCGGCTGCAAACCGAACTGCCCGCGCCAGTCGAGTGCACCGGCCGTGGCCGAACCGGCAGCCAACTTGATCGACTTGTCCGGGGCATGCGCCAACTCGCTGTTGCCCAGCAAGCGCGCGCTGAACTGCACATCGGCCGGTGACAACGTGCGCGAGCCCGACAGCACCAGCTTTTGCACCCCGAGCTTCATGCCGCGCAGCACCAGCAGCACCGGCTGGCTGGGCGAGACCTGGGCGTCATCGACGCGTACCGAACCGCCGTCGACGACCAGATCACGCAGGTCCACGCGCCACGGTGCTTCGGCAGGCGCCGCCGGGGATTTCGCGACCGCGGGCGCGGCTGATGAAGCAGCGGCCGCCGGGGCTGCGGATGTGGGCGCGCCTGCCTTGGCGTCCTTCGCCTTGGCCCACTGCTGCACGTTCCATTGACCGTCGCGATCGCGCGCCACCGCCACGGCGGGCTGCTCGAACTTGACGCTGCCCAGCACCGCCGAGCGGGCCGGCACATCCAGCTCGACGCCGCGCAGCGCGAACTGCTTGAGCGCGACGGCCGGCAGCTTGTGGCCGTCGGTGATGCGCAGCTCATCCACCACCAGCTCGCCATGGGCCAGCGACAGCGCGGCCGCCGTGCCAGCCGGCGCCGCGCCGCTGGCCGCCGTGGCTGCGGGCGCCGGCGCAGCGGCCGCCCAGTTCAACTGCCCTGACGTCGACAGCCGCCCGCTCACCTTGGCGCTCAGCACATCGGCCACATACGGTGCGAAGGCCTCGAGCGAGAGCTCGCTCAGCTTCAGCTCGAGCTGAGCCTGTCGGTCGCTGACGTGGCCATCGACCCCCAGTTGCGCCAACACCGGCGTGCCTTCGGTTTGCGAGGCCAGCGTGGCCTTGAGGCTCACCGGCAGCGTGGCGTCGGCGGCAAACGGATAGGCCAGCGGGCCGGCCTTGAAGTCGACATCGGCGAGCGCCAACGCGGCAGCCGGTTTGACGCTGGCGTCGTTCCAGAGCACGCGCAAGCCGCCCACGTGGAGCGACTCGACCGCCACCTTCCAGGCTGCGGCCGCAGGCGCGGCAGCCGGTGCAGCGCTGGCGGCAATCGACGCGCCAGATGCGGCCGGGGTTGCCGTGCTGGATGCCGCGACTGGCGGTGGCACAGCGCTCTTCGGCTGCGCGCCTGACAGCCGTTCGAAGTTCGAGCGGCCGCGCGCATCGCGGCTCAGGTGCAAAGTCGGCCCATCGAGTTCGATGGCCCCCAGCGCCAGCTGACGATCGAGCGGTCGCACGTCGCGCAGCGCCACGCCGAGGTGCTTCCAAGCCACCAGCGGCGCGCCGGCCACATCTTCAAGCGCGAGCTTGTCGAGGCCGAGCTGGCCGCTGACGCCCACCTGCGGCACCGCCCCGGGCGGCATCGCGAAATTCACTTCGATCTGTGCGGCCACGCTGCCGCTGCGCAAGCGCACGGGCAACGATTCGGGCAGGTAAACCGTGTAGGGCATCAGGTCCAGATCGCCCATGCCGAACTTGAGCAGCCCGGCGCGCGTGCTGGCAAACGGCGTGGCCTGCGCGCCCGTGTCGAAGGCCGTGTCGTTGAACCGGAAGGCCAGCCGCGGCTCGACCTTCACATCGACCTCATCGGGCAAGTTGGTGATGAACGGCAGGCTCAGCTGCAGCGCTGTCAGGTGGTGCTGCCGCTCCTTGGGCCGGTCATCGAAAGACACCGACGCGTCGCTCACCTTGATGTTGTAGACGGCGAAGTGCACCGGCTCGCCGGGCGGCTCGTTCGACGGCGGCGACGCGAAACGGGCGATCACGTCGTCGATGTCGTAGTGCCCGGGGCTGGTGTGCGTCAGGCGCAGTTCGGGCGCGTCGAGCTCGAAGGCTTCGACCACCGGGGCGAGCTCCCACAGCGAGCGGATGTCGGCATTGACGTACAGCCGTGCCAGCTTCAGCAGCGGCGGCACGGCGCCGGCGGCCGGCGCCGCGACGGCATCGACAGGTGCGCCGCCGATCACGATGTCGCGCACGGTCAGTTCCATCGACCACGGGCTGAAGCTCACGTCGCCGATCGTCACCTTGCGGCCAAGCAAGTCGGTCAATCGCTGTTGAGCCTGCGACTTGAGCAGCGGAGGCACCGCCAGCCAGGCCACCGCCCACAGCGCCAGCATGCCTGCCGCGCTCCACCCGATTCGCCGCAACCACTTCATGCACAAACTCCCGACAACCTGATCAACCGTCGTTCGAACACAATGTCGGCATCATGTTCGAACTCGCCTGGAATCTCTCGTGAGCGGCATTGTCAGCCTGCTCGGGATCGAATCGTGGAAGCCCGTGCTGAGCGCCTTGCTGCTGCCGCCCGTGCCACTGCTGCTGGCGATCCTGCTCGGGCTGTGGCTCATGCGACGGCATCGTCGCGGGGCGACGTGGCTGGTGGCTGTGAGCGTGGTCGCTCTGTGGCTGCTCGCGTGCACCGGCGTCGCCCGCACGCTGGAATCACTGCTGCTCGGATCCACACCGCCGATGAGTGCCGCGCGACTGTCCCAGTTGCGCACGGAGGTGGCGTCGTGGCCGGGCGAGTCGCCAGTGGCCATCGTCGTGCTGGGTGGCGGGGCCGAGCCCTACGCGCCCGAGTACGACGGCGGCAACCTCGAGGCCGCATCGCTTGAGCGGCTGCGCTACGGCCTGTGGCTGGCCCGGCGAACCGGCTGCCCGGTGGCCTTCAGCGGCGGCCTGGGCTGGGCGGGCCGCCCCGGCGTACCCGAGGCCAACCTGGCCCAGCGCATCGCCACCGAAGACTTCCGACAACCACTGCGCTGGCTGGAAAACACCTCGCGCGACACCCGAGAGAACGCCGAACACACCCTGCCGCTGCTCAAGGAAGCCGGCGTCAAACGCATCGTGCTGGTCACCCACGGATGGCACATGCAGCGCGCCCGCGCACTGTTCGAAGCGGCGGCGCGATCCAGCCGAATCCGCATCGAACCTGCGCCCATGGGGTTGGCCGACCAAACGCAGCTGCCCGCGCTCGACTGGCTGCCCTCCAACGCCGGCTTCAGGCAAAGCCGGCTGGTGATCCGGGAATGGCTGGGGTGGCGGCTGGGGGCTTGATCAGGCAGACGCTGGCAGCTCCGGCGAATCTGGTGGCCGGCAACGGCGGGTCACGCGGGCGCTGCAACGCCATCCACCGACAGGGGCACCACCGCCTCCACCGTCGTTCCTGACACGGCGCCAGGCATCACCTTCAGCGTGCCTGCGACGGCGACCAGTCGCTCTTCCATCCCGAGCACTCCGAAAGACTGGTGCTTGAGCAAGTCGGCGGCCCGGATTCCTACCCCGTCATCGTGGATCCGCAGCGTGACCTGCTGCGGGTCAGACAGGTCGAGGTTGACCTGAACCAAGCTCGCCCGAGCGTGCTTCTCGATGTTCTGGAGCGACTCCTGTGTGATGCGGTACAGACACGTCGCCAGCTCCGACGACATCACCGCATCGGCACCGCCGACCACCTCAAGGTCCGACTTGATGCCATTGCGTTCACTGAAGTCCGCCAGCGCGGAGGCCAGCGCATCGAGCAGGCCCAGGTCATCCAGGATTTGAGGCCGCAGGCCGGAAATGATGAGCCGCGTGGACAAGATGGCCGATTCGGACAAGGCCAGCGCCTGCGCCGCGGCCTCCGACGCGTCCTTGGACAGTGCGCGTGCCTGCTGCTCGACCGCGGCCACGTTCAACCGCAGGGCGGCCAGCGTTTGCTGCAAGTCGTCATGCAGTTCGCGCGCGATGCGTTTGCGCTCGTTTTCTGCTGCGCTGTGCTGGCTGGCAATGAGCCTGCGCAGCTCGACGCGCGAGGTCTTCAACTCCGCCAGCATGTCCCGTTCAGCGGTGACATCGCGCCCGGTGATGACCGAGCCAACAATGGCGCCCGCCCCGTCTCGAATCGGTCCAAAGCTGTAGCTCCCGATCCAGGTTTCGCCGGTGTCCTTGCGCCGCACCATGAAATCCACGGCGCTGGCCTCTTCGCCGCGCAGTGCGCGGTACATGGGCCGCTGCTCCAGTTGCAGCGTCGCGCCGTCGGGCGCCATGACATCAAAAATCTGCGACATGTCGGCCAAGGTCGTCGGGCAGTCCCGCCGGCTCTTGAATCGGTGGAACCTGACGAAGCCATCGTTGAACTCCAGGCTGCAGCCCTGGGCACCCGAGATGCAAACGGCATCGCGAATGTTGGCCAACGCGGCGGCGAGCTTGGCCTCACTGTCGATGAGCGTGTCCAGGGCTTTTCGACGCTCGGAGATGTCTCGCACCGTGGCCGCGTACAGCGCCTCGCCGTTGAGAACAACTTTTGACTTGGTGACCTCGACGGGGAACTCCGATCCATCGAGGCGCAAGGCGCTGGCCTCGTCCATGCGGCCGCGAATCAGGCTCCCGATGGAGCCATCCGTGAAGGCACTGGCGTCGGCGACGTGTCGGGCTCGATTGCGCCCGGCGATCCACCGCAAGGCGTTGGTGCCGAGCAGCTGGGCCTCATCGCAGCCAAACATCCGTGCGGCGGCGCTGTTGGCCGACACGACATCCCACGATGCGTTGAACAACAGAATCGCGTCGGCCGCTTCATCGAAGAATGCCTGCCGGTAGCCTTGGTCCGCAGGAGCCGAACCGGCCGCACCATCGGGCTGGGTAGGGCCGTCTTGCGCTCCGCCGTCCGGGGAGCGATTTCGAACTTCACCCAAAGGACACCTCCGTGCCCCTGAACTTCCAAGGGTTCGCGGCGATGATGGTGCATCCGGCGCCACCCGAGCAGGTCAGAAAAGCCTGATTTCTCTTTGCTGCCACAGGGTGTATGCACGACCCCGGCAGAGATCGGTCGGCCAAACACAAAAGACCCAGGGGCCGAAGCGCGCGGAACGGATGCTGAGCGCCACAGCCGCCGCGTTCAATGCCATCTTTGGGGAATTGGCCCGCTGGGCTGCTCTGAACATAGGCAAGCACTTGGGCGCTGCCGAGACCTACATGCGGCTGGCATTGAAGGCGCAGAGCCAAAGCCGCGCAACGGTCGAGACGCTGGCAGCAATCAAGACCCGCCCCACGTCTACGCGAGGCAGGTGAACGTCGCAAACGGGCCGGCCTTGCTGCGTCGATGCTCTGACGGTTTACTTCGCCTTGCGCCGCCTTGCAGCAGCGCCCACCACCGCCAGACCAGCCAGCATCAGGGCGTAGGTTTCTGGTTCTGGGACTGCAGCGACAAGCACGTCGCCATCGCGCACAGCGAGGGAATACAGGCTGTTGGCCTTGCCGTCGGTGCCTTGGCGGCCGTAGTTCGTATCGAAGATCCACGCATCGTATGTAAACGGCCCGTACTGCAGGCCGGACCAGTAGGCGCCGGACTGCAGATTCTGGAAATCGCCGGTGTTCGTCAGGCCATAGCCAGATTGGAATTGTTCAATCACACTGAGTTCCGCCAGGTTGCCAAGGGTGTCATAGAACAGCGATGCCATCTCGCTAAAGACGGTCCCGTCTCTCTTGGTCTGAACGTTGTAGCCGCAGTTGGTGCCGCTCGCTGCATAGTTGCAAGCATCGGTTCCGATGTCGGGCATGGTGGGCAGACGCCAGCCGGTAAACCCGCCGCCAGTTGCACTGGAGTTGAGAGCGCTGGCCCAGGACTTGGCGGCATCCCAGGTGATGGGATCATTGACCTTGGCATCACGTAGCCATGTCACATCGAGCACGGTGTCGTACAGAAACACAGCGCTCGAATCCAGCACGCCACTGCCGTCCCGAGCAGTCACGGCAGCGCCGTTGATGTCTCGGCCCAGCAGCGTGGTTTCCCACGTACCTTGACCAGCAACTGCAAGGGCTTGGGCATTTCCAGCAGTAGCGGCACAGGCCAGCAGCGCGGCCTTCAAGATCATCTTCAACATGGTGGTGCTCTGATTCTTCCAGCGGCGATGCGCTGGATGGGGTTGATGGGCTATGCGCAAGGCCCAGTCGGAGCACCCCGAGGAGCGAATGTCATTGAAAAGGCCGCGGCTGAACACCCCCTGAATAGGGGGTTTTGCATGAACTTTCGGTGACAGCGTGGGCGCTGGCGTGGCTGCGTCGGATGTTGTCCCGCAGGCCATGTGCGGCATCAGGCCCGCCAGAAATAACAAAGCCCGCACTCGGCGAGCTTTTTTCGTTGGCAGACCCACTTTGCAACGCTGCGGCCTCAATTGGAGGCCCCGCGAGCGCGCAGGGTTCGGCTTTTCTGGGGCTTGAAACCCACCCCAGCCGCTACAGAGCCCCTACGCACCCCCAAGTCGCAACACCAAAGAAAAAGGACCTAGAGGCTTTCGCCGCTAAGTCCTTGATCTATCTGCTTAATTTTGGTGGGCCCTGAGTGACTCGAACACTCGACCTACGGATTAAGAGTCCGCTGCTCTACCAACTGAGCTAAGAGCCCCACGTGTCTAACTTCTTCAACGAAACCTTGGGCCCGGTAGGTGGTGGGTTGTGCGGGACTCGAACCCACGACCTACGGATTAAAAGTCCGCTGCTCTACCAACTGAGCTAACAACCCCCGGGCAGCCCAAAATTATAAACCGGCTCGCCGCATTGTCGGCAAGGTTTTGACTCAGCGTTGCAACACCTGGCGAATGGCCTCGGCGGCGGCCACCATGCCGAAGGTCGCCGTCACGGTCACGCTCGAGCCATAGCCGTGGCAATTGAGGTTGCTTTCGGTGTCGCACGACTGCGATGGCGCGAGCACCGGCTCACGAGAAAACACGCCCGTCACACCCATCGGCGACAGGCGGGCAGCACCGTGGTTCTGGCGCAAGCGCTGGCGCAGCGAAGCCAGCAGCGGGTCGTGCGTGGCATCGGCCAGATCGGCCACCTCAACCGCCTGCGGGCGCTGCTTGCCGCCCGCCGCGCCCACGGTCACGAAGGGCGTACCGGTGGCCAGCGCCCAGGCGGCGAGCGCAGCCTTGGCGCGCACCTGATCGCACGCGTCGATCAAGGCGTCGATGGGTTGCGGCAGCAGCGCGGGCCAGTTGTCGGCATCAACAAACTCCTCGACCGGATACAGCGCGCAGCCGGGGTGAATGTCGGTCAGCCGCTCGCACAGGGCCAGCGCCTTGGATTGCCCGACGGTGCGGCCGGTGGCCTGCAACTGGCGATTGATGTTGCCTTCCGACACGTGATCGAGATCGATCAGCGTGAGCGCTGCGACGCCGCTGCGCGCCAGTGCCTCGGCGACCCAGGAGCCCACGCCCCCGAGACCGACCACCGCCACGCGCGCCGCACGCAGCCGCTCGTAATGCGCGTCGCCATGCAGCCGCCGCAGGCCGCCGAAGCGGCGCTCCAGATCGGCTTCAAGATCGCCCGCAGGCACCACGTCGGTGGCGTGCTCGCCCGTCATGGGGAGTTCGCCTTCAAGTCACTTCAGCGCGCTCAGGCGCTCCTTGCCGGCCTGCGCAGCCTCGGACTTGGGATAGGCCTTGAACAGTTCGTCGAGCGCCTTGCGTGCGGCCTTGGTTTCCTTCAGCTCGAAGTGGCAGTTGGCCACAGCGAGCAAGGCTTCGGGTGCGCGCGGGTCGTCGGGGTGGCCGCTCGTGAAGCTGCGGAAAGATGCAATCGCCGCCGCGTAGTCGCGCTTGCCGTATTGCGCGTTGCCCAGCCAAAACAGCGCCGAGGGGCCATAGCCACTGGCCGGCCAGCGGCTCACAAACGATGACAACGCATTGGCAGCCGCAGTGAAATCGCCACTGCGCACCTGCGTCATGGCCGCTTCGTACTGGCGGATTTCGTCGGCATCGGCGGTGAATTCCTTGCCGTCGATCGATGCCTTTTGGGGCTCAAGGCGACGCAGCCGCCCGTCCACATCACGCACTTTCAGCTGCGCTTCGCTCAGGTCACGCGCGAGCTGCTCGAGCTGCCCGCGCAAGCGCGCGTTCTCGACGCGCATCAGCTCGACCTGGTTGTTGGTGTCGAGCAGGCTGCGACGCAACTGGCCGATCTGATCGAGCAGCTGCGCGTTTTGCTCGGTTTGCTGCTGGCGCTGCTGCTCGGTGACCTGGTCGACCTTCTGGCGCAAGTCCAGGATAGCCTTGCGCGCTTCGTCATCGCCAAACAGCGCGGCCTGCGCCGAGCCACACAACAGCGCAAGCCCCAACGCCGCAGCCGGCCAGCTGCGGCACCCGGAAAAGATCGACCCGGTCATGCCTGAGCCTTCAACGGTTGGTCAGCTCGACGCGACGGTTCTTGGCCCAGGCGGCTTCGTCCGAACCGGTGGCGGCAGGACGCTCCTTGCCGAAGCTCACGGCTTCGAGCTGGTTGTCGGCAGCGCCCGACACGACCAGCGCACGGACCACGGCTTCGGCGCGCTTCTGGCCGAGCGCCAGGTTGTATTCGCGACCGCCGCGCTCGTCGGTGTGGCCTTCGGCGGCCATGCGCTTGGCGCGGTTGGCGGCGAGCGCCTTGCCATTGAGTTCGATCACGGGGCGTGCGTCATCGCGCACGGTGTAGCTGTCGAAGTCGAAATACACGACGCGGTTGGCAGCGCTGGTGTCGCCAGCACCCTTGGTCAGGTCCACGCTGGTGACTTGCGACTGCGAGGTCGATGCGCTGGCGGCGTTGGGGTCCACCGGCGTCGCGGTGCGGTTCTCGACCGGCACGGCCTTGTCGTCGAGCTTGACGTTCGAGCCGCAGCCCGCCAAAGCGGCCACAAACAGGGCGGACAGCAGCAGGCGCGGAGCGGTTTGGGTCATACGGTTCGAGTTCATGGAAGTTCCTTTGCTTGACTGAGAAAAAAGAAGATGAGATGACTGGTTTCAGCGGCCGAACGGGCCCCACACGGGCTCGCGCACATCGGTGGTGGTGGACACGAGACGAGCCCGGATCTTGCCGTCGAGTGTGGTGGTCATCAAGACGTCGCGGCCCTGCGCGCGCGAGGCGTAGATGATGAGGCGGCCGTTGGGCGCAAAGCTCGGGCTTTCGTCGTCGCCGGTGTCGCTCAGCGGCTGCGGCGCACCGCCCGACAGGTCTTGCAGGTGCAGCCTGAAGACATTGCCCTGCCGCGCGATGTAGGCCAGCGAGCGGCCGTCAGGGCTGATCGCGGGGCTGATGTTGTAGCTGCCGGCAAAGGTAATGCGCTCGGCATTGCCGCCGCTGACGGCGGTGCGGTAGATCTGCGGACTGCCGCCGCGATCGCTGACGAAGTACACGAAGTGGCCGTCGGGCGAGAACACCGGCTCGGTGTCGATGCCGATGCTTTGCGTGAGGCGGCGCACGTTGTCGCCGTTGCGCCCGATCAGGTAGAGCTGCGAGCCGCCGTCGCGCGACAGCGTGACCGCCAGCGTTTGACCGTCAGGCGACCAGGCAGGCGCGCTGTTGGAGCCGCGGAAATTGGCGAGCGCGCGGCGCTTGCCGCTGGACGTGTCCTGCACGTAAACCACAGCCTTTTGGCTCTCGAACGACACATAGGCCAGTTCGCGCCCATCGGGCGACCACGCCGGCGAAATGATGGGCTCCATGCTGTTGAGCGCCACCTGCCCGCCTTCGCCATCGGCATCGGCGATGCGCAGCGTGAAGTTCTTGCCGGCCTTGGTGACATAGGCGATGCGTGTCGAGAACACGCCTTTTTGCCCGGTGAGCTTTTCGTGCACGTAGTCGGCGATGCGGTGCGCTGCGAGTCGCAGATCGGCTTGCACCACCACGCTGCTCTGGCCGCCGAGTTCGGCGCCCTTGACGACGTCCCACAGCTTGAAGCGCACATCAAGACGGCCATCGGCCAGCCGGGTGACCGAGCCGCCGACCAGCGCGTCTGCCGCGCGGCCTCGCCACTGCGTCATCGCCGGCGAGGCCTGTTCGTCGAGCACCTCGGCGGCATCCACGCCGCGAAACAAGCCGCTGCGCTCGAGGTCGGCACGCACGATGGCCGACAGCGTCTGGCCGTAGCGGTCTTCGTCACGAAAGTGGGCGATCGCGATGGGCACCTGCGAGGCGCCAACGCCCGACATCTCGACGCGGAACTGTGCGTGGGCGGCGCTTATGGTTGCCAGCCAGAACGCCAGTGCAGCGAGCAGGAATGGAACTAAACGCAGCCGGGTGGCCAAAAGGGGTCGAAGCATGGGCGGTGGGTGACGGGCCTGGGGTTGGGCCAAGGCGGCATGGACGATGCGGCACCCATGATAGAGGGGCGGGAATACCCCGCCCATGCCGAACGTCAACTGCCGAAGATTTTCACCGCCTCGGCCACCACGCCGGCTTGTGTGCTCAAAGACGCGGCTGAGGCGGACAACTCCTCGACCATGGCGGCGTTTTGCTGGGTCAGGCTGTCGAGCTGATTGACCGCCTCGTTGACCTGCGCAATGCCTGTGGCCTGCTCGGACGATGCGGTGCTGATCTCGGCCACCAGCACGGCGACCTGACGAATCGACGTCATCGTCTCGCGCACGGTCTGGCCGGTGTCTTCGACCAGGCGCCGACCGCCCGCCACGCGCGCCACGGAATCGTCGATCAGGCCCTTGATCTCGCGGGCGGCGCCGCTGGTGCGAGCGGCCAGCGCACGAACCTCGCCGGCCACCACCGCAAAGCCGCGGCCTTGCTCGCCGGCTCGGGCCGCCTCCACCGCCGCATTCAACGCCAGCAAGTTGGTCTGGAAAGAAATGCCTTCGATGACCTGGATGATTTCGCCGATGCGCTGGGAAGACGTCTGGATCTCGCCCATGCGCTCAATCGCCGACCCGGCAGCCTGCGCGCCACGCTCGGCCACCTCGCTGGCCAGTTCGGCCAGTTGGTTGGCCTTGCGCGCGGCATCGGCGTTGGCGCAGATGGTGCTGGTGATCTGCTCCAGCGAGGCAGCCGTTTGTTCAAGGTTGCTCGCCTGCGACTCGGTGCGGCCGCTCAGATCAGCGCTGCCCGCAGAAATCTCGCGCGAGGCGTTGTCGATGCCTTCGACCTGGTAGCGCACGTCACCCACGATGGCTTGCAGGTTCACGTTGAGCTGCGTCAGCCCGCGGTTGGCGTTGCCCCATTCATCGACGCGCGTGGCCGGCAGCACTTGGCGAAGATCGCCTGCAGCCATGCGGTTGGCGGCGGAAATCAATTCGTTGAGAGGCCCCACGGTGGTGTGGCACAGCCACCAGGCCGCGCCCAAACCAAGCACCGCCGCACCCAGCAAGGCCGCGCCCAAACCGGCACCCGACGGCAAGGCCGCGCCCAGACCCGCGCTGCACAGCGCCAGCGCCAAGGCAAGGGCACGGAATTTGGCGGTCAAGCCCCATTCGAACATCGAGCGCAAGCGCCCGACCGGCGTGTTCATGCGCAAGCGGCCCTGGTGCAGCACGGTGATGAGGCGGCCCGACTCGGCCTCTTCGCGCATGCCTGCGTACAGGGCCTCGGCCGAGGCCACCTGCTCGCGGGTCACGCGCGTGCGCACCGACATGTAGCCGGTGACCTCGCCGTCTTCGAGCACCGGCGTGACGTTGGCCACCACCCAGTAGTGATCGCCGTTCTTGCGCCGGTTCTTGACCAGAGCCGACCAGGGCTGGCCGCTCTCGATGGTCGCCCACATGTCGCGAAAGGCCTCCTGCGGCATGTCCGGGTGGCGGATCATGTTGTGCGGCTGGCCGATGAGTTCTTCGCGCCGGTAGCCGCTGACCTCGATGAAAGACGGGTTGCAGTAGGTGATGCGACTCTTCAGGTCGGTGGTCGAAACCAGCGTGGCGCCTTCAGGGACGATGTATTCCTGCTGGGTGATGGGGCCGTTGTTGCGCATGTCGTGTCCGGGTGGTCGGAGTTCAGGAGGTGGCGGGCAAATCGCTCGCGCCGTCAGGTCATGTGCCTCGTTCAAGGCGTTGCCTGTTACGTCGGCCGATCGGGGCGGTTCTTGACCTCTTTTGCCCGATGCAGCCGGCTCAAAGCCGGCGCACCTTGACCGCCTTGCCCTTGACCTTGCCCGCGTTCAAGCGCCGCGACGCCTCGTCGGCGATGCCCCGCTCCACCGCGACGTAGGTCGAGAACTCGTTGACGTTGATCTTGCCGATCTGCGCCGACTCGAAGCCCAGGTCCTTGGTGAGCGCACCCAGCACGTCGCCGGCGCGAATCTTTTCCTTGCGCCCGCCCAGGATCTGCAGCGTGGCCATCGGTGGGCGCAGCGGCCCGGTGCCGGCGGGCGTGAGCTCGGCGAGCGGATGCCACTCGCTGGCGCTGCCTTGCATCTCGTCGATGCGCCCGACACGGCCCATCTCGTCCATGCTGGCCAGGCTGAAGGCCCAGCCCGCTTCGTCAGCGCGGCCAGTGCGCCCGACGCGGTGCGTGTGCACCTCGATCTCGGGCGTGATGTCCACGTTGATCACCGCCTCGAGGTTGGCGATGTCGAGCCCACGTGCGGCCACATCCGTGGCCACCAGCACGCTGCAGCTGCGATTGGCAAACTGCACCAGCACCTGATCGCGCTCGCGCTGATCGAGATCGCCGTGCAGCTCGAGCGCCACCACGCCCTGGCCTTGCAGCACGGCCACCAGATCGCGGCATTGCTGCTTGGTGTTGCAAAACGCCAGCGTGCTGACAGGGCGGTAGTGGCCAAGCAGCAGGCCCACGGCGTGCAGCCGCTCGCTTTCCGTCACCTCGTAGAAGCGCTGGCGGATCTTGCTGGTGGCGTGCCGCTCGGTGAGCTTGACCTGCTGCGGATCGCGCATGAAGCGCGTGGCCAGCTTCACCACGCCCTCGGGGTAGGTGGCCGAGAACAGCAGCGTCTGGCGCTGCTTCGGGCAGTGCTGAACCACGGTGGCGATGTCTTCGGCAAAGCCCATGTCGAGCATGCGATCGGCCTCGTCGAGCACCAGCGTGTTGAGCGCGTCGAGCGGCAGCGTCTCGCGCGACAGGTGATCCAGGATGCGCCCCGGCGTGCCCACCACGATGTGTGCGCCGTGCGCCAGGCTGGCGATCTGCGGGCGCATCGTGGCGCCGCCGCACAGCGTGAGGATCTTGATGTTGTCTTCGGCGCGCGCCAGCCGGCGCAGCTCCTGCGTGACCTGCTCGGCCAGCTCGCGCGTGGGACACAGCACCAGTGCTTGCACCGCAAAGCGCCGCGGGTTCAGGTTGGCCAGCAGCGGCAGCGCAAACGCCGCCGTCTTGCCGCTGCCGGTCTTGGCTTGTGCGATGAGGTCCTTGCCGGCCAGCGCCAGCGGCAAAGCGGCTGCCTGGATCGGCGTCATGCGCTCGTAGCCCAGGCGCTGCAGGTTTTCGAGCACTGCGGGTGGAAGCGAAAGGCTGCTGAACGCAGGCCCCGGGGTCGTGCTGGCGTGGGAATCGGTCATGTCCGATTGTCGACGCGCCGCCGGCCGCCATCGCCCGTGATCCGGCGGACTGCGACTTCGCGTCCAATCCACGCATGGAACACCCCAACCCCTTCGAACACCGCACCGAGCAGCGGCTGACCGATCTCGAGATCAAGGCCAGCTTCACCGAAGACCTGCTCGATCAGCTCAACGCCGTCATCGTGCGCCAGCAAGACCAGATCGACCGCCTGGAGCGCGAGATCGAGCGCCTGCGCCGGCAACCCGCCGAACCGCAGCCGGGTGCCTTCCGCAGCCTGCGCGACGAACTGCCGCCGCATTACTGAGATCGCTACAGATCGGCGGCCGCTTCAGTGGCCCTGAACGGCTGCAACCACGCCGCCGCAAACGCCTCGGGCGTGACGACGCGGCCGCGCATGCGGCGGTCCGTGAGCAGCAGCTTGTCGATGGTGATGAGGTGCAGGTCGTCGCGGGCGCACAGCAAGTCCCACAGCATCTGATCGCCCGGGTCGGGTGACGGGTGCCCGGGCGCCGGCTCGAGCACGGTGGCGCGCTGCGCCAGGTGCGCCAGGAAGGCATCGACCACGGGCTCGGTCTGCTCATGGCGCTGCTGCACCTTGGGTCGCAGCAGCACGTGCCGGTACTCGGCGACAAGCACCTCGCACACCACGAACGCCAGGGCACCGCCGCGCATCCCGTCGAGGATGTGCATCGGGCCGCCGCCGGTCAGCTCGGTCATCCACTGACCGATGAGCACGTTGGTGTCGACGATGACGGGCGGCGCGCCGAGCCAGTCACTCACGCTCACATCAAGACGATGTCGTACTGCTCCGGCGAGCCGTTGCCTTCGGCGCGCAGCGAGATCGGCTTGCCGATGAAGTCGCTCAGGCCGGCCAGGTGCTGGCTTTCCTCGTCGAGCAGCATTTCGACCACCGCCGCGGTGGCGATGATGCGGAATTCCTTGGGGTTGAACTGGCGCGCCTCGCGCAGGATCTCGCGCAG
>CANGBT010000044.1 GCA_947452135.1 Burkholderiales bacterium
AGACCGACTTCGTGATCGAAGGTCTGGCCGTGGGCCTGATCCGCAACAACATGATGATGTAGCGGCACCCGCCGCCGGCGCGCCTTGCGCCGGCCAGCAAGCCGGTCAGTCACGCCCGAGAAAGTCGCCCTTCCCCAGCCCCACGCCGTTGTGGCGCAGCAGCGCGTAGGCGATGGTCAGGTGAAAGTAGAGGTTCGGCAGCACGAAGTGCTTGAGATAGGTCTCGCCGTCGAACTTGAGCGCGCTCGCGCCACGCATGGGCACCTCGATCGCCTTGCCTTCACTGCCATCGATCTGCGAAGCAGGCACCGACGCGATGAACGCCACCGTGTTGGCAATGCGGCTCTTCAAGTCGGCGATGCTGGCTTCGTTGTCCTCGAACTTCGGCGCTTCGGTACCCGACAGTCGCGCCACACAGAACTTGGCCGCGTCGCAGGCGATCTGGATCTGCCGCGTGAACGGCAGCATGTCGGGCGCCAGGCGCGCGTTGAGCAGCACCGACGGGTCGAACTTCTTCGCCGTCGCGTAGGTCTCGGCAGCGTCGAGCCAATGGCTCAGATTGCCCAGCATCTTGAGGAAAACAGGCGTGCTGGCCGAGTGCATCGAAAGGCTCATGGGGGTCTCCTTGGGAAATGGGATCGGGCGATCCTAATGGGGGCTGCGGCCACCCTTCGACGGGCACAATCAACGCCTTTGGCCCCGCCCGCTGCCGTGAACATCATCATCCTCGACGACTACCAGGACGCGGTGCGCAAGCTCAAGTGCGCCGACAAGATGGAGGCGCTGCACGCCAAGGTCTTCACCAACACGGTCAAGGGAATCGGGCAGTTGTCGGTGCGGCTGCGTGATGCCGAAGTGCTGGTGCTGATCCGCGAACGCAGCCAGTTGCCCAGGCAGCTGCTCGAGAAACTGCCGCGCCTGCGCCTGATTTCGCAGACCGGCCCGGTCGGCACACACATCGACATCGAGGCCTGCACGCGGCTGGGCATCGCGGTGGCCGAGGGCGTGGCTTCGCCGGTGGCCCCGGCCGAGCTGACCTGGGCGCTGATCATGTCGGCGATGCGCCGGGTGCCGCAGTACATCGGCAACCTCAAGCACGGCGCCTGGCAGCAAGCGGGCCTGAAGGCGTCGTCAATGCCCGCCAACTTCGGCGTGGGCATGGTGCTGCGTGGCAAGACGCTGGGCGTGTGGGGCTACGGGCGCATCGGGCAGCTGGTGGCGGGCTACGCGCGCGCCTTCGGCATGAATGTCATCGTGTGGGGCTCCGAGGCGTCGCGCACGCTGGCCGAGTTGCACGGGCTTCAGGCGGCCGCGTCGAGCGAAGAATTCTTCAGCGTGAGTGATGTGCTGACGCTGCACCTGCGCCTGGCCGACACCACGCGCGGCGTCGTCAAGGGCGAGCACCTGTCGCTGATGAAGCCGACCTCGCTGCTGGTCAACACCTCGCGCGCCGAGCTGATCGAAGACGGCGCGCTGGTCTCGGCGCTCAACCGCGGCCGCCCCGGCATGGCCGCGGTCGATGTCTTCGAGAGCGAACCCATCTTGCAAGGCCACCCGCTGCTGCGCCTCGAAAACGCGGTGTGCACGCCGCACATCGGCTACGTCGAGCAAGACAGCTACGAGCACGACTTCAGCGCTGCCTTCGACAACGTGGTGAGCTTCATCGCCGGCCAGCCCACGAACATCATCAATCCCGAAGCGCTGAAGGTGATCCGCTGAGCCCACCCGAGAGCGAAGCGCCGCTGGGCGTGCCGCGCTCCAGGGCCGATGTGTTCTTCACCTTCAACCGGCTGTCGCTGCAAGGGTTCGGCGGCGTGCTGGCGGTCGCGCAACGCGAGCTGGTCGAGCGCCAGCGCTGGCTGAGCCGCGAGCAGTTCCTCGAACTGCTCGCCGTCGGTCAGGTGCTGCCGGGGCCCAACGTCGTGAACATGTCGATGATGATCGGCCACCGTTTCTTCGGCCTGAGTGGGGCGTTGGCGGGGCTGGCCGGCATGCTGGCGGTGCCGCTGCTCATCGTGCTGCTGCTGGCTTCGGTCTATGGCCACTTCGACAGCCATCCGGCGGTGCACGGCGCCTTGCGCGGCATGGGCGCGGTGTCGTCGGGGCTGGTGCTGGCCACCGCCATCAAGCTGCTGGGCAGCCTGCGTTCGAGCGCGCTGGGGGTGGGCCCAGCGTCGGTCCTGGGACTGGCCGCCGCCGCAGCGGTGGGGCTGGAGCACTGGCCGCTGTGGTGGGTGGTGGTCGGGCTCGGCTCGCTGGCCGTGGCGCTGGCCTGGCGGCGTCTGGCGCCATGAGCGCGGCCGAGCTGATCGGCCTGTTCGGCCAGTGCCTGATGCTCAGCTTGCTGGCCGTGGGCGGGGCCATCACCACCGCACCCGACATGCACCGCTATCTGGTGATCGAGCACGGCTGGCTGAGCGACGCGCAGTTCACCACCTCGGTCGCGCTGGCGCAGGCGGCGCCGGGGCCGAACCTGCTGTTCATCGCCGTGCTGGGCTGGAACGTGGGCGGGCTGCCCGGCGCGCTGGCCACGATGGTGGGCATCCTGCTGCCGTCGACCCTGCTGACGCTGGCGGTCACGCGCTGGGGCCAGGCCCGTCGCGACACACGCGCGGCACGCGCCTTCACCCAAGGCATCGCGCCGCTGACGCTGGGTTTGCTGGTGGCCACCAGCTGGCTGCTGAGCGAGCCGCTGCGCACGCGACCGGCCGCCTGGGCGCTGATCGCCATCACGGTGCTGGTGCTGTTGCGCACGAAGGCCAGCCCTCTTTGGCTGGTGGCGCTGGGCGCCGTGGTGGGCGCGCTCGGCTACGTCTGAGCGGCGGACTTCAGCCGATCAGACGCAGCCTCCCCGGCTTCAAGGGGTGGTGCGCACGGTGGCCGCGCTCTGGCCGAAGAGCACTTTCCTGGATTCATCGTCAACCACCGGCGCGGTGCTGACTTCCTTGGCGCGGGCATAGGCGCGCTCGGTGGCGGGCCGCTGCTTGATGCGCTCGAACCAGGCGGCCACGTGCGGGGTGTCCTCGAGCTTCTGGCTTTGCCACTCGTAGAGCACCACCCACGGGTAGCTGGCCATGTCGGCGATCGAGTACTCGGAGCCCGCGATGAACTCGCGGCCATCGCTCAGGTGCTTGTCGAGCACCGCATACAGCCGCGCGGTTTCCTTCACGTAGCGGTCCATGGCGTAGGGAATCTTCTCGGGCGCGTACTGCACGAAGTGGTGGTTCTGGCCGGCCATCGGGCCCAGGCCGCCCATCTGCCAGAACAGCCACTGCAGCGCCATGTTGCGACCGCGCAGGTCGGTGGGAACGAAGCGGCCGATCTTGTCGGCCAGGTACACCAGAATCGCGCCCGACTCGAACACCGCCAGCGGTTCACCGCCATCGGCCGGCGCGTGGTCGACGATGGCCGGCATCTTGTTGTTGGGCGAGATGCGCAGGAAGTCAGGCTTGAACTGCTCACCGCGGCCGATGTGCACCGGCACGATCCGGTACGGCAAACCGGCCTCCTCGAGGAACATCGTGATCTTGTGGCCGTTGGGGGTGGGCCAGTAGTACAGGTCGATCATGGTCGGCTCTCCAGAGCGGCACGCAGCCGCGAATGTCGGAGCCCCGATTCTGCGGGGATGCCACATCCCATATCGGCGTGAGGTCAACGAGGGATTACCGCCACCGCCGGCAGCGCCTCGCGCCCGTAGACTGCGCCGCGCCATCCCCGGAGGATTCGACGTGCTTTTGAACACCGCCAAGTCCCGCGCCAACTCCCCGGCACGGCCGAACAAGATCGTCAGCGCCGCCGAAGCAGTGCGGCTGATTCACGACGGCAACACCGTGGCCACCGGCGGCTTCGTGGGCATCGGCTTTGCCGAAGGCGTCGCGATCGCGCTGGAGCAGCGGTTCATCGATTCACAAGCGGCCACCGGCGTGGGCTCGCCGCGCCAGCTCACGCTGGTCTATGCGGCCGGCCAAGGCGACGGGCGCGACCGCGGGCTGAACCATTTCGGACACAAGGGGCTGGTCAAGCGGGTGGTGGGCGGCCACTGGAGCCTGGTGCCCAAGCTGCAGGCGCTGGCGCTGGCCGGTGAGATCGAGGCCTACAACCTGCCGCAAGGCGTGATCTCGCACCTGTTTCGCGACATCGCCGCGGGCAAGCCAGGAACGCTCACGCCCGTCGGCCTGGGCACCTTCGTCGACCCGCGGCACGGCGGCGGCAAGGTCAATGACGTCACCACGCAGGACCTGGTGCGCCTGATGGACATCGACGGCGAGGAGATGCTGTTCTACAAGGCGTTCCCCATCCACGTCGGCATCATCCGTGCGACCACCGCCGACCCCGACGGCAACCTCACCATGGAGCGCGAAGCGCTCACGCTCGAAGCGCTGGCCATCGCCATGGCCGCGCACAACAGCGGCGGCATCGTCATCGCCCAGGTCGAGCGCCTTGCCGAGCGCGGCTCGCTCAACCCGCGCCAGGTCAAGATCCCCGGCGTGCTGGTCGACTGCGTGGTGCTGGCCGAAAAGCCCGAGCACCACATGCAGACGTTCGTCACGCCCTACAGCGCGGCCTATGCCGGTGAGATCCGCGTGCCGGCCAACACCATCGCGCCCATGCCCATGAGCGAGCGCAAGCTGCTGGCACGCCGCGCTGCGCTCGAGCTCAAGCAAGGCGCGGTGGTCAATCTGGGCATCGGCATGCCCGAAGGTGTGGCCGACGTGGCCGCTGAAGAAGAAGTGATCGAGTTGCTCACCCTCACCGCCGAGCCGGGCGTGATCGGCGGCATTCCGGCCAGCGGACTGAACTTCGGTGCGGCGGTGAACACCCAGGCGGTGATCGACCAGCCCAGCCAGTTCGACTTCTACGACGGCGGCGGGCTCGACATCGCGGTGCTCGGTCTGGCTCAGGCTGATGCCGAAGGCAACCTCAACGTCAGCAAGTTCGGTCCGAAGCTCGCCGGCGCAGGCGGCTTCATCAACATCAGCCAGTCGGCGCACGCGGTGGTGTTCGTGGGCACCTTCACCGCCGGGGGCCTGCAGGTGCGTATCGCAGGCGGGCGGGTGCACATCGACCAGGAAGGCAGCCAGCGCAAGTTCGTGCGCACCGTCGAGCACCGCACCTTCAGCGGCGAGCGCGCCCGCAAGAACGGCCAGCGTGTGCTTTATGTGACCGAGCGCTGCGTGTTCCGGCTGGCTGACGCCGGCGGGCTCGAGCTCATCGAGATCGCACCGGGCATCGACCTGCGGCGCCACATCCTGTCGCAGATGGACTTCACGCCGTCCATCAGCTCCGAGCTGCGCCTGATGGACGCACGCTTGTTTGCCGACGGCCCGATGAACCTGCGCCAGCGCATGCTCACGCTGCCGCTGTCACGGCGCATCGACTTCGACGAGCGCGGTCAGGTGCTGTTCGTCAACTTCGAGGGCCTGAGCATCACCAGCGCGCAGGACATCGCCGATATCGAACTCGAAGTCGAGAGCAAGGTCTTGCCGCTGGGCAAGCGGGTGGACGTGATCGTCAACTACGACCACTTCAGCATCCGCCCCGAACTGATTGACGACTACGGTGCCATGGTCAACCGGCTCGCCGAGCGCTTCTACGGACAGATCACGCGCTACGCCGCGAGCAGCTTCGTCAAGGCACGACTCAACCCGCAGGCCTGATCAGCGAGGCGCTACCGACGGCGCCCACAGACCGTCGACCACGACGGCTTCATCCTCGCCCGGCCACGGCGGCATGGTGATCGCCACCGCACTCAGCGGCTCGGTGGCCGACGCCCTGAACTGGAAGTGCGTGCCGAGCGGGATCGTCAGACACACGCCCGGCAGCAGCGCGGTGACCTCTTCGCGCTCGCCTTGCCGGCGCCACATCTCGCCGCGCCCGGCCACCACGTACCAGACCTCTTCGACGCTGCGGTGGGTCACCGCGATCGACGTGGTTCCCGGCGCCAGCGTGAAGTGCGCCATGCCGCCACCGCGCAAACCCAGCAGCACGCGCACATCAGAGCCATCCGGGGCGGTGATGGTGGGATCGGCTGGCAAGGTGCAAGTGGCAAACGGGTTCATGGTCGGGATCTTGATGGAGGCGGGTGAGATTTCAAACGCGGGTCGTTGATTCGCCCCGCACGATGGCCGCAACCTCTTCGGCAATGGCCATCGCCGACGTGAGCCCGGGTGACTCGATGCCGAACAGTTGCACCACGCCAGCGCAACCGTGCTGCGCCGGGCCGTCGATGCGGAAGTCGGCCCACGACGCGCCCGGGCCGCTGAGCTTGGGCCGGATGCCACTGTAGGCCGGTGCCAGCGCGCCGTCGGGCAAGCCTGGCCAGTAGCGCCGGATCTCGGTGGCGAAGCCAGCCGCGCGCGAGGCGTCGACGCGGTAGTCGAGCGCGCGACCGGGCACCGAAGCGCCGGCAACTTCATCGGACAGCCACTCGACATCAGGCCCGAACTTGGCCTGACCACCCAGGTCGAGCGTCAGGTGCACGCCCAGACCGCCGTCGACCGGCATCGGATAGATCAGCCGCGAAAAGGGCGAGCGCCCGGTCAGCGAAAAGTAGTGCCCCTTGGCCAGGTGCCGCGGCGGGATCGACGCGGTGGGAAAGCCGTCGATCGATGCGGCCACCGCCTGCGCATCCAGCCCGGCGGCATTGATGACCCAGCGCGCTTCCAGCTCGAACTCGTCGCCGTCATCACCGACGCGTGTGCGCACGCACCAGGCGTCGCCGTGTCGTGCTGCGCCCGCCACGCCGCTGGTCACGGCCAGCAGCGCGCCGGCTGCTTGTGCATCGACCAGCAGCGACGTCATGAGGCCATGGCTGTCGACGATGCCGCTGCCCGGCGACAGCAGCGCGGCCTGACACGCCAGTTCGGGCTCGAGCGCCAGCGCCTGCGCCCGGGTCAGGCGCTGCAGGCCTTCGACGCCGTTGTCGCGCGCTCGCGCCGCCAGCGACTCGAGTGCGCCGATGTCGGCCTCACGCGTGGCCACCAGCAGCTTGCCGCAGCGCCGGTACGCGATGCCGCGCTGCGCGCAGTAGTCGGCCAGCAGCCGCGCACCGCGCACGCACAGGCGCGACTTCAGGCTGCCCGGCGGGTTGTACAGGCCGGCGTGGACCACCTCGCTGTTGCGCGCGGACACGCCGCTGCCGAAATGCGTTTCGCGCTCGACGATCACCACCTCAAGCCCGGCCAGCGCCAACGCCCTCGCGCAGGCCAGCCCCACCACCCCGGCGCCGACGACCAGGGCATCGACACGGTCGGGGCTCGGACTCGTTGACAAGGACTCGCTGGGCTCAGGCGCGCTCATGGCGGGCAGCCTAACCCACCGCGACACGGCCGTTGGCGACGCTGCTCAAGAACACAAGAAGCAGCATGTTCGAGAGGAAAGTCACGAACCGGAACATTTGGTTGCAATTGGCGCTCAAGGCCGAAAGTTGATCGGCCGAAAAGACCTTGGTAGTCCCACCAGTTCCGCAAACCGCGCGAAAGCGCGGGACGCAAAGCCTCCGGCCTAAAGCGCGCAAGCGCCACGGTAGCGGGGTTGCCGGTTCGCAAACGCGGGCTGGCCTCTCATGAAAGAGGCAACACATGTCACGCTCCTTCCCGCTCTCCCAGATCGTGGTGGCCGCTGCTTTGAGCGTGTCCCCGCTGATGTCGCACGCGCGCTTTGACGCTGCCGCCGCACCAGTGCCCGATTCCTCCGCGAGCGCCCAGGAGGCCACCACCGACCGCCTGATCGTGCGCTACCGATCAACGGCCACTCAGCAGGTTCTGCGTTCGCGACTGTCGGCCGACGTTGCTGCCAACCGCCAGGGCGTTCGCATCCGTGCGCTGCGCACCATGCACAACGGCGCGCAGGTCATGCAGCTCAGCCGCCACATGCAGCCGGGTGAGCTCGCCGTGCTGATGCAAAGCCTGCGCAGTGGCGACCCGAGCATCGACTACGTCGAGCCCGACCGCCGGCTGCAGCCGATGTACGTGCCCAACGACAGCATGTACCCGCAGCAGTGGTCGCTGTCGGACGTCACCGGCGGCATCCGCGCACCGGACGCCTGGAACCGCTCCACCGGCACCGGCGTGACCATCGCCGTGGTCGACACCGGTGTGCGCCCGCACGCAGACCTGGCCGCCAAGCTGCTGCCCGGATACGACTTCGTCACGAGCTCGACGATCGGCGCCGATGGCAACGGCCGCGATGCCGATCCCTCCGACCCCGGCGACTACGCGCCAGCCGGCGCCTGTGGCACGGGCTCGGCGGCCAGCAACAGCTCGTGGCACGGCACGCACGTGGCAGGCATTGCCGCGGCCTCGGGAGGCAATTCGATCGGCGTGACCGGCGTGGCCTTCGGCGCGCGCATCCTGCCGGTGCGCGCACTCGGTCGCTGCGGCGGCTACACCTCGGACATGGCCGATGCCCTCGTGTGGGCCGCTGGTGGCACCGTCGCTGGCGCGCCGGTCAATGCCAATCCGGCCAAGGTGATCAACGTCTCGCTGGGCGGCACGGGCAGTTGCGACGTGACTTCGCAAAACGCCATCAACACCGCGCGCGCCAAGGGTGCGGTCGTGGTGGTGGCCGCCGGCAACAACAACCAGACGTCGACAGCTCAGTCACCAGCCAACTGCTCCGGCGTGATCGCGGTGGCGGCCACCGGCAAGACCGGCGGCAAGGCCAGCTACTCCAGCTTCGGCACCAACGTGACGATCGCAGCACCGGGTGGTGACGCGGGTGCCGGCATCCTGTCGACGCTCAATGCCGGCACGACCACGCCAGGCGCTGACAGCTACGCGTCGTACATGGGCACCTCGATGGCCACGCCAGTGGTCAGCGGCGTGGTGGCACTGATGTTCTCGGCCAACAAGTCGCTCACGCCCGATCAGGTGTCGAGCATCCTGAAGGCCAGCGCACGAGCCTTCCCCGCCACCTGCACCCAGTGCGGCGCCGGCATCGTGGATGCGAACGCCGCCGTGGCTCTGGCTGTGGGCGCTCCGGCACCTGCTCCAGCACCAGCGCCGGCTCCCGCTCCAGCGCCTGCTCCCGCACCGGCGCCTGCGCCAGCCCCCGCTCCGGCACCCGCACCAGTTGCCGGCGGCTCGGCGGTCAACGAAAGCACCGCCGCCAACGACAGCGTGGGCACCGCCCAGGCGATCGCCGCACTGCCTGCAACCGTCTCGGGCTCCATCAGCACCACCGCCGACACCGACTACTACAAGGTCACCGTGCCGGCCGGCAAGCAGATGCTGGCCACGCTGACCGCCGGTTCCGGCTCAGGCTTTGGCATGGGCATCTACCTGAGCACCGGGCAGCAGCTGATCCTCATGGGCGGCGTCATTGGAATGCAGCAGCAAGTCCTGGTGACGAACTCTGGCGCGACGGCGGCCACGCTGGTGGTGCGTGTGCTGCGATCGGCCGGCACGACCGGGGCCTACAAGCTCGCGCTGACCCTCTGACCATCGCACCGCGCCCTGATGACCGGGGCGCGGCCGAGGGGCGGAGGGCTCAGCGGTGCAGCCAGCGCGCGTGCAGCCAGCGGGCGGCCACATCGAGCGCGTAACCCAGCGCACCGATCAGCACGATGGCGGCCATCAGTTCGTCGTAGGCCAGCCGGTCGCGGGTGTCCAGGATGAAGTAGCCCAACCCGGCCGACACGCCCAGCATCTCGGCCGGCACCAGCACGATCCAGATGATCCCGATGGCCAGCCGCACGCCGGTCAGGATCTGCGCGGTGATGCCGGGCAGCACCACGTGCAGCACGGTTTCGCGGCGTGTTGCCGACAGGCTGCGCGCCAGCAGCAACCAGTTGGGATCGAGCTGAGCGACGCCGGCGGCGGTGTTCAGCAGCATCGGCCACACCGCCGCGAAGGCGAGCAGGAAGTACACCGGCGCGTCGCCCACGCCCAGCACCATCACGGCGATCGGCATCCACGACAGTGGCGACACCATGCGCAGGAACTGAAACAAGGGCGTGGTGCCCTCGGCAAAGCGCTTCGACAAGCCGGTCAGCACACCGAGCGGCACGCCGATGGCCACCGCCAGCCCCAAGCCCACCGCCACGCGCTGCAAGCTGGTGACCACGTGCGGCCACAACTCGCCGCTGGCCAGCAAGCGAGCCAGCGCCTGCAATCCGGGCCAAGGCGCAAAGGACGCTGCGATGGGCGTGCGCAAGACCAGCAACTGCGCCCCGATCCACCACAGGACCACGGCCAGCGCGAGACCCACCCAGGGCAGCAGCCGGTGCCAGTGCGGCACCGAAGGCGACGCCGACTCCACGGCATCGACGGTGGCTGCGTTCGCCAGCTCGCTCACGTCGCGCTCCTCAAACCTGCACCAGTTCCTTGCGCAGCAGATCGGCTGGCAAGCCGAACACCTGCGGGCCGCCCACGGCCGTCAGCGACTTGCGCACGAAGCGGTCATCGACCAGATCGCCGGCAACGAACTTCGGATCAAGCGCTTCGAGGAAGCGGGTGTCGCCCTCGACCTTGGTCTGCCGGATCGCGCGCACCAGTTCTTCGGTGTAGCTGGCAAACGGGTACGGCTGGAAATCGATGCGCCGCTGCGCCCAGCCCTTGTGGTGCACCACGCCGCTGGCCTCGTAGCTGGTGTAGTCGGTGGCCGCCAGCACCTTGGTCAGCGTGCGCAGCGGGTGCGGCGTGTAGCGGCCGTCGCCCGTGTTGGACAGCAGCCGCGCGGCATCGGTCTGGTTGTCGCGCGTCCACAGCTGCGCCTTCACGATGGCGGTGGTCACGCGCTGCGCCCACTCGGGACGCTCGACCAGATCGCGCTCGGCCAGGAAGGTCACGCAGCACGCATGGTTCTTCCAGACGTCGCCCGAAAAGCGCAGCACCTTGCCCACGCCGGCGATCTCGGCCGCCGCGTTGAAGGGGTCGGCCACGATGAACCCGGCAATCGAGCCGGCGGCCAGCGCCGACACCATCTCGGCCGGCGGCATCACGATCAGGTTGACCTCGTTGGGCGCGGTCTGCGCATCACGGGCGCGCGTCACCGCCACCAGGTTGTTGGCGCGCAGGATCTGCTGCAGCAGCACGTTGTGGATCGAGTACCAGAACGGAATGGCCACCGTGCGCCCGCCCAGCTCGGCCACGCTGTTGATGCTCGGCGCGACCGTCAGGGCCGAGCCGTTGACGTGGTTCCAGGCCACGATCTTGGCTGGGAATTTCGAGCCGTAACGCACCCACAGCGCCGCCGGGGTCAGCAGGTGGATCACGTTGACCTGCCCCGACACGAAGGCCTCGACGATCTGCGCCCAGCTGCGAAACAGTCGCGGCGCTTCGGCGCGCAGGCCTTCGGCTTCGTACATCTTGCGGCCGTGGGCCACCAGCAGCGGCGTGGCGTCGGTGATCGGCAGGTAGCCGATCTTCACCGGCTGGTCGTCGCCCTTGAAGGCCTGCGCCCGCGCATCGCCAGCACTCAGCAGCGGTGCGGCCACCGATGCGGTGGCCAGTGCGCCGAGACGCAGCATGTCGCGCCGAGTCAGGCCGCAGCCGCAATCGGACGAGGCACAGATGTGCGTGTAGCGCGAGGCCATGGAGGTGTCGATGATCGTCATGGGAGGTTCCTTCGAGGCGGGGTGGATTCAGGTGTGGCGCAGCGAGTGCAAGGCGGCCAGGATGTCAAGTCGCAGTGCCGTCACTTCGGCGGCGTGGTCTTCGCGAGGGCGCTCGATCGACACCGACCATTCGTGCAGCACGCGCGCCGGCTGCGTGGGCTGCGTGCGCCCCATCAGCAAGATGCGGTCGGCCACCAGAATGGCCTCGTCGATGTCGTGCGTGACCAGCAGCGCCGCGGTGTGCCAGCGGTGCACCAGCTCGACCAGCAAGGTCTGCATCTCGGCGCGGGTGATCGCATCGAGCGCCGAAAACGGCTCGTCGGCCAGCAGCAGCTGCGGCTCGCGCGCCAGGGCGCGGGCCAGCGCCACGCGCTGCGCCATGCCGCCTGACAACTGCGCCGGGTAAAGCTTGTCATGGCCCGACAGCGACACCGCCTCGAGCGCCTCGCGCACGCGGGCTTCAAGCGCGGCCCGGTCGATCTCAGGCTGGTGCGAAAAATCAAGGCCGAAGCCCACATTGCCCGCGACGTTGAGCCACGGCAGCAGGCTCGGTTGCTGGAACACCAGCGCCGCCCGGGGGTGCGGCGCGGTCAACGGCTGGCCCAGGAACTCGACCTCGCCACGGGTCGGCTCGGCGAGCTTGGCCAGCACGCGCAGCAGCGACGACTTGCCACAACCACTGCCGCCGAGCAGCGCGACGATTTCGCGCGGACGCACATCAAGCGACACCGCCTCGAAGATCGGCTGCCCTTCGCCGTACGCAAACGCCAGATCGCGACCGCTCAGCGCGAACGGCGCAGTCAATGCATCCACGACCGCGGCGTGGGTCACGGTGCGCAGCCGGCTGCCAGAGCCGTCAGAAGTCTGAAAGGAAAGCGCGTCATCGGTCAGTCTGGAATGAAGGCAAAGCTCGTGATTGTTTCACCCCCGGCCCGCGGCGTGAATACGCGACTTGTCGGGGGGCCGCGCACTGTGCCGGCTGGCGAAGCAGCAGGCAACGAATCTTTGCAACCATTGATGGCACAAAGATGCCGACCGGCGCGTCGCCTGGACGCACGCACGCCCCGGCGCGGTGCATAAAATCGCGGGCCCGCAAGGTGGATGGCTTCGTGCGTCCGGCGGGCCGGTGGGCAGATCTGCCGCCGGCCGGAGCGGCTCGACACATCCACGGCGCCTCAGCGCGCTTTCAACCATTTCCGGAGACTCAGCTCATGTCATCGACCGACAACACGACCACCGTCAAGACCTACCTGCGCCCGATCGACCGTGACGGCCTGCTGGCCTTCGCCGAAAAGGGTCGCAACAACCCCGCCTCGCGCGGCACCAACAAGGTCCACACCGTGGTCGAAGGCCAGTACCGCACGCTGAGCTACGTGGGCAACCACGCACCGGTGGTGGTCGACGAGCCGCCTCACCTGTTCGGCCAGGACACCGCACCGGCGCCCGGCGAGATCGTGCTGTCGGCGCTGGGCGGCTGCCTCGCGGTGGGCATCACCGCCGTGGCCACCTGGAAGCAGGTCAAGCTGAGCAAGCTCGAGCTTTTCCTGGAAGGCGACATCGGCAACCCCGCGGCCTGGGGTGCCGGCGGCGCACTGAAGGCACCGGCCGACATGGGCTTTCAGGCGATCCGCGTGAAGGTGGTCGTCGAGGGCGACGCCACGCGCGAAGTGCTCGATGAGATCGTGCAGCACGCCAACATGTATTCGCCGGTGGCCAACAGCATGCGCAACCCGATCCCGTTCCAGATCGATCTGGCCTGATCGCGCACCCAAGCTTCGAGGAGTCCCGCATGTCAGCTGTGCTCGCCGATCCCGCGCCCGATGCCGCCAGCGGCTCGGCGGCGCCGTGGGCCGCTGACCGGCAGCCGCTGATCGACGCCGTGCGGGCAATCGCCACCGGCGACCTGGCAGCCATCGCCGACGCCATCGACCGCCAGGGCACCTACCCGAAGGCGGTGCTCCAGCGGCTTGGTGCCGTGGGCGCCTTGCGGGCCCATCTGCGGCTCGACGGCCAGCACGACTACGGTTCGGCCATCGCGGCCATGGCCGAGGTGTCGCGGGTGTGCGGCGCCACCGGTTTCATGGTGTGGTGCCACGACGCGTGCGGCCTGTACATGGAAGAGTCGGGCAACCCGGCGCTGGCCGGTCAGGCGCTGCTCGACCACGCCTCGGCACGCACGCTGGGCGCCACCGGCCTGAGCAACCCGATGAAGACCTTCGCGGGCATCGAGACCTTCTTGCTGCACGCGCACCGTGTCGAAGGCGGCTACCGGGTCAACGGCACGCTGCCGTGGGTGAGCCACCTCGGGCCCGACCACTACTTCGGCGCGGTGGCCGCAGTCGAGGGCGCAGACAGCGGCCACGAGATCATGTTCATCGTGCGCTGCGACGGCGAGGGCGTCGAGCTGCGCAACTGCCCGTCGTTCTCGGCCATGGAGGGCACCAACACCTGGGCGGTGCGGCTGACCGATCACTTCATCGGCGCTGACACGCTCATCGCCGATCCGGCCCGGCCGTTCATCGGCCGCGTGCGCGCCGCGTTCGTGCTGCTGCAGTGCGGCATGGGGCTGGGCGTGACGCAAGGCGCCATCGATTCCATGTGGGACGTCGAACGCTCGCTCGGTCACGTCAATGAGTTTCTCGACGACCGGCCCGACGAGCTGCAGGCCGAGCTCAATGCGCTGACCGAACGCGCGATGCGACTGGCCCGCACGCCGTTCGAAGCCAGCACCGAGTACCTGATCGACGTGTGCGACACACGCGCCCACGCGTCCGAACTGGCGTTGCGCGCGGCGCAGTCGGCGCTGCTGCATCACGGCGCGCGCGGCTACCTGATGAGCTCGGCGGTGCAGCGGCGGGTGCGCGAGTCTCACTTCGTGGCCATCGTCACGCCGGCGGTCAAGCACCTGCGCAAGGAAATCGCGCGGCTCAGCGCCACCGTGGCGCCGGCTTGAACGCCCGCACGAACCCGTCGCTCGGCAGCATGGCGAGGGCCGCATGACCGCGCAAGCCTGGCGCAGCTTCATTTGCCGCGCCTGCGGCTGGATCTATGACGAGGCGCTGGGCGATGCCGATGGCGGGTTGCCGCCCGGCACGCGCTTCGAGGACATCCCCGACGACTGGGCCTGCCCGCTGTGTGGCGTGAGCAAGGCCGACTTCGAGCCCTATGAGCCGCTGCCCACGCTGCGGCGCACGGCCGCTGCGGCCTCCTCCACCCGGCGCACGGGCCTGGGCGCTCGCCACGATGCCGGTGTCGTCATCGTCGGCGCCGGTTGCGCGGGCTGGCACATGGCCCAGGCACTGCGCGAGCACGACGCCGACCTGCCGATCACCATCGTCACCGCCTGTCCGGGGCATGTGTACGACAAGCCGCTGCTGTCGGTGGCACTGGCCAAGGGCATCGCCCCGGCGTCGCTGGTCAGGCAGACCGCGGACGAAGCAGCAGCAAGGCTCGGCGTGCGGCTGCTCACACGCACACGGGCCATCAGCGTGTCGGCTGGCGCGCGTTCCTTGCGCACCACGCGCGGCACGCTGCGCTACCGCCATCTGGTGCTCGCGCACGGGGCCGATCCGCTCGATCTCCCACAACTGCCCGCTGCGCTGTGCTGGCGCATCAACCACCTCGACGCGTACCTGAAATTTCGCGAGCAGCTGGGCGAACCCGGCGCCCGGCCCGTGCAGCGCTTGCTGATCGCCGGCGCCGGTCTGGTGGGCTGCGAGCTGGCCAATGACCTCGCGCTGGCCGGCCACCCGGTGACGCTGCTCGACCTCAACGAGCGGCCACTCGCCAGCCTGCTGTGCGAGGACACCTCGCGCGAACTGCTGGCCGCCTGGCAGGGCCTGCCGCTCGAGTTCATCGGCGGGGTGCGCATCACCGGCGTCAGCGATCAAGGTGGCGTGCGCACCGTGCACGCCGACGACGGACGGCGCTTTGACGCCGAGCACCTCATCGCGGCCACCGGCTTGCAAACACCGCACCGGCTGGCGCAGTCGGCCGGATTGAGCTGGAACAACGGCATCGCGGTCGATCCGGTCACGCTGCACACCAACGTGCCCACGATCCACGCGCTGGGTGACTGCATCAGCATCGACGGCCAGGCGCTGCGGTTCATCGAGCCGATTGCGAGGCAGGCGCGGCAAATTGCAGCGACGATCCGCGGTGAGGCGCTCGCGCCTTACGACCGCACGGCACCGCCGATCCGCATCAAGACGGGCTCAAAGGGCTTCACGGTCGGCCGCTGAGCCCTGACGCATGCGGACAATGGCCGCATCGCCGCGCACGTGGCCGTTGGAGGCAGGCAACCGCCGGAGAAGGAAACGATGTCGCAGACCCTGACCGACAGCAGCATTCGCCGACTGGCCGACCTGCCCTCGCCCAAGGGCCTGCCGTTGATCGGCAACTTGCTGCAACTCGCGCCTGAGCGGCTGCACCTCACGCTCGAGCAATGGGCCCGCGAACTGGGTCCGATGTACACGCTCGATCTGGGCACCCGACGCGTGCTGGTGTGCTCCGACCCGGAGCTGCTTCAAACCGTGCTGCGCGATCGGCCCGAGGGCTACCGGCGCTACTCGCCGATCGAATCGGTGATCGCCGAGCAGCACGCCAACGGGCTGTTTTCCATTGAGGGTGAGGCCTGGCGGCCTCAGCGCAAGCTGGTGATGCAAGCACTGGCCGCCACCAATTTCCGCGCGTTCTACCCGGCCCTGCAAGCCATCACCGAGCGGCTGCGACTGCGCTGGCAGCGCGCCGCCGACGCCGGAGAAACGGTCGACATGGCCGTCGATCTGGTGCGCTACACGGTGGACGTGACCACGGCGCTGGCGTTTGGCGAAGACCCCAACACGCTCGAGCAGTCGGGCAACGTCATTCAGGACCAGCTCGCGCTGATCTTCCCGATGCTGATGTCGCGCATCAACGCACCGTTTCCGTGGTGGCGCTACGTACGGCTGCCGCGCGACCGCCACTTCGACCGCTCGATGCAATCGGTGCGCGAGCACGTCGATGGGCTGATCGAGCGCACCCGGGCTCGCTTGCACGCGCAACCGGGCGAGCGCCCACGCAACCTGCTCGAAGCCATGCTGATCGCCAGCAACGAGCCCGGCTCGGGCATCACCGACGAAACCATCTTTGCCAACGTGATCACCTTGCTGATGGCCGGCGAAGACACCACCGCGCACACGCTGTCGTGGACGATGTACTTCCTGTCGGCCGAGCCGGCGCTGCAAGCGCGTTTGCATGACGAAGCCGCTACGTTGATGGGCGAAGCCTTGATTTGCGCGCAGTACGACGACGTGAAGCGTCTCGATGCCTTCGAGGCGCTGGCCACCGAAGCCACGCGGCTCAAGCCCATCGTGCCCATGTTTTTCACCGAGGCGGTCGCCGACAAGGTGCTGGGTGGCGTGGCGGTTCCGGCCGGCACACCGGTGTTTTTCGTGACGCGTGCGGCCATGCTCGATGAGCAGCACTTCGGCCAGGCCAGCACTTACCTGCCCGAGCGCTGGACCGACGACCGCCACGCCGAGCTGGCACACGACAGCCGCGCCTATGTGCAGTTTGGTGCCGGCCCGCGCGTGTGCCCGGGGCGTCAGCTCGCCGGCGTCGAGATGCGGCTGGTGCTGTCGATGCTGTGCCGCAACTTCACGATGGAACTCGCCACCGAGCGCGAGTCGATCAAGGAAGTGATGGCCTTCACCATGATGCCCAGCGCGATGCCGGTGCGGCTGCGCGCGCGCCGCTGACGGGGACTTACTGGGACTCAGGGCACCGGCCGGCCCGGGCCCTGCGTGCCTTCGGAGCGCGCCGACAGATACGCGTACACATCCAGGATGTGCGCGCTCACGCGCGCCTCGTCGCCCCAGGCAGGCATGGCCATCGGGGATTCCTTGCGCTGCAGGATGTCTTCGATCAGGGCTTCACGCGCCGGTGTCTGTGCCTTGGCCTGCTCCGCAGGCAGACCCCAGTCGTAGCGCTGCAGCACCAGACTCACGAAGCGCTGCGCTCCGAGGTCGCGCACGCGCAGCAGCAGGTCGGGGGCGTTCACCGAGCCGGAAGCCTCGGCCCCGTGGCAGCCGGCGCACTTGTCCTGATACACGCGCCAGCCGGTGTAGACCGAGCCGGGCGGCTTGTCGAGCTCGGCGATTTCCCGCGCGGCCTGCGTGTTCTCGAACTCCACGGCGCAACCCGACAGCCAGACGGTCGACACGAGCGCCAACACCAGGAACTTCGACATGGTCTTCACCTTCGCGACCCTCGCTACCGCGTTGCGGCTTGAGGCCTGACTTCACCGGGCAGCCCCATGCGCCCATGCCACGCTGACGAGTCTGGCCATTCGAGCCCCCGCGCCCTTGAGACAAATCATCAAGGGCTCGCACGGGCGATGGCACACCGAAGAGAATGCGGCTCGCGCGCAACGACGCGTGAGACACAACAAGCAGCGCAATCACTGATCGGAGTCACGATGGCCCAGGTTCCCAACCCCGACGCTGGACGCTCCAGCAACGACAGCTTCCTGGCCAAGGAGCGCACCATCGCCCCGCCCGGCTTCAACCGCTGGCTGGTGCCACCGGCCGCGCTGGCCATCCATCTGTGCATCGGCATGGCGTATGGCTTTTCGGTGTTCTGGCTGCCGCTGTCGAAAGCGCTGGGCATCAAGGAAGCCATCAAGTGCGGCCCCGAGGTGGGCTTCTGGCAGGAGTTGTTCATCAGCAACTGCGACTGGAAGATCTCGACACTGGGCTGGATGTACACGCTGTTCTTCGTGCTGCTGGGCAGCTCGGCCGCGCTGTGGGGCGGCTGGCTCGAACGGGTGGGACCGCGCAAGGCCGGCGTGGTCAGCGCCATGTGCTGGTGCGGAGGCATGCTGATCTCGGCGCTGGGCGTGCAACAGCACCAGTTCTGGATGATGCTGCTGGGCTCGGGCGTGATCGGCGGCATCGGGCTGGGGCTGGGCTACATCTCGCCGGTCAGCACCCTCATCAAATGGTTTCCTGACCGCCGCGGCATGGCCACCGGCATGGCCATCATGGGCTTCGGCGGCGGCGCCATGATCGGCTCGCCGCTGGCGGCCGAGCTCATGAAGGCCTTTGCCACGCCCGAGCAGATGGGTGTGGCGCCCACCTTCGTGGTGATGGCGGCGATCTACTTCGTCTTCATGATGGGCGGGGCGCTGTCGTACCGCATCCCGGCATCAGGCTGGAAGCCCGCCGGCTGGACGCCACCGGCTGCGCGAACGAACGACGCCATGATCACCCAGCGCCATGTGCACGTGCGCAAGGTCTGGGGCATTCCGCAGTTCTGGCTGGTGTGGCTGGTGCTGTGCATGAACGTCTCGGCAGGCATCGGCGTGATCGGCATGGCCAGCCCGATGCTGCAAGAAGTGTTTGGCGGCAGCCTGATCGGTCTGGCCAAGAAGTTCGGCGAGCTCGACAAGACCGAGCTCACCGCCATCGCCGGCGTGGCCGCGGGCTTCACCGCGCTGCTGAGCCTGTTCAACATCGGCGGGCGCTTCTTCTGGGCCAGCCTGTCCGACAAGCTCGGGCGCAAGACGACCTACGTGGTGTTC
>CANGBT010000045.1 GCA_947452135.1 Burkholderiales bacterium
AACGGCTACATCGAGAGCTTCAATGGCCGCTTCCGCGATGAGTGCCTGAACGAGCACTGGTTCCAGACGCTGCACCAGGCGCGCAAAGAGATCGCTGCTTGGCGGCTCGACTACAACGAAGTGCGACCCCACGGAAGCATCGGGCGCGTGCCACCAGCGCGCTTCGCCGAGCAGCATCGCCGGCATGCCGGCGATGCTGCTCAACAGCTCAAACCAACCAATAACGAGATCCAGTAACCTTCAACCAGGACTCCTGCCAAAACATTGGTACGGCGGAAGGGGGCAGGTCACGTCGACGAAGCGCTCGCGCCGTAAATGCCGAAGGTCCGGCGCCCACAAAAAAGCCGCCCTTGAGAGAGCGGCTTTTTCAATCAATTGCTCAAGCGTCAATGGATCAGCCGATCCTCTTCATCGACGAATAACTCATCAAGAATGAGAGCGTCGGGCTCCTCGCCGAGGCTCCAAAAAACCATCAGCACGATGATCTTCAAGTCCTCCAAATCGAGTGGGCCGCCGGAGATCACGCTGGCGCGATCAATCACCATCTCTCGCATGGGCGGAGGTAACACGCCAGCCGACTCAAGGAAACTGATGAACCCAATCGAGTGCTCACCGAGGTGTTCTTGTTCCGATGGTGAGTACACGCGGAGGCTGAGTTCACCTTGCACACCCACATACGACTCAGCAGCGCCCGCCAAGCCTTCAAGCCAAGACAGGGCTTCCTGAATCTCGTCGGACTCGAATCCGACTGACGAAAGTTTTCGTGTCAGGCGCGCCTGATCTGGGCACGCGTCTGGACGCCAATAGTTCTCGTACAGGTAGACAAGCACATCGAACATGAATTGACTATACCCGAGGAGTTTGCGCGATCGAATTGTCGGAGGGGCGAGTTCAGGCGGTATCAATGCGCTGAAAAAGCTGGCCCGGCCGCCTGACCACTCGGCCGGATAACTCAAGGTCAAGCAGCCTGATGTTGATATCTTGCGTTGACCAACCCGTGCGAGCGACCAGGGCGTCCAAAGACACCAGCTCGTGCCCCATTGCTTCAAGAATTGGGTCCGCTCCTACCGTTTGGCCTGTCGAAGGACCCAGTGGTTGGGCCCTTTCGAGAGGGGGGACTCCGAATTCGTCCAAGACGTCCTGCGCTGTTTCGACCAATTTGGCACCCTGTTTGATCAGCGCATGGCAGCCACGGGATTGAGGTGAATGAATCGATCCAGGTATGGCAAACACTTCCCGGCCCGCTTCTGACGCGAGGCGGGCAGTGATGAGAGAACCTGACTGCAGCGCTGCCTCCACGACCAGAGTGCCCTTGGTCAGGCCGGCGATTACCCGGTTGCGCAGGGGGAAGTGCGCTGCCATTGGCGGGGTACCCAGCGCAAACTCGCTGAGGATCAGCCCAGCTTGTGAAATTCGATGCGCCAGCCCGAGGTGGCTCCGGGGATAGACACGGTCGAGTCCGGTTCCCACAACGGCTATCGTTCCTTGCCCGCTGGCCAAAGCGCCCTCGTGCGCCGCCGCGTCGACGCCAAGTGCCAAGCCTGAGACGATCACCCAACCCGCGTCGCCGAGGTTTCTTGCGAAATCACGTGCGGTCTGCTCCCCCTGCGGGGTTGGGTTGCGGCTACCCACAATGGCGATCGCCTTGTCGGTCAGTAGCAGATCGAGGCTTCCCTGGGCGTAAAGCAGCAGGGGCGGGTCGGCCGTATCGAGCAGTTGCACCGGATATCTGGGGTCACCCACCGGGATGATGGCCCGGCTAGGGCTGTCAGGATCGCCCGTATGCTGCCAAGCGAGGGCCATTTCGACCGCTGCAGCGAGCCCCTCTGGGGCTATGGACAACGACTTGGTCGCGGCCGCTCCCACCACCTCTCGAAGCGCTGTGACCGGTGCCTCGACCGTCGCCTCAACAGAACCGAAAGCCGCGAGCAGCTTTCGAGCAGAGGCACGACCCACACCGGGAGCCCCGAGCAACCTCAGCCAGGCCTCCAGCTCCGGACGCTCCATCACGTCGTGAGCTCCCGAGTGAGATCAGGGCTTGGTGAAGCGGTCACCCACCTTCACCGGCTCCTTCACGGACATGATCAATGCGTATGACATCCGGCTGAACACCCGAAACACGAATAACTCGCCGTGCCGCTCGTCCGGTAACTTCATGAGCGTTCGCCGGCCATCGGTAGGATCAACTTCCCGTCGACCGTCGTGCCACAGGGCCAGCACATGACCACGCTCCACGCCGTCGCTGGCGCCTCGGTTCAGCGCGACGATCTGACTCTGCCCTGCGGTCAGGGCATCACCATAAATCGACACGATCTGACCTGCCACATCGCCCTGAGGCGCATGGGGGGCGTAGTTCTCGTACTCATGGGCAACCACTGGCGCGAGCCGATCACCGACTCCGGCTTCCTGGCGGATGCTCGTCACAAGGAAGGTGTCGGGAACGACATCAGCCTTGCTTGAACCAACTGCCTGCGCGTCACCTGTGCGCACGAGTTCTGCTGTACCCACGAAGGGTGCCTCATAGCCGAGCACTTCTCGGGTTGACGGATCCCTCAGCGCCGTGGCCTGACGGAAGATGCGAAATACAGTGTTTTGCCCACGATCTCCACGAACGTAAGCCGTGTCGCCCCTTGAGAGCAACACACGCCCTTCCTGAGTGGCGACGATGCGTGGTGCGCTGTTGAGCGTGTCACCTTCGAAAATCACGGCCTCGTTGAGGAAAGGCTCGATCAGGTTGAATGGGATGGAGGTGATGGCCGAGGTTTCAAGCTTTGCAGTGCGAACCTGGGGGGAAAGCTTGACCACGTCACTACCGAGCGGCTTGCCCACCAGAAGTCGAGCCCGACCACTGGACGTGTCGAGATGAAGGATCTGCCCCGGGAAAATCATGTGCGGGTTGCGGATCTCCTCGAGGTTCATCCCCCACAACTCGGGCCAGCGCCAGGGGCGCTGCAAAAACAGGCCGGAAATACCCCAAAGTGTGTCGCCTGACTTCACCGTGTACGAGTCAGGTGCGTTGGCGGCGAGCTCAGAGAGCGGCACCCCGGAAGCAGCAACTTTTTGGGCGGTGCCCCGCTGTTGTTCGGTGAGTTCTGGTGCTGACGCCGAAGCGGCGACTGCTGCACCGCTCAAGGCGGCAGCAGCCAAGAACAACCCCGCCGGCGCGAGCCAGCGGAATGGAAAGGCACAAAAGGCGGCTCGCGTCATGCAATGAATCTCCCAAAGGGACGCCAAAGGCGCCGCACCACGATCTGGCCTGAACAGGCGCGCTGAACGCTCACCGGATCGTATCGGCCGACAAGACCGGAAATTCAGCGAAAATCTGTTTCTAGGTGCACAGATTTTGCGCCTGAACACCAACGCCGTTGCGGACGTGGGGCCTCATTGTCTAACGTGAGGAACGATTCTCAGCACGTGCGATCCCAGCCATGTGATGGCGTGCCAACAGGTGCGCCTGTCGATTTGTCTCCCATGACCAAGCTCACCATCCTGCGTTACCCCGACCCGCGGCTGAAAACCGTTGCCAAGCCGGTGAGCCATGTTGACGAGCGCATCTCTACGCTGGTCAGCGACATGATCGAAACCATGTACGCGGCCGACGGTATCGGTCTTGCCGCCACACAGGTGGATGTGCATGAGCAGGTGATCGTCATGGACACCTCCGAGACTCGCAACGAGCCACGGGTGTTGATCAACCCCGAGCTGCTGTCGGTGAGCGATGAGCAAGTGGTTGGCGAAGAGGGGTGCCTGTCGGTTCCCGCAATCTTCGACAAGGTGGTGCGTGCCGCCCGCGTTCGGGTTCGAGCGCTCGACCGGGACGGGCAACAGGTCGAGTTCGATGCCGATGAGCTTCTGTCCAAGTGCATCCAGCATGAAATGGATCACTTGCGTGGCAAGGTCTTCGTCGACTACCTCAGCATGCTCAAGCGCACACGAATCAAGACCAAGTTGCTCAAGCAGGCCCAAGATGAGGGGCGTTGAATCGGCCTGCCTGGACGGGCGCGAGTGAGGCTGGCCTTCGCGGGAACGCCCGAGTTCGCACGGGTGGCGTTGGCCGCGCTGCATGCCAGCGGGTTCGAGATTCCGCTGGTATTGACGCAGCCGGATCGCCCGGCTGGGCGAGGGCAGCAGTTGCAACCCTCGGCCGTGAAGGCATGGGCCTTGGAGCAAGGACTCCCTGTCTTCCAGCCCCATGGGTTGAGGCTTGATGGCCGTCACGCGGCTGAGGCCGAGCACGCGCGTGCGTTGCTGATGGCCGCGCACATCGACGTCATGGTGGTGGCCGCCTACGGGCTCATTCTTCCCGAGTGGACGCTGTGTCTGCCGCGCCTGGGTTGCCTGAACATTCATGCATCGCTGTTGCCGCGCTGGCGTGGTGCTGCTCCTATTCACCGTGCCATCGAAGCAGGTGACGACCGCACCGGCATCACCGTGATGCAGATGGACGCCGGCCTCGACACGGGGCCAATGCTGCTTGCCGAGGAGATGGAGGTCGCCCCCGACGACACGACCGGCTCGCTGCATGACCGCCTGGCTGACTTGGGAGGCAGACTGATCGTCGAGGCCTTGCAGCGCTCGGAGCGCGGACACTTGACCGCTATTGCTCAACCGGTCGAGGGCGTGACCTACGCTCGCAAGATCGACAAGGCCGAAGCTCCCGTCGACTGGAACCACGATGCTGACGTCATCGCCCGGCGTATTTGCGCCTTCAACCCTGCGCCGGGGGCGGTATCGAAGCTGCGCGGCGAGACGGTCAAGCTGTGGCGGGCGGTCCCTGTGGTCGTGCCGAGCTCTGCGCCGGCGGGGACCGTGATCTCGGCTGCGGCGGATGGTGTCACGGTCGCGTGTGGGCTCGGGGCCTTGCGCCTGATGGAACTGCAGCGTGCGGGCGGCAAGCGCCTGAGTGCGGCGCAGTTTGTGCACAACCAGGGGCCGCTGGTCGGCGAGCGTTTCGAATCTCTCGGCGCATGATCGGGCGATGCTCGGTGACCCCGCCGTTCAAGTTGCCTTGCCGGTTGCCGAAGTCAAGAAAAAGGCGTTTGTCCCATGTTCCTCACATCTTTCCTCATGACTGACCTGTCGCGGCGAGCGAACTGGGCGCTGGTGGCTGCCGCCGCTTTGCTGGCCGGTTGCGATCAATTGGGCATCGAGTCGCCTGAAAAGGTCGCTGCGGCCCGAGTGGCCGAGGGCAACGCCATCGGTGGGGCTTGCCGCCACGCGGGGCGTGCGATCGAGGACTGTTACGCATTGAACAAGCGCGCCGACAAGGCTGCGGTTTTCGCAGGTTGGCGCGACATGAACGACTACATGCGTGAAAACAAGATCGACCCGGTGCCCCCGCAGTTGAATCCACAGGGCGCCAGCGGAAAGTCGCCTGAAAGCGAAGCTGCCTCGGAAGACGCACCTCCAGCCAAGCCGGCCAAGGCCACCAAGGCCCATTGAGATTCGCTCGGTGGGCGTCCCAGGCTGAGCTGGGTTGCGCCGTTGCGGTCCACAGCGCGCCACCTGCATTGACCCGCTGCACGTGGGACAACTCGAAACTTTGCCCCTTTAAACTTCCTGCAAGAGAGGTTTTTCCCGCATGAACGCCATCCTTTTTACTGACCTGATCGCCGCCCGCCAAGTGGCTGGCAAGCGGGTTCTGATCCGTGTCGACTTCAACGTGCCGCAAGACGCCGATGGCCGCGTCTCGGACGACACCCGTATTCGCGCTTCCCTGCCGTGCATTGAAGCGGCGTTGCAGGCCGGCGCTGCCGTGATGGTCACTTCGCACCTGGGTCGCCCCATCGAAGGGCAGATGACGCCTGAGGATTCGCTGGCTCCGATCGCTCGCCACTTTGGCGAGTTGCTCGGCCGACCTGTGCCGCTGATCGCCGACTGGGTCGATGGCGTCAGCATCGATGGACGACCCATCGCCTCGGGCGAGTTGGTGATGCTGGAGAACTGCCGCTTGAACGTGGGCGAGAGCAAGAACGACGAAGGGCTCAGCCGCAAGATGGCCGCGCTGTGCGACATCTTCGTCAATGACGCCTTTGGCGCCGCACACCGCGCGCAGGCTTCGACGCACGGCGTGGCGCGATTCGCGCCACTGGCGTGCGCCGGGCCGTTGTTGGCCGGCGAGGTCGACGCCATCACGAAGGCGATGGCGCAACCGCAGCGGCCGTTGGTGGCCATCGTCGCCGGCAGCAAGGTCAGCACCAAGCTCACGATCCTGGATTCGCTGTCGGCCAAGGTGGACCGGCTGATCGTCGGCGGCGGCATCGCCAACACCTTCATGCTCGCCGCAGGCTTGCCCATTGGCAAGTCATTGGTCGAGGCCGATCTGGTGGACAAGGCTCGCGCGGTGATCGCATCCATGCGATCGCGCGGCGCCGGCGTGCCGATCCCGGTCGACGTGGTCACGGCCAAGTCCTTTGCTGCCGATGCGCCGGCCACCATCAAGGCGGCTGCCGACGTGGCTGACGACGACATGATCCTCGACATCGGTCCGCAGACGGCCGCTGCGCTGGCGCAGTTGCTCAAATCCGCCGGCACCATCGTGTGGAACGGCCCGGTGGGGGTGTTCGAGTTCGAGGCGTTTTCTCATGGCACCGAAGCCATCGCCCATGCCATCGCGCAGTCGGACGCCTTCAGCATTGCCGGGGGCGGCGACACGCTGGCGGCCATTGCCAAGTTCGGCGTCGAGTCGGGCGTGAGCTACATCTGCACGGGCGGCGGTGCCTTCCTCGAGATGCTGGAAGGCCGCGTGCTACCGGCCATCGAGGTGCTCGAGCGCCGCGCACTGGAGACCGCACACTAGCTGGCCTTCGGGCGAGCTGCTCGCTTCGTTTCCTTCCCGTTTGAACCACCGGAGATTTCGTCCATGACCCGAGCCACCAAGATCGTCGCCACCCTCGGCCCGGCATCGAGCTCACCCGAGGTCCTCGAGCGGATGATCCGCGCCGGCGTCGATGTGGTGCGGCTCAATTTCTCGCACGGTTCGGCGCAAGACCACATCGACCGTGCCACGCTGGTGCGCGAGGTGGCCCGCCGGGTCGGCAAGGAGGTCGCCATCATGGCTGACCTGCAGGGCCCGAAGATCCGCGTGGGCAAGTTCGAGGGCGGCAAGACGATGCTTGAGCCGGGTCAGGCGTTCATCCTCGATGGCGCAACCACCGAGCTCGGCACCAATGAGCGCGTGGGCCTCGACTACAAGGAGCTGCCGCGCGATCTGCGCCCGGGTGACACCTTGCTGCTCAACGACGGGCTGCTCAAGCTCACGGTCAACGCGGTGCGCGGCGCCGAGGTCCACACCACCGTCGTGGTGGGCGGCGAGTTGTCCAACAACAAGGGCATCAACAAGGCTGGTGGCGGTCTGACGGCGCCGGCGTTGACCGCCAAGGACATGGAAGACATCAAGACTGCGATGAGCTTCCAGTGCGAGTACCTCGCGGTGAGCTTTCCGAAGAACGCCACCGACATGGAAATGGCCCGCCAGCTGGCCAACGTGGCCGGCGAATCCACCAAGCACCGTGCGGCGCTGATCGCCAAGATCGAGCGCAGTGAAGCCATCCCCGTGCTCGAGAGCATCCTGCGCGCCAGCGACGGCATCATGGTCGCGCGCGGCGATCTGGCGGTGGAGGTCGGTAACGCCACCGTGCCGGCGCTGCAAAAGAAGATGATCAAGATGGCGCGCGAGCTCGATCGCATCGTCATCACCGCCACACAGATGATGGAGTCGATGATCGTCAACCCGGTGCCCACGCGCGCCGAGGTCAGCGACGTGGCCAATGCCGTGCTCGACGGCACCGACGCGGTAATGCTCAGCGCAGAGACGGCCGCCGGCAAGTACCCGGTGGAAACCGTCGAGATGATGTCGACGATCTGCATCGAGGCCGAGCGCGCAGAGGAAGTCTCGCTCGATGCGGACTTCACCAACAAGCTGTTCGGGCGGATTGACCAGTCGATTGCCATGGCTGCCCTGTTTGCCGCCTACCACCTGGGCTGCAAGGCGATCCTGGCGCTGACGGAGTCCGGCTCGACCGCGCTGTGGATGAGCCGTCACCGCATCCACGTGCCCATTTACGGTCTGACTTCGCAGGTCAACAGCCAGCGCAAGATGACGCTCTACCGAAACGTGCGCCCGCTGCTGATCCCCAGCTTCACCGACCGTGATCAGGCTCTGACCAAGGCCGAATCTCTGCTGGTCGAACAAGGCGTGCTCAAGTCGGGCGACACCTACGCGATCACGGTGGGCGAGCCCATGGGCCACCCCGGCGGCACCAACATGCTCAAGATCTGCCGCGTGGCCTGAGGCCCCGGGCACGACGTCACTCCATTCATATCCCAGGAAAAACAGACCATGCCTCTCGTTTCGATGCGCCAGCTGCTCGATCACGCTGCCGAAAATTCCTATGGCATTCCGGCGTTCAACGTGAACAACCTCGAGCAGGTTCAAGCGGTGATGTCGGCCGCTGCTGAAGTCGGCGCTCCCGTGATCCTGCAAGCCAGCGCCGGTGCGCGCAAATACGCCGGCGAGCCCTTCATCAAGCACCTGATTCAAGCGGCGGTGGAGAGCTGGCCGAACATCCCGCTGGTGATGCACCAGGACCATGGGCAAAGCCCCGATGTGTGCAAGGGCGCGATCGATCTGGGCTTCAGCTCGGTGATGATGGACGGCTCGCTGCAAGCCGACGGCAAGACCATCGCCAGCTACGACTACAACATCGAAGTGACGCGCAAGGTGGTCGACATGGCGCACGCGCTGGGCGTCACCGTCGAGGGCGAACTCGGCTGCCTGGGCTCGCTCGAGACCATGAAAGGCGACAAGGAAGACGGCCACGGCACTGACGCCACGATGACGATGGAGCAGCTGCTCACCGACCCCGAGCAGGCCGCTGACTTCGTCAAGCGCACCCAGCTCGACGCGCTGGCCATCGCCATTGGCACCAGCCACGGCGCCTACAAGTTCACCCGCAAGCCCACAGGCGACATCCTCGCCATCGGCCGCATCAAGGAAATCAACCAGCGCATCCCGAACACCCACCTCGTGATGCACGGCAGCTCCAGCGTGCCGCAGGACCTGCTGGCCACCATCCGCGAATTTGGCGGCGACATGCGCGAGACCTATGGCGTGCCGGTGAGCGAGATCCAGGAGGCCATCAAGTTCGGCGTTCGCAAGATCAACATCGACACCGACGTGCGTCTGGCCATGACCGCTGCCATCCGCAAGTTCATGTTCCAAAACCCCGACAAGTTTGACCCGCGCGACTACCTCAAGCCTGCGCGCGAGGCCGCCAAGCAGATCTGCAAGCAGCGTTACCTCGAGTTCAACTGCGAAGGCCAGGCCGCGAAGATCAAGCCGCAGACCTTGTCCGTGGTGGCCCAGCGCTATGCGCAGGGCGAACTCGCGCAAACCGTCGTTTGATGCCCCGAACCGAAAGTACCGCGCGATGACCTCCGCCCTGCTTGAAAGCCGACTGCACTCGCTGCCCTTGCTGGCGCGAGGCAAGGTACGAGACAACTACGCGGTCGGCGATGACCGGCTGCTGATGATCGCCAGCGACCGTCTCAGCGCCTTCGATGTCGTGATGGGCGAGCCGATTCCCGGCAAGGGCCAGCTGCTCACCGAAATGGCGCTGTTCTGGTTCGATCGCCTCAAAGCCATCGTGCCCAACCACCTGACCGGCGAGTCGCCCGAAAGCGTGGTGGTGCCTGATGAGCGCGCGCAGGTGGCCGGCCGCTCAATGCTGGTCAAGCGGCTCAAGCCGCTGCCTGTTGAGGCGGTGGTGCGCGGTTATTTGGCCGGCAGCGGCTGGAAGGAATACCAGCACAACCGCGAGGTGTGCGGGGTGAAGCTGCCCGACGGTCTGGCCAACGCCTCGAAGCTGCCACAGCCGATCTTCACGCCGGCCACCAAGGCCGACATGGGCGACCACGACGAGAACATCTCCTTCGATCGCATGGTCGAGATCATCGGCGAGCCGCTGGCCGTGCAGGTGCGTGATGTGGCCATTGAGCTGTACCGAAGCGCTGCTGCGTTCGCACTGACCAAGGGCATCATCATCGCGGACACCAAGTTCGAATTCGGTCTCGATGACGCCGGCACGCTGACGCTGATGGACGAGGTGCTCACGCCCGATTCATCGCGCTTCTGGCCGCTCGAGGGCTATGAGGCGGCGTTCCAGGCCGGCCTCAATCCGCCGAGCTACGACAAGCAGTTCGTGCGCGACTGGCTCGAGCAGGCGGTGGTTGACGGTGCCGCCTGGAACAAGCAGGCGCCGGCACCCGCCTTGCCGCCTGAAGTGGTGGCGTACACGGCCGAGCGGTACCGCGAGGCCTTGCAGCGACTGACGGCATGAAACCCCCGGCATCGCCCATGCTCGCGCGGCTCGATGCCGCGCTGGCCTCGGCATTGCGCCCGGTCGATGTGGCGTGCGCGCGCGCCGAGCGGGCGGGCTTTCTGGCACGGCAGGGATTCTTCGACGAGGCCAATGCCGAACTGGCTGCCCTGCGCACCGAGTTCGCCTTGCGGCCCGCCGCTTCGGTCACGGTTTGGATCTGCGTGGTCGAGGCCTGGGTCGAGCACTACAACGGCCGGGTGCCGGCCGGGCGCGACAAGATGCTGCGAGCCCATGCGCTCAGCGCGGCGGCGGGGCTGCATGACTTGCAGGCGCTCAGCGCCGCCTGGTTGGCGCACATCTGTTTCACCCAGGACGACATGGACGCGATGGCGCGCCATCTGGCGACCGCGCTGCGACTCGCCGCGCCCGGTCACCACGCGGCGCAGGCGCGCGCATCCTTGGTCGCGGCGTCGGCCTACCACTGGGCCAACCGGCTCGATCTGGCGCAGCCCTGGTACGCGCGTGCCCGCGAACACGCGATGGCCGAAACCGACGATGCCACGCTCGGTGTCATCACCTTCACCATGGCCGGCCACCGCAGCAATCACGCGCTGCATGCATCCATCCTCGGCGAGCCCGACACCGACGAAGCGCGCCGAGCACAGGCCTGGGTCGACGCATCGTGCAACTTCGATCAGTGGGTGGGCACGGTCTCGCAAAACGCCTACATGCAGATCTTTCGTGCGCTGGTGCTTTCAGCCCAAAACGAGCACGCCAAGGCGCTGGTGCAGTACTCGGCGCACCTGGACGAGGCGTGGCGTCAGGGGTTGTCGCACATGCGCGCAGCCCATCTGGCCGATCGCGCCTGGTGCCGATTCCACACCGGTGACGTGTCTGGCGCCCAGGCCGATGCCGATGTGGCCGCTTCGCTGATCGACCCCGGTATGTATGTCGAAGATCTGGCCGTGGCCTGTGGCCGGCTTGCGCAGGTGTTCGAGGCGCTGGCCGATGAGGTTGCTGCCCGATATCACGGGCAATTGGCCCTCGACTACTGGGCGCAACAGCACGCCATGCAGCAATCGGTCATCGAGACCCTGAACCGCGCGCTGGATCCGGCCGCACCCTGAGTCGGGCCGCACGGCAGCGCATCAGAACAGCGCCATGCTCAACTTGCGGCGGTACTGATCGACCAGTGGATCGGCAGGCGTGGTGTTGATCTTCCCGGCGATTTCGAGCGCGCCCTTGGGGGCTGCGGCTTCCGGTTTGGCCGCGGGCTTGCTCATCACCTCGAGCACGGCGACGTAGGTCTTGCGCGCGGCTTCGCCGTTCCAGGCCTTGTCGCGCATCACGATCTCCAGCAACTCGTCCATCGCTTCGGTGAAGCGCTGGGCGGCGAAGTGCAGTTGCGCCAGCTCGAAGCGGGCCTCGAAGTCACGCCGGTTGGCCGCGATGGCAGCGGCCAGCACATCGGGCGAGCGCGACGCAACCGCCGCTTCGCACGCCGCCAGCCAGTGGCCGCAAGCCACCAGTCGCGCATCGGGCAACACGGCGCCTGCCACCGGGTTGTAGACGACACGGGCTTCGTCGATGCGCCCGGCCAGCAGCAGTGCGCGCAGGCAGTCGAAGCGCGCGGTGTCGTTGCTGGGGGTGGTGGCCACCGCGTCCATCAGCAAGGCGATCGCGTCTTCGGTATGACCGTCGGCCAGCAGGGCTTCGGCGGCCTCCACATCTTCTTCGGTGGCCAGTTCTTCAGGCGAGGGCACGTGCTTGTCGAGGAACTGGCGAATCTCGGCTTCAGGCAGCGCGCCCACGAAGCCATCGACCGGCTGGCCGTCCTTGAACATCACGCAAAACGGGATGCTGCGCACGCCGAACATCTGCGAGAGCTGCCCGGCGATGTCGGGCTCGGCGTCCGAGTCCAGCTTGGCCAGCGTGAAGCGGCCGGCGTAGGCGACCTCGAGCTTCTCGAGCAGCGGCCCGAGCGATTTGCACGGCCCGCACCATGGCGCCCAGATGTCGAGCAGCACCGGCCGCGTGAGCGAGGCTTCGATCAGATCAGCTTGCAGGTTCTTGAGGGAAATGTCGATCATGGTGTCGTGTCGTGTGCTTGGTGGCGCAGCGGTCTGCGCCCGTCTGAGGTGGCAGCGGCGCCTACAATTGAACGCTTTGCAGAAGACGGAGCGAGGCCATGAACGCGCCTGCCGTGGTGGGGGTGGTGATGGGGTCCAGCAGCGACTGGGAAACCCTGCGTGCAGCCACCGAGATTCTCGCCGAGTTTGGCATTCCCTTCGAGGCGCGCGTGGTGTCGGCGCACCGCATGCCCGACGACATGTTTGCCTATGCCGAATCGGCTGGCGCGAGGGGCCTCAAGGCCATCATCGCCGGCGCTGGCGGCGCAGCGCACCTGCCCGGCATGCTCGCGGCCAAGACCACCGTGCCGGTGCTCGGCGTGCCGGTGGCCAGCCGGCATTTGCAGGGGGTGGACTCGCTGCACTCCATCGTTCAGATGCCCAAGGGCATTCCGGTGGCCACTTTCGCCATCGGCACCGCAGGCGCAGCCAATGCGGCGCTGTTCGCGGTGGCGATGTTCGCCGTGGCTGACGACGCGCTGCGAGGGCGGCTCGAGGCTTACCGTGCGCGCCAGACCGAAGCGGCCCGTGCGATGACCTCCCAGCTCACATGACCGCTTTCATTGCGCCCGGCGCCACCTTGGGCGTCATGGGCGGCGGCCAACTCGGCCGCATGTTCGTGCACGCGGCTCAGCAGATGGGCTACTTCACCGCGGTGCTCGACAGCGATCCGGCCAGCCCGGCGGGCCTGGTCGCACACCATCACATCCAGACCAGCTACCTCGACGAGCAGGGCCTGGCCCGGCTCGCCGATCGCTGCGCGGCCATCACCACCGAGTTCGAGAACGTGCCGGCCGCGGCGCTGAAGGCTCTGGCCACGCAGCGGCCGGTGTCGCCGGGCGCGGCAGCAGTGGCTGTGTGCCAGGACCGCGCCGCCGAGAAGCGCCACTTTGCAAGTTGCAAGGTGCCGTGCGCGCCGCACGCCGTGATCGAAACCGCTGCGCAGCTCGATGCGGTACCCGACCACCTGCTGCCCGGCATCTTGAAAACCACCCGCATGGGCTACGACGGTAAGGGCCAGGCGCGCGTCGCGACGCGTGCCGAACTGGCGGCGGCCTGGACGGCGCTGGGCGGCGTCTCAGTGGTGCTCGAGCAGCGGCTGCCGCTCGAGCACGAGGTCAGCGTGATCGTCGCGCGCAGCGCCGATGGCCAGATCGTGCATTTCCCGCTGCAGCAAAACCTGCATCGCGACGGCATCCTCGCCGTCACCGAGGTGCCCGCGCCCGACGTTGCGCTCGCCGTGCAGCAGCAGGCGATCGACGCCGCGCACCGCGTGGCCGAGTCGCTCGACTACGTGGGCGTGCTGTGCGTCGAGTTCTTCGTGCTGCAAGACGGGCGGCTGGTGGCCAACGAAATGGCGCCGCGTCCGCACAACTCGGGCCACTACAGCGTCGACGCCTGCGAGCTGTCGCAGTTCGACCTGCAGGTGCGTGCAATGACCGGCGCGCCGCTGGTCGCGCCCCGGCTGCATTCGCCGGCGGTGATGCTCAACCTGCTGGGCGATCTCTGGTTTCCCTCGGGTACCACGGCACCCGAAGCCATTCGCGAGCCGGATTGGGCGCGGGTGCTGGCGCTGCCGGGCGTGCACTTGCATCTGTACGGCAAGACCACACCCCGGCCCTCACGCAAGATGGGCCACCTCACGGTGACGGCCGCCAGCGCCACCGAGGCTCGCCGTGTCGCGCTTGAGGCGGCGGCGGTGCTGGGTCTGCCCGCGTTTTGAGGCGCGCGATCACTTGAACCGCGCTCCGCCGCTCGACGGCCACGACCCGCTGGCGATCGCGGCCTGCGCCGACGCGCTGGCCGCGGGTGAGCTGGTCGCGTTCCCCACCGAAACGGTCTACGGCCTGGGCGCACGCGCCGACGATGACCGTGCGGTGGCGCGGATATTCCAGGCCAAGGGCCGCCCGGCCGATCACCCGTTGATCGTGCATCTGGCTGATGCAGCTTCGGCCTCGAGGTTTTGCCACGACTGGCCTGCGCTGGCGCAGCGCCTGGCCGCAGCGTTCTGGCCGGGCCCCCTGACCGTGATCGTGCCGCGCTCGCCTGATGTGGGCACCGCATCCGCGGGCGGGCAGTCGACGATCGGGTTGCGCTGCCCCGACCACCCGGTGGCGTTGGCCTTGCTGCGTGCCGCAGCGGCTCGCGGTGTGCCGGGCATCGCCGCGCCCAGCGCCAACCGGTTCGGCCGCCTGAGCCCCACCTGCGCGGCGCACGTGGTGGCTGAACTGGGCGATGAGAGCGACCTCCGGGTGCTCGATGGCGGGGACTGTCAGGTGGGCATCGAATCGACCATCATCGACTGCTCGCGCGGCCGTCCGGTGCTGCTGCGCCCGGGCACGCTCACGCGCCAGGCGATCGAGGCGGTGCTGGGTGAACCCCTGCTGGCGCGCGATGCTGCCGCACCCCGAGCGTCCGGCACGCTCGATTCCCACTACGCGCCGCGTGCACGCGTGCGGCTGTTGGCCCCCGACCAGTTGCGCGCTGAGCTCGAACAATTCACTGCGGCGCACTCGGGCGAAATGCCCGCAACACCGCCGACGCTGGCGGTATATTCGCGCCAGCCGTGGCCGGCTCAGGCTGCGGCGATCCACCAGACCATGCCACCCGGCGCCGCTGCAGTCGCTCACGAACTGTTCAGCGTGCTGCGCAGCTTCGACGACCGGGGTGCACAGCAGATCTGGGTGGAGTTGCCGCCCGCCGATGCCGAGTGGGACGGCGTCAGAGACCGCCTCGCTCGCGCTGCCGCCTGACTGAGCCGACCACAATCATTTTTTCCTTGGGAGTCCGCATGAATTTCAGAATCGATCGGTGGAGCGCTGCAGCGCTGCGCAGCAGCCTGGTGGCCGTGGCTGTCGCGGGGTCCCTGTTGTTGACGTCTTGCGGCGGTGGCGGCGGATCGGGTACCAACTACCTTCCGACACGGCTGATCGCGTTCGGCGATGAATTCAGCGTGATCGTGAGGCAAAGCGATAGCCCCCTGGCCATCGATGCCAAAAAGTACGGCATCAACGGATTCACCGCAAACACCACCACGCCCGATTGCTACACCAATCCGCTGTGGATCCAGATCGTCGCCCTTCACTACGGGTTGGTGTTCGCCGAGTGCAATGACATTTCCGCAGCGTCCACCACGGCCTTCATCAAGGCTGCGGCAGGTGCCACAGTGGCCGATGTGGTGACCCAGATCACCAACTTCCTGGCAAGCCCTTCGGGCACGTTGGTCAAGTCCGATCTGGTCACCATCATGGTGGGGACCAACGACGTGGTCCAGCTCTATCACAGTGTGCGGTCTGGCGATCTGAGCGAAGCCGATGCACTGAGCCAGGCTGCCGCCCGTGGTGAGTTGCTGGCCCAACAGTTCGATCGCGTCACCAGGTACGGGTCCAACGACAAGGCGCGTGCGCTGTATGTGCTCATCCCCAACGTCGGCGACACGCCCTTTGCCTACGCAGAAGAGTCCGGTGCCGACGGCGCAGGTAGCCGCACCCTGCTCACCAGCCTCACGAGAGCGTTCAATGACCAGCTGCGGTCAAAGATCACCATCAATGGCCGAAGCATCGGCCAGATCAACCTGTTCGACACTTTCGTCAACATCGTGAACAACGCGAAGGCTGCGTCGAAAGCCGGGATCCTGAACATCACGGACTCCGCCTGCGTTCCCGACAATCCCCTGCAATGCACGTCGTTGACCTTGCAGCCGGCCGTGGGCACTGCCGCTGCGGCCACCGACTCGACATGGCTGTGGGCCAAGGATGTCTACTTCGGTCCCATCGGCCACTCGCTGCTGTCCAACGGGGCGATCTCCATCATCAACAACAACCCGTTCTGATCGGCTGGGGGGCGCGGCGGCTCAGCCGCGGCGGCCCCCGCGCAGTTTCATCGTCAGGATGGCCAGCGCCAGCAGCAGGGTGACGGCGTTGGCCGCGATGATCGGCCAGGCGCCGAGCATCAGCCCGTAGCCCAGCCACAGGGCCACGCCGACGGTGAAGGTGGAGTACATCGCCAGCGAGATGCCGCGCACGTTGCCCGTGCGAAACGTCAGCCAGGCCTGCGGGATGAACGACGCAGTGGTCAGCGTGGCGGCGACATAACCCAGCAGGTCCATCCAGGACAACTCGCTCATTGATGTGCCTTTCTGGCGCGTGCGCGCCGGGTCATTTCATCGCCTCGAGTTCGCCGGGCACATCACGCGCCGTCCAGTCGATCAGCGCATCAAGCGCCGGTTTGGCGGCGCTCGCATTCGGGTGGTTGACGACGCCCACCAGCACCCACAGGTGACCGCTGGCGGTCAGCACGTAGCCGGCCACGGCCGCCACGTCGCGCAGCGATCCGGTCTTCAGGTGCGCGCGTCCGGGCGGTGATTTCGAGCGCTTCATCGTGCCGTCCACCCCGCTGACCGGCAGCGAACTCATCAGCTCGGACATCTGCGCACCGGCAGTCATGTCTTGCAGCAGCCGCGCCAGCAGTTGCGCGCTCACCCGGGTGTCGCGTGATAGCCCCGAGCCGTTGTCGATCAGTGCGGCGCGCCCGGCTTCACCGTAGCGCGTGGTCAGCCACTGGTGCAGCACCTCGCGTGCGTTGTCGGGGGTGCCCAGGCCGCGCTGCGTGAGCGCGAGCGTCAGGAACAGCTGCTGCGCCATCACGTTGTTGCTGAACTTGTTGATGTCGCGGATCACTTCGAGCAGCGTGGGCGAACTCACCGAGAAGGTGGGCGGCGTGTTGGGCGCAAGCCCATCGCGCACGCGACCGCTCAACTGGCCGCCCATCTCCGACCACAGCCCGGCCAGCAGCCGTTCGTTATAGGCCGCGGGATCGGGGTAGGCCACGGGCCACAGCTTTTCACCGCAGGCGGGCGAATAACTGCCCTTGAGGCGCAGCTGCTTCGGATCGGCAAAGTCGGCTTGCAGCGCGCTGCGCCAGTCGTTGCACACGGTGGCGAGCGCACCGGTGGCCAGCGGCACACGGGTGTCGAGGCTCACGCCGGCCAGCGGCGGCTCGCTCGACACCAGCGCGATGCCGCGCGCCGCATCGGGCGTGAAGGTCAGCGACACCGACTTGTAGTTCAGCAGCAGCGCATCGGCGCCCACGTTGTACGGGCGCAGCGCCTCGCCGTCGAAGTCGGCCGGGTTCTGTGCGGGCACCTCGAAGGCGCTGCGGTCGAGCACGATGTCGCCGTGGATCTCGCGCACGCCGAGCTGCTGCACGCGCCGCAGCAGCAGCCACAGCCGCTCCATCACCAGCTTGGGGTCGCCCGTGCCCTTGATGACCAGGTTGCCGTCGAACACGCCGGCACTGCCCGAGCGCCAGCTGCCTTGCAGCCACACCGGTGTGTCCCAGGTGTAGGCCGGTCCCAGCAGGTCGAGCGCGGCGCTGGTGGTCAACAGCTTCATCAGCGAAGCCGGGTTGACCGGCGTTTGCGCCTGCCAGGCCAGCCGTGCCGGGGCGTTGCCCGCCACGTCTTGCACCACCACCGACAGCGCTTCGCGCGGCACCTTGGCGCGGTCGAGGGCGGCGGCCACCTCGCTCGGCAGTGAGCGCATCTGCGCCGGTGCTGCGGCGGCCGCCAGACCCATCGCCAGGCCGGCGACAGCGCCGCGCACGAAGCGGCAAAGGGGGCTGGCGCACACGCGGAGAGGCATGCTTTGATGATCGCATGGGCGTTGCGCGCCCAGGGCCGTGGCGCCCGGTGTCCGGGGCCGGCGCGCCCGCAGATAGACTCGTTGGGTGACCCCCCCTTTGAGTTCCTGCCTGGCCTTCGACACGGCCACCGAGCACCTGAGCATTGCGCTGCAGGTGCACGGTCGCGTCTGGTCGCATGAAGGTCCGGGCGGCGCGCAGGCCTCGACCACGCTGATCCCGGCCATCTTCGATCTGCTGGCGCAGGCGGGCATCGGTTTGCGCGACCTCGACGCCATCGCCTTCGGCCGCGGACCGGGCGCTTTCACCGGCTTGCGCACCGCCTGCTCGGTGGCGCAGGGGCTGGCCTTCGGCGCCGATCTGCCGGTGCTGCCGATCGACACCTTGCTGGCGGTGGCCGAAGACGCACGCCAGACGCGCGGCGCGCCGGCACACGACGACGTGTGGGTGGCGATGGACGCGCGCATGGGCGAGAT
>CANGBT010000046.1 GCA_947452135.1 Burkholderiales bacterium
GCCCCTCGCGCCGAGGCGCAAGGGAGTTCAATCTTTGTCATTTCGCCATGGTGGAGGAGGCTGGATTCGAACCAGCGTACTCGTTAGAGGGCAGATTTACAGTCTGCTGCCATTAACCACTCGGCCACCCCTCCGCGGCGAGCCCGAGAGTTTATCACGGCAATCGGCCAACTGCGAACCCTCTTGTGATGCGTCAGCGAGAGAAATCGATCGACCAGTCGAGAGAGAAGTGTTCGTAAAGCTGCGAGAGATACCGGGTCGCCTGTCCAAAATGCCCATTCCCCACGAAAGGAAGGGGTGACCTGTTGGCAGACAGAGGCGAAGGGTGGTTGCTGAGAAGCACGAGATGCCGATCGGAACCGTCCCGTATGAGTGGCGCTTTAGCCTGCGCGTGAGATCCCCAGAGCAAAAACACCTTGGGCGCTCGATGTTTGGCTGCCGCCGAGATGAGCCGATCCGTCAGATGCTGCCATCCGCACTTGGCGTGACTGCCGGGGGCTCCAGCTTCGACGGTCAGGCTCGAGTTGAGCAACAACACGCCCTGCGCAGCCCAGTGTCCCAAGTGCCCACCTGACTCCGGTATCACGCCGAGGTCTCGCTGCAGTTCCTTGAATATGTTGCGTAAGCTGGGCGGCACGCGCACTCCTTGCGGGACCGAAAACGCCAGACCTTCGGCCTGCCCCTCGCCGTGATACGGGTCTTGCCCGAGGATCACCAAGCGGGTTCGCGCCAGTGGCGTGAGTTCGAGTGCTCGGAAAACCTGCGCGGGGTAGACGGTAGCCCCCGCGGCCACCCTGGCATCCACTTGGCCGATCAGAGCCCGACCCGCAGTGCTTTGACGCCAAGCCTCGACCTCAGTCCGCCAATCGGTAGTCAGGCCATCAACCAGAACGTCGATCGACTCAAGCAGGCGGGAGGTTGTCACTTCCGAACAGACAGCGCATGGCCGGCCGGCGTCAACTGAACAGGTCCGCGAGGGCCTGTCCCGGGTCGGCCGCGCGCATGAAAGCCTCGCCGACCAGAAAGGCCGACACACCGGCACCGCGCATGCGATCCACATCGGCGCGCCCCAACACGCCGCTCTCCGTCACCAAGACCCGATCGGTTGGCACCCGATCCAGCAGCCCCAACGTGGTGTCAAGCGAGACTTCGAAGGTGCGCAGGTTGCGGTTGTTGATGCCCACCAGCGGCGTGTTCAGCCTCAGGGCGCGGTCCAGTTCATCTCCATCGTGGACCTCCACCAGCACCGCCATGCCCAGCGCATGCGCCTGCGCTTCCAAGTCGGCCATTTGGGCGTCGTCCAGGCATGCGGCGATCAGCAAGATGCAATCGGCGCCCATGGCCCGCGCCTCGTAGACCTGATAGGCATCGACCATGAAATCCTTGCGCAGGACCGGTAGCGCGCACGCGGCGCGCGCTTGGTCTAGGTACGCGGTCGACCCCTGGAAAAACTGCACGTCGGTGAGCACGCTCAGGCAAGCCGCTCCGCCTTTTTCGTAGCTGAGGGCGATATCGGACGGGACGAAATGCTCGCGCAGCACGCCTTTGCTCGGGCTGGCTTTTTTGATCTCGGCGATCACTGCGGCCTGGCCCTGCCCCACGCGAAACCGCATGGCACCCACGAAATCCCGCACGCCACCGAGGGATTCGGCATCACGCCGCATCGAGGCCTCATCCCGGCCGGCGCGGGCGACACGGATCTCGTCGTGCTTGACCGCCACGATTCGCTTGAGGATGTCACTCATGCTCTGCTTTCAGGCTGCCGCGAGCGCCTGCGTGGCGCTGACGAACTCATTCAATTTCGCGCGTGCACCGCCGTTGGCCAGCGCTTCGCGGGCCAACGCCACGCCGTCAGCCATGGTGGGTGCCACATTGGCGGCGTACAGGGCGACGCCCGCGTTGAGCATCACGATGTCGCGCGCGGGACCGGGCTGGTTGTCGAGCACAGCCACCAGCATGCGCCTGGAGTCATCGGGTGTTTCCACGCGCAAACTGCGCTGACTGGCCATCGGCAGCCCGAAGTCCTCGGGGTGGATGTCGTATTCGCTGAGGTTGCCGTCTTTGACTTCACACACCCGCGTGGACGCACCGAGCGTGACTTCATCCATGCCGTCGCGGCCGTAAACCACCAGGGCGTGCTCGGCGCCCAGACGTTGCAGCGCCCGAGCCTGAATGCCCACGAGCTCGGCGTTGAACACGCCCATCAGGATGTTTGGCGCGCCGGCCGGGTTGGTGAGCGGCCCGAGGATGTTGAAGATGGTGCGCACACCGAGCTCCCTGCGCACGGGGGCCACGTTCTTCATCGCCGGATGATGGGCAGGGGCGAACATGAAACCCAGCCCAGTGTCGGCGATGCAGCGGCTGATAAGTTCGGGCGACAAGGCGATCTGGGCGCCGAGCGCTTCCAGAACATCGGCACTGCCCGACTTGCTCGAGACGCTGCGGTTACCGTGCTTGCTGACCCTGGCACCGCAAGCGGCCGCCACGAACATGCTGCACGTCGAGATGTTGAAGGTGTGCGAGCCGTCACCGCCGGTTCCAACGATGTCGACCAGATGCCGCCGGTTGGCCACCTCAACCTGGGTCGAAAACTCGCGCATCACCTGTGCCGCCGCGGTGATCTCACCCACGGTTTCCCTTTTGACGCGCAGACCGATCAGCAGCGCAGCGAGCACCGCGTGCGGCACCTCGCCGTTCATGATGCGACGCATCAAACCCAGCATGTCATCGTGCTCGATTTCCTGGTGGTCGATCAGACGAGCCAGCGCCTGCTGGTCGCTCAAGGGCATGCTCACGGCTTGAGATCCAGAAAGTTCTTCAGCATCGCGTGGCCGTGCTCGGTGAGGATTGACTCGGGGTGGAACTGCACACCCTCGAGCGGCGTGGCGGTGCCAGCGAGTTCGCGGTGGCGCACGCCCATGATCTCGCCATCTTCGGTGGTGGCCGTGATCTCGAGTGCCGCCGGCAGCGTCGCGCGCTCGATGGCCAGTGAGTGATAGCGGATCACCGTGAACTTGGCCGGCAGTCCGCTGAACACGCCACGCTCGTCGGTCGAGATTTCGCTGGTCTTGCCGTGCATCTGCACCTTGGCGCGGATGATGTTGCCGCCCAGTGCGGCACCGATGCTCTGGTGTCCGAGGCACACACCCAGGATCGGCAGCTTGCCCATGAAATGGCCGATCGAGGCCACGCAAATGCCCGCTTCGGCCGGCGAACACGGCCCCGGCGACAGCACCAGCCGGTCAGGTCGCAGTTCGCTGATGCCCTCAAGCGTCAACTCGTCGTTGCGAAACACGCGCACGTCTTCGCCCAGTTCGGCGAAGTACTGCACCAGGTTGAAGGTGAAGCTGTCGTAGTTGTCGATCATCAGCAGCATGTCGCACCTCCAACTTCGGGGGTGGCGCTGCGTTCGAGGTGATGCGTCATCAGAAACCCTCCTCGACCAGTTCGGCCGCGCGGATCAGCGCGCGCGCCTTGGCTTCGGTTTCACGCCATTCGAGCTCGGGCACCGAGTCGGCCACCACCCCGGCGGCAGCCTGCACGTAGAGCATCTGGTCCTTGACGATGCCGGTGCGAATGGCAATGGCCACGTCCATGTCGCCGGCAAAGCTCAGGTAGCCGCAGGCACCGCCGTAGATGCCGCGCTTGACCGGCTCGAGCTCGTCGATGATTTCCATCGCCCGCACCTTAGGCGCACCGGTCAGCGTGCCGGCCGGGAAGGTGGCCTTGAGCACATCGAGGTTGGTGATGCCGTCCTTGAGCAGGCCTTCGACGTTGCTCACGATGTGCATCACATGCGAATAGCGCTCGACCGTGAAGGCCTCCGTGACCTTCACGCTGCCGGTCTTGGCGATGCGCCCGATGTCGTTGCGCGCCAGGTCGATCAGCATCAGGTGTTCGGCACGCTCTTTCGGGTCGGCGCTCAGTTCGGCTTCCAGCGCGATGTCCAGCTCGGGCGTGGCGCCGCGCGGACGGGTGCCGGCCAGCGGCCGGATGGTCACCTTGTCGCCGGCCGGCGTGTGCTCGCGGCGCACCAGAATTTCCGGCGACGCGCCGACGATCTGGAAGTCGCCCATGTCGTAGAAATACATGTACGGCGACGGATTGAGCGAGCGCAGCGCGCGGTACAGGCTTAGGGGGCTCTCGGTGTAGGGCTTGCGCAGCCGCTGCCCGACCTGCACTTGCATCATGTCGCCTGCGGCGATGTACTCCTTGGCGCGCAGCACCGCAGCGATGTAATCATCCTTGGCAAAGTCGCGCAGCACCTCGCGCGAGGCTGTGGGCGCGACCGGAGGCGCGAGCACGCTGTGGTTGAGTCGCTCGGCCAGCTCGGCCAGCCGAAGCCGGGCACGCGGCAAGGCACCAGGCTCCTGCGGATTGGCGTAGACGATCAGCGACAAGCGCCCCGACAGGTTGTCGATGACGGCCAGCTCTTCGCACTGCAGCAGCAAGATGTCAGGCGTTCCCAGCCCCCCCGGCAGTTCGGTGTGTGCCAGCTTGGGTTCGATGCAGCGCACCGCGTCGTAGCCGAAGTAGCCGGCCAGACCACCACAAAAGCGCGGCAAGCCCGGTTGCAGCGCCACCTTGAAACGCTGCTGATACGCAGCGATGAAGTCCAGTGGGTTGCCTTCATGGCGCTCGGTCACCACGCCATCGGTCACCACCTCGGTGACAAACCCGGTGGCTCGCAGCACCGTGCGCGCAGGCAGGCCGATGAACGAATAGCGCCCGAATCGCTCGCCGCCGACGACCGACTCCAGCAGAAAACTGTGCGGACGCCCTCCTGTCGCGGGCGCGCCACCGGTCTTGGGGCCGGTCAGTTTCAGGTACAGAGAGAGTGGCGTCTCGAGATCGGCGAGAGCTTGCGCGATGAGCGGGATGCGGTTGTATCCCTCGTTCGCGAGGCGATTGAATTCGGCGTCGGTGATCACGTTGCGGGGCCCTCCACGGCCCGGGAGATTCGCCACATGGCGCTCCCTTGGTCATTCGAGTCAAGCAGATCGGCACTGCGGGGGTCGCGTCTGGCGACGCTGGCAGGCCTCAGCGTGGGCTTGCGCTGCGCCAGGGCCAGGCTCCCCGGTCATGCGACCTCGAGACGTTTTTACGCACTGTGAGCATCTTTAAATTTTATCAGGGCGCTGCTGCGTCCCGGTCTGACAAGGCGGGCGGAGACGGTTGGCTGCAGGCTCGCGGGTCTTGGCTGCCTAGAATGAACTGATGGCACATCCTGAATTTTCCTGCTCGGTCTCGGTGCGTCATCTGCCTGAGCAGTCCGATCCCCAAACGCACCAGTACGCGTTTGCCTACACGGTCACCATACGCAACACGGGCGATGTCACTGCCCAGTTGATCGCCCGTCACTGGATCGTGGCCGACGCGAGCGACCACATCGAAGAGGTGCGCGGACTGGCTGTGGTCGGCCACCAGCCGTTGCTCAAGCCGGGCGAGCACTTTGAATACACCAGTTGGACACGCATCGCCACGCCGCACGGCACGATGCGCGGCACCTTCATGTGCATGACCGAAGACGCTCAGCCGTTCGATGCCCCCGTGCCCGAGTTCGGACTCACCCTCGCCTCGGCACTGCATTGAGGCTCGGGCTGTTCGCGTTTCGTCCATGACCGCAACGCCGCACGCACCGACGCCCGTCGCCCCCCCATCGGCGTGGGATCTCACGGTCTTGCTCGATGCGCTCGAACACGCGGCCGACCGGCGCGCGTGCTTGCCGCAACGCAACCTGTGGGTGATCCGCTCGCTCGAGTGGCTGCGCCACGCGCCGCTGCCTGCCGCTGAAAACCATGGCACTGCTCCATCGAGCCCTCAACCGGCGTTGCGCCTCAAACACCTGCTCGACGAACTGGACCGCCACCCCGCGCAACGTGATCAGGCCGCCGCGGTGCTGGGCCGTTTCTGGGCCGAGATGGACACCGCCGCGCTGTTTGCAGACTTCGGTTTTTCATCACGTGCCAATTTTTTCGGCGAACTGGGTCAACGCCTCAAGCGCAAGCTGCTGCCGATCACCCCGGCCACCACCGACTTGTCGGAGCTGTTCGGCCTGCTCTTTCCCGATGCCGACGACGCGCTGTGGCTCGAATCGCTCGACGAGGCCACGCTCGAGCGGCTGCGCCGCCTGATGCCACCCGGCGCGGTCGACGACCACTCATGGCAGACGCCTTTGCTCGACGCGATCATGTTTCTGGCCAGCGCGGTGCGCGCGGCGGCTTTTTCGGGTGCCTTGCGGCAGCGCATGAGCGGCGAGTTGCTGGCGCATGAGCCTTTTCGCCAGCTGGCCGTCGCCGCCGACCGGATCCGTGAACGCGCCTTGGCCGGCGACGAGGCCGCCCTGCTGCAAGAAGCGCAGTACCTGCGGGCGCTGCTCGACAGCTGCCGGCGCTGCGCCGACAGCGTGCACGACCACCTCGAAGAGCATGGCGTTTCGGTCAGTGTGGTGTTCGACGTCGATCAGCTGCGACTGCGCACCCACCGCATCGAGCAGCTGCTCAACTGCGTGGTCAGCCGCCAGCAATCACGCGACGTGGCCCGGCTGCTCGCCGAGCTGGTGCGCACCGCCGCCGAACGGCGCAGCATCACCGCGCTGTTTGCCGACCACTATTCGCTGCTCGCGCGCAAGGTGGCCGAGCGCAGCGCCGAAGTGGGTGACCACTACATCACCCGCGACAGCGCCTCATACCGCCAGATGCTCAAGGCCGCGGCCGGCGGCGGCGCGGTGATCGCCGGCACCACCTTCGTGAAGTTCTTCGTGATCGCGCTGGCCATGTCGGCGTTTTGGGGCGGCTTCTGGGCCGGCATGAACTACGCCGTGAGCTTTCTCATCGTGCACCTGATGCATGGCACGGTGGCCACCAAGCAGCCCGCCATGACGGCACCGGCGCTGGCCGAAAAGCTCTCCGATGTCGCCGATGATGCAGCGGTCGAACGCTTCGTCGACGAGGTCGCCCACCTGATCCGCTCGCAGGCCGCCGGAATCTTCGGCAATCTCGCGGTGGTCGCACCGCTGGTGCTTGCCATCCAGTGGGGCTGGCAAGCCGTGTTTGGTGCGCCGCTCGTCGATGGACATGCCGCCGAGCATGTGCTGGAGTCGATCACGCTGCTGGGCCCCACGGCGCTGTTCGCGGCGTTCACCGGCGTGCTGCTGTTCGCCAGTTCGCTGATCGGCGGCTGGGTGGAAAACTGGTTCGTCTGGCATCGGCTCGACAGCGCCATCGCCTGGAACCCGCGCATCGTGACGCAACTCGGCACCGAGCGGGCGCACCGCTGGGCCCGGTTCTGGCGCGCGAACATCTCGGGGTTCGCCTCGAACATCTCTCTCGGACTGCTGCTGGGCCTCGTGCCGGCGGTGGGGTTGTTTTTTGGGCTGCCGGTGGAGGTGCGTCACGTCACCTTGTCCACCGGCCAACTGGCTGCTGCAGCCGCCGCCGAGGGCCTCTCGGTGGTCGAACACAGCGCGTTCTGGTGGTGCGTGGCGGGCATCGTGGTGACCGGCGTACTCAACCTCGCGGTGAGTTTTTTCCTCGCCTTCAGGGTGGCCATGGGCTCGCGCGGCATCCGGCTGGCTGATCGCAGCCGCATCCGTCGCGCCATCCTGCGCCGGTTGGTGACCCAGCCAATGTCGTTCGTGTTGCCGCCCAGGCATCTGGGCTGAGGCGCACATGAGGGCCGGCCCGTTCGACGAACGGCGGCGGATTCAGCGCGGTGGCTCGGGCGCGTCCGACGTCGCCGGCGTCTCAGCGGCAGGCTTGAGCTCGCCCCCCTTGCGCCCCGAGAACATCGTCCACCAGACAATCAGGGCCAACAGCGCCAGGGCGCCGACTGCTTCCAGGACCAACAGCCACATGTCACGCCTCCTTGCCTTGGGATTTTTCATTCTAGGAGCGCTGGTGGGTTGCTCGAGCTCGCCCGTCCTCGCTCCGACATCCGACGCGCCGACAGTGGCGCAGCCCGAGCCCGCCCCGTCCGGCGACGTGGTGGTGCGCGGTCGCGCACGGTGGGTGCCGGCGCGCTGGTCCGATCTTCCGGGCTGGGACGCCGACCGCACCGCCGAGATCTGGCCGGCGCTGCTGCGCGGTTGCGAACGCCCGGCTGCAGGCTGGGCGGCCACGTGCGCCGAAGCCCGGCGCAGCGCACCGGCCGATGACGCGGCCGCACGCATCTGGCTGCAAGGACGCCTGCAGCCCTACCGCCTGGAGTCGCTGGAAGGCTCCGATCGAGGCTTGATCACCGGTTACTTCGAGCCGCTGATCGAAGCCAGCCGCGTGGCCCAGGGGCCCTTTCAGATTCCGGTGTACGGAACCCCCTCCGACCTGGGCAGCCGCAAGCCTTACTGGACGCGCCAGCAGATCGACACTCTGCCCGCAGCGCAGGCCGCCCTGCGCGGACGCGAACTGGCCTGGCTGGCCGACCCGCTCAGCCTGCTGACGCTGCAGATTCAGGGCTCGGGGCGCCTGCAACTGACCGAGCCCGATGGCAGACAACGGCTGGTACGCATGGCTTTTGCCGGCCACAACGACCAGCCCTACAAATCGGTGGGGCGCTGGCTGATCGAGCAAGGCGAGCTGCGCCCCGATCAGGCCTCGTGGCCGGGCATCCGCGCCTGGGTGCAGCTCAACCCGCAACGCATCAACGAGTTGCTGTGGGCCAACCCGCGGGTGGTGTTCTTCCGTGAAGAGCCGCTGCCCGATCCCACCGCCGGGCCGCGCGGGGCGCAGTCGGTGGCGCTCACGCCGGGCCGCTCGGTGGCCATCGACCCGACCAGCATCCCCTACGGCAGCGCGCTGTGGATCGACACCACCGAGCCGCTGTCGAGCACCACCTTGCGGCGCATCGTGATGGCGCAAGACACCGGCAGCGCCATCACCGGCGCGGTGCGGGTCGATTACTTCTGGGGCTGGGGCGAAACAGCCGAGCAGCAGGCCGGCCGCATGAAGCAGCCGCTGCGCGCCTGGGTGCTGGTGCCGCGCAGCTGAGGCACAGCGGCCCGCGGGCGGTGAGAACTCAGTACGTCTTGTACGGCAGGAACTTGCCCGACATCACGATGTTGACCCGGTCACCTGCGTCGTTGGGCTCGGGCGTGAGGTCCATCTTGAAGTCGATCGCGCTCATGATGCCGTCGCCGAATTCTTCGTGGATCAACTCCTTGAAGGTCGTGCCGTACACGCTGATCAACTCGTAGAAGCGGTAGATCAGCGGATCGGTCGGCACCGAGGTGGGCAGCGAGCCCTTGTAGGGCACGACCTGCAACCATTTCTCGGCTTCGGCGCTCAGCCCGAAGGTCTTCGCGATGACCTTCGCCTGCTTCGCATCGAAGGTCATCTGGCCCAGGCAACCGGCGGTGACCCACTCCTTGCTCAGGCCGACCTTCTTGGCCACGTCTTCCCACTTCAGGCCTTTCTTGATCTTGGCCTCGATGATCATTTCGGTGACGTCGTTGCGGTTCATGTGTGCTCCCGGTGGTGGTTTGGTTGAAGTGTCGAGGCGTAGCGTCGCCGGCTACTGCCAGAGCGGCGGCGATGTGATGGCCGCCTGAAAGTGTCGCGGATCAAGCACGATCCTGGCCAACCGCGAACGGGTGGGCGCTTCAAACCCCGCTCAACAACCCGACCCCCCAGGCCACGCACAGGCTGCCGACCAGCACCGAGCCCACACGCAAGGCGTAGGCGCGCCCGCCTGTCACCGCAGCCACCGTGCACCGCGTGAGCGTGTTGGCCGTGACGGCCACCAGCACGCCCAGCTCCAAACGAGGGATCGTCAGGCTGCCCGCCGCATGCAGCGAGGCCAGCGATGCCACCGGCGCATGGGCATCGACCAGCGCGGCGATCGCGATGCTGACGTTGAGCCCGACATCGCCGAAACGTGCCTGCGCATTGGCCACCAGCAACGCCACCCCGCCCAGCAGCGCCGCAGCGATCAGCGCCTCGCGCAGGCGCAGCGCACTGCCCTGGTGTGCGGCAGGGTCGTCGGGCGGCGCACCGGTGTAGCCGCGCTGCAAGTACAGCGCCAGGCCCGCCGACGTGAGTGCCGCGGCCAGCGCCATCGGCAAGAGCGCCCACGCGGCGCGCGGCGACAGCGCCGCACTGATCAGCAGCACCTGCGTCCAGGTGGCTGCAGACGACAGCGCTGCGCCTGCGGCGAACATGGCCGACTGCTCGGGGTGCGCGCGCGCGCGGCTGCCGAACGACGCGATGGTCGCCGTGCTCGAGACAAACCCCGCAGCAAAGCCCGAGAGCAGCAAACCTTGGCGCGGACCGAGCGCTCGCAAAGCGACATGGCCCGCCGCCTGAATCGCCAGGATCAGCAGCACCAGCGTGAACAGCGGACGCGGCTGGATACCGCCAAACCACTCGACCGGCCCGCGTGGAATGAGCGGCAACACGATCAGCGCCAGCGCAGCGAGCAGCAAACCATCTTGCAGTTCCTGCTCGGTCAGCCGCTGCGTGGCGAACTGATGCAGCCGCTCGCGCGACGCCAGCAGCGCCGTGAGCACCGCCGCGCACGCCGCACCGAAGGCCGGCCACACCACGCACTGCACGCCGATCAGGCAGGTGGCAAACAGCGCCAGCTCGGTGGTCACGCCGGGATCGCTGGAGCGGCTGCGGTAGTGCGACACCACGGCCAGCAGCGCCACGAAGCCCGCCGCGCACACCACCAGGCCGGGCACCGGCAACCACTGAGCCAATGCACCGAGCAGCGCTGCCACGGTGAAACTGCGCACGCCGGCAGCCTGACGGTCAGCGCCACTGCCCTTGCGGCGCTCGCGCTCGATGCCGATCAGCAGCCCTGAGCCCAAGGCCACAGCCAATCCGATGACGCCGTTCGGGGTCGCTTGCATGCTCAGCAGAGGGTTTTCAAAGGGATCGCCATCGAGGTCCGACTCTGGCACAGACCGGCTCTGCGTGCGGGGGCTCGGCGCCGTTTCACCCCAAACGAGCGGGGCGAACGGTGCCGCCGCCCCACAATCGCCCAAACCCTACGGAACCTCGCATGCAAAAACCACCCACCCCCCACGTCAACCGCGATCTGAGCGACGCCGAGTTTTCCGAGCTCGACGACCTGCTGGCGGCCACGCCCGAGCCGCTCGAGCCCGTCGATGTCGTGATGCTCGACGGCTTCCTGTGTGGCGTGCTGGTGCAACCCGTGCTGCTGGAAAGCGCCGTGTGGCTGCCGCACGTGTTTGACTTCGACGGCCAGCCGCTGCCCGACGACGTGGATGCCGCCTGGGCCGCGCGCACCACCGCGCTGATCCTGCGCCGCCACGCCGCGCTCAACCATGCCATCGTTGAAAACGGCTGGTTCGAGCCGCTGGTGCTCGAGTTCGACGAGGACAACCCACCCGAGCCCCCGGCCGACGGCGCGCCCGATCCGCTGGCCGGCCTGCACCCGGTCTCGCAGTCGCTGATGCCCTGGGTGGCAGGCTTCCAGCACGCCTGCGAATGCTTCCCCGATCTGGCTGAAATGACCGATGACGCGGTGCTTTCGGCTTTGGCGCGGCTGTACCGGCACTTGCCGGCTGAAAGCGACGACGAGCGCGAAGTCGTGGCCACGCTCGAGCGCGAGCACCCGCTCACCACGCTCGATGAAGGCATCGAAGACGTCATCGCTGCGGTCGCTGATCTGGCCGACCTGACCCGCAAGGCGCGCTACAAGGTCGAGACCGTCAAGCGCGAGGTGCCCAAGCCCGGTCGCAACGATCCGTGCACCTGCGGCAGCGGCAAGAAGTTCAAGCTGTGCCACGGCAAGTGATGCACCGATCGCACCTGCCGGCCATCGCCTGATGCGCCTGCAGGTGCTGTCCGACCTGCACCTGGAAACCGAGGTCTTCGAACCCCGGCCAGCCCCGGGTGCCGAGTTGCTGGTGCTCGCCGGCGACATCGACAGCACCTGGCGAGAACTCGAGCGCTTTGCCGAGTGGCCGGTGCCGGTGATCTTTGTGGCGGGCAACCACGAGTTCGATCAGCGCGAACTCACAGCCGCCCAACCTGCCTTGCGCGAGCGCTGCGAGTCGCTGGGCATCACGCTGCTCGAGCGACAAAGCTGCATCCGGCTCGACGCGCAGGGCCGGCGCATCCGTTTCGTGGCGACCACACGCTGGAGCGACTTCGAGCTGCTGGGCGAAGCGCAGCGCGAGCGCGCCATGCGCGCGGCGACCTACTTCATCGACGTCATGAAGTCGACCCAGCACGGCGAGCCATTCGACGCCGCAGCGGTGCGCATCGAGGCGCTGGCTTGCCGGGACTGGCTGGGTGCGGAGCTGGCGCGCACAAGCGAATCTGCCGAAGCCGCCTGGGACGCCACCGTGGTCATCACGCACTACGGGCCTAGCGTGCGCAGCATCGATCGACGCTACGGCAAGCAACCGGGCAGCGCCAGCTTTTGCAATGCCGATGACGATTTGATGCCCGGAGTTGACCTGTGGATCCACGGGCACCTGCATTGCCGCCACGACTACCGAGTGACGCATGCGCGGGGTGAGACCCGGGTGTTTTGCAATGCCCGCGGCCACAGCCGCAAGGGCGAGGCCGATGGCCATGACGGGCTGCGCACCGTCGAGGTTTGAAGCGCCGCGACAGGCGCGCTGAACCCGCCAAGGCGGGTCAGGACATCAGAGCACCGAGCGTGCGTTGAGCCGGTCGTTGAAGGTGCTGGTGGAATCGGCCCCGCCGCGCCGGGTTTCCGGCGACACACGGGTTTGCGGGTCAGACAGCAAACGGGCTTCGAGCGCCAGATCGGTGCCCATGCCGCCCACGTCGTCGACATCACGCGCCACGCGAGGAGCCGTCCACCGCCCACCCAAGGCACGCCACCACGAGACCCCCCGGATGTTTCGCATGTTCGCTCTCCTGTTGACCATCAATGCCGCAATGGTCTCAGTCTGAGGTGTCTGGCGCGTGTCGATGTGACAAAAAGCAACGGCAATCACAGGCAGTTGCTGCCGCACAGTTCACGCTTGTCAGCGCCGGCGCATCGGCCGGTGGCTCCTTGGGGGGCTTGCGGGCACGGCGGAGTGCAGCGGGCGCGAGATGTCGGCCAGCAGCAAGGTGGCGCGAACCAGTTCCTCGACCGCGTCCGCCAGCTCGCGTGGCGGCTCTAGCGATTCGATCTCGACGAGCAGCTCGTCGGCGTCTTCCAGATCGTCCGGATCAAGGTGTCGGTACAGCAGCGCGAGCGGCGCGGTCAGCACCTTGGCGTCGAATCGCATCAGCTCGGGAAAAAACTCCTGCGCGGTGGCGAACCCGGCCACCCAGGGGTAGACCGCATCGGGGCCGGTGGACGACTCTTCGTCGTCCTCATCGCCCTCGTCGTCATGCAGCTCGAACACCCAGGGGTCGAACCACTCACGCTCAGCGATGGCCTGATTGAGTTCGGCGTGGCGGCGACGCACCAGCACGTGAATCTCGGACGCGTTGAACGATGCCGGCAAGGCGCGCCCATCGGCGTCGGTGATATGCAGCAGCCAGCGCGACTCGGGCACCGGCTGCGGCTGCAGCAGCACGCCGCACAAAAACCCGTCGATCATGCTCACGTCCAGCGGCTCGAGCGGCGCGGGCACCCGGTCGAGAGCGTCTTGCAACGCGTCGATCTCGCGTTCGTCGAGTGGCTGCACATCCGCCTGCTTGGGAGCGCGGGCGGGAGGTGCGGCGTGCGTGCCGCCGGAGCGGGGTCGAAAGGATGAGGCCATGCGCGGATTGTGGCCGTGCGCAACCACGCCGCGACTGGCCTCGGGCCACGCGCAAGACGGCGCGCGAATTGCATGCACCCATCCCCATCGTTGCGCACCCTCACGCAGCAACCCATACCGCCCGGTGCCGCCGCGGCGCCGAACTGCCTAGACTGCAAACCAAACCACACACGCACAGCCCGCCATGAGCACAAACACCCCATCGGTTCCCGCCTTCACCTCAACCGCCGACGTGACCCACTTCATCAACGGCCGCACGGTCGCAGGCAGCAGCGGGCGTCATCAAGCGGTCTACAACCCCACGACCGGCGCCGTGGCGCGTCAGGTGGTGCTGGCCAGCGCTGCTGAGGTCACCGCCGCAGTGGCCGCTGCGCAGGCCGCCTTCACCGGCTGGGCCGACACGCCGCCGATCCGCCGCGCACGGGTGATGTTCAAGTTTCTCGAGCTGGTGAACCAGCACCGCGACACGCTGGCCGCCATGATCACCGCCGAACACGGCAAGGTGTTCACCGACGCGCAAGGCGAGGTCAGCCGCGGCATCGACATCATCGAGTTCGCCTGCGGCATCCCGCAGCTTCTCAAGGGCGACTACACCGAGCAAGTCTCCACCGGCATCGACAACTGGACGCTGCGCCAGCCGCTGGGCGTGGTGGCCGGCATCACGCCGTTCAACTTTCCGGTGATGGTGCCGTGCTGGATGTTCCCGGTGGCCATCGCCGCGGGCAACACCTTCGTGCTCAAGCCCAGCGAGCGCGATCCCTCGGCCAGCGTCTTCATGGCCGAGTTGCTGCGTCAGGCCGGCCTGCCTGATGGCGTGTTCAACGTGGTGCAAGGCGACAAGCTCGCGGTCGACACGCTGCTCGAACACCCCGACGTCAAGGCGATCAGCTTCGTCGGCTCGACCCCGATTGCGCAGTACATCTACGAAACCGGCGCTCATCACGGCAAGCGCGTGCAAGCCCTCGGCGGCGCCAAGAACCACCTGGTGGTGATGCCTGATGCCGACCTCGAGCAAACGGTCGATGCGCTGATCGGCGCGGGCTACGGCTCGGCCGGCGAGCGCTGCATGGCGATCAGCGTGGCCGTGGCCGTGGGCGATGTGGCCGATCGGCTGGTGCCGGCGCTGGCCGCGCGCGCCAAGACGCTCAAGGTCAAGGACGGCATGCAGCTCGACGCCGAGATGGGCCCGATCGTGACCCGTCAGGCGCTCGATCGCATCACCGGCTACATCGCAGCCGGCGTGGCTGAGGGCGCGACGCTGGTGGTCGACGGGCGCGTCGACCCCCACACCGGCGCGCCGTTCCGCGTGGCCGGCTTCGAAGAAGGCTTTTTCATCGGCGGCACGCTGTTCGACCACGTCACCACCGACATGAAGATCTACCGCGAGGAGATCTTCGGCCCGGTGCTCGCGGTGGTGCGCGTCCCCGACTTCGCCGCCGCAGTGAAGTTGATCAACGACCACGAGTTCGGCAACGGCGTGGCGTGCTTCACCAGCGACGGCAACGTGGCGCGCGAATTCGCCCGGCGCATCGAAGTGGGCATGGTCGGCATCAACGTGCCGATCCCGGTGCCCATGGCGTGGCACGGCTTTGGCGGCTGGAAAAAGAGCCTGTTTGGCGACATGCATGCCTACGGCGAGGAAGGCGTGCGTTTCTACACCAAGCAAAAAAGCGTCATGCAGCGCTGGCCCGCGAGCATCGCCAAGGGCGCCGAGTTCGTGATGCCCACGGCCAAGTGACCGACCCCGGCCTGCAGGCAGTCGGCCGCGCCGGCAGCTTCTAGGCCGGCAGCGCGGCGAGCGCCGCTTGAACCATCGCCTGGAGGGTCGGCTGCAGCCGATCGGCGTGCGCAGGCTGGTAGTCGAACGGGCTGCGCTCGTCCATGTAGAGGCACTGGCACAGCTCGAGCTGGATCGCGTGCACGCGATCGGCCGGGCGGCCGTAGTGGCGCGTGATGTGGCCGCCCTTGAAGCGGCCGTTGCTCACCGAGGTGTAGCCGCTGGCCTGCGCCACGGCAGCCACCGACGCCAACAGCTCGGGCGCGCAACTCGCGCCGCCGGCGGTGCCCAGGTTCAGGTCGGGCAGCTTGTCGTCGAACAGGCGCGGCAGCCGGCTGGCAATCGAGTGCGCGTCCCACAGCAGCACGTGGCCGTGCAGCGCCTTGAGCCGCTCGAGCTCGCCGGCCAGCGCATCGTGATAGGGCCGCCAGTACGCACCGAGCCGGCGCTCAACTTCCGCGGCATCGGGCTCGCGAGCGGGTCGGTACACCGGCTCGCCGCGGAAAGTCTCGCCCGAGCACAAGCCGGTGGTGATCTGTCCGGGATACAGGCTTTGGTTGTCGGGCGGGCGGTTGAGGTCGATCACGCAGCGCGAATGCACCGCCGACAACACCGAAGCACCCATCTCGTGCGCGAAGGCGTACAGCCGGTCGAGGTGCCAGTCGGTGTCGGCGAGTTGCAGCGCGGTGTCGGTGTAGTCGCCGCGCAGCGACTCGGGGATGTGCGTGCCGACGTGCGGGATCGACAGCAGCAGCGGCCGCGTGCCGCGAATCAGGCGAAAAGGTGGCGTGGCGTCAAAGCTCGTCATGCGGGGTGGGGCTTGAAGCGGCGCATCAAGCGGCGCCGGATCGCTCGGGCGTTGACCACTGCAACGCCTCAGTCGGCAGCGTAGGCATCAGCCGTGCCACGTCGGCACGCGTGTGCTGGTTGAACACCTGCCGGGTGAGCCGCACGATCTCGTCGTCGAGCCCGTGCCACTCGCCCTCGCGGCACAGCAAAAAGAACTCGCGCCGCCCGAGCGCCGTGGGCGGCAGCGGCAGCACGCGCACATCGCCCAGCAGGTGGCGCGACTGCAGCAGACACAGCGGCGTGCTCAGCGCCCAACCCAGACCGGCGGCGACCATGCTCATCAGCGGATCGGTGGCGTCGAACTCGAAGCGGCGCGGCGCATGCACTCCGAAGTGGCGCAGGCAACGCTCGACTTGCTGGCCCATCACCGAGCGCAAGCTGTAGCGGATCAGCGGCCAGCGCGCCAGCGCAGAGCGCACGTCGAGCAGCGATTCGGACTCGGCGTCATCGCCATCAGCACGCGGCAGCACCAGCACGAAGGCCTCCGAAAACAGCGGCTTGACCGCGATGCGCGGATCGGCCACCACCGCGTCGGTGCCGATGGCCATGTCGATGTCGCGGCGCAGCAACTGCTCGGTGAGCACCGGCGACAGACCGGACCACATCATGAGATCGCCGGTGCGCCCCGACAGCGCACGCACCAGCGCCGGCCCGATGGTCGCGGCAAACGAATCGACACAACCCAGCACCAGCCGCGCGCTCTCGGTGGGTGCACCCGAACGGGCGCGGTCGGCCACGGCACGGGCGTGGGCCAGCAGTTCGGTGGCTTGATCGCGCAGCGCGCGGCCGGCCGCGGTGGGTTTGGGCGGGCGCTGATCGCGGTCGAGCAGCAGCGTGCCGGTATCGCGCTCAAGGTTCTTGACCAGTTGGCTCACCGCGCTTTGCGTGATGCCCAGGCGCACCGCCGCTTGCGTCATCGACTGGCAATCGCAGCACGCCACGAAAGCCTCGAGCGCGTGCAGGTCGAGCGGGCGTGCCAGTGTCATCGCCGCCGCCTTGCGGTGGGTGCGCCACGCTGCGCAGCATCAGAAAAACTGGGGTTCAGCATGAGCTTGGTTGCTGTCGTGTCGCGCGGGCCGGGTGATGGCTAAGCTGCGCTTTTCACATATTGCAGAAAGCGCGCCATGTCCACCTACGACGTGATTGTGATCGGCGCCGGAGTCATCGGCGCCTCGACGGCGTACCACCTGGCGCGCCTGGGCGCCAAGCGCGTGCTGGTGCTCGACCGCACCCAAGTCGGCGCGGGCACCACCTCGCAGTCATCGGGCATCTTGCGCACCCATTACTCGGTGCGCGAGAACGTCGCGCTGGCGCAGGACTCGTGGGGCGTGTTCGCCGACTTCGCCAACTACCTGGGCGACGAAGACGCTGCCAGCGGTCTGGTCAAGTGCGGCTACCTGATCTGCGCGCCCGAGGGTCCCAAGCTGCAGCCCTTGACCCTGGCGCTCGAAGGCCAGCGCCAGCAGGGGATCGAGGTGCAACTGCTCGATCGCCAGCAGGCCGAAGCGCTGTTGCCGATTGCCGACCTGCACGACGCTGCGCTGATCGGCTTCGAGCCGCAAGCCGGCTTTGCCGACGCCTATCTGGTGGCCACCAGCTTTGCGCGATCGGCGCGACGCGGCGGCGTGAAGATCATGGAAGGCGTCGAGGTGCAAAAGCTGCTGGTCGAAGACGGCCGCGTGATCGGCGTCGACACCGATCAGGGCCGCTTCATGGCCGGCACCGTGATCAGCACGCAAAACATCTGGGCCACGCAGATCGAGCAGTGGACCGGCATCACCTCGCCCGTGCAGGCCGAGCGCCACACGGTGCTCGCGCTCGAAGGCCCCAAGCCCTACAGCTACGCGATGCCGGTGTTCA
>CANGBT010000047.1 GCA_947452135.1 Burkholderiales bacterium
GCCTGGCTGGATCAGTCGCTCGCCGCCCAGGTCGATCTGGGCTTCGATGCGCAACCGGCGCAAATCACCGGCTCGGCATGGATGCTGCACGAGTTGCTGAACAACCTGATCGACAACGCCATCCGCCACAGCCCGTGCGGGGGCCGCGTGACGGTGCGCTGCGGCAGTGACGGCGGCGGCTGGCTGACGGTGGACGACGAAGGCCCGGGCATTCCGCAAGACGAACGGCACAGGGTGCTGGAGCGCTTCTATCAGTTGCCCGGTGCCCAGCCTGGCGGTACCGGACTGGGCCTGGCGATCGTCAGCGAGGTGGCCCAGCGGCACGGTGCCCAACTCACGCTGAGCAGCGGTGAAGGTGGCTCGGGTCTGAAAGTCACGTTGCGCTTTCCGCCGCAACCTTGATCGTCGTCAGGCGTTTGAAGGTTTGCCGCACGTAGCGTTGGCAGCTTGAGCACCTCACTGACGCCCTCTGAGCCCCGCGGCTCGGCATCGTCGCCTGCCCTCCCCGCCATTATTTCCACGAGGCCAGACACCGACGACCCGCCACCGTGCGGCGCGACCCGACAGGAAACGGGATATTCCATCCGGCCGGGATACGGTACTGCCCTTCCACCGCTTAAACTACGCGTTAGCGTTCGACCTGAGGTCACTGCTGATTCTTTATTCACTGACCTGTCGAGACTTGCCCATGAACATCCACAGCACCTGGACTGACCCCCGATACGGGTCGGGCGCCTGACGTGAGCGTGGCGCAAGATCCTTCGGCACCTCTGGTGCCCGTTGAGCGGCAAGCCGATAAGGTTGCTACCCGCTCAGCCGACCCGCATCCATTGCCGGTGGTGCTGTTGCACGGGTTGCTCAGCACCCCGCGCGAGTTCGGGCTGATCTCGCTGCCTTTGCAATCCCGTGGTGTCGAGTTGATCATTCCTCACATCAAGGGCTACACCGAAGGCGACCGGACCCGCTTCACCCGTTGGCAAGAATGGGTTGACGCCGCTTCCGAGGCCATCCACGAGCAGGTGGGTGTAGACCGGCCTTTCGTGCTGGGCGGTCTTTGCACCGGCGGCATGGTCGCCGCTGCCGTGGCACTGCGAGGCGAATTCAATATTCAGTCGCTGGTGATGATGTCGCCGAGCTTTGGCTATGACGGCTGGGCCCGCGACCGCTGGTGGGGCTGGCGAAAACTAGGGTTTGTACTCGGCATCGACCGGTGGATTTCAATCCGGGAGCGCGCACCGTACGGCATCAAGAATGAGAAAATACGCCGCTGGGTTGAGCGCGATATGGAGCAGCGCGCATCCAGTGCCGCAGGTCCGTCGGCGTTGCCTCTGTGGGGTATCAACCAGTCTGAAAGACTCATGAGGTACGTCGTCAAGCGCCTGCCCCAGTTGCAAACGCCTACGGTCGTCATGACTTCGACGGAAGATGAGATCTGCACAGTGAGCAGTGTGCGCCGTGTGTTCGACACCCTGCCCGGTGATGCGAACCGGCTTGTGGTGCTCGAAAATTCTTATCACATGATCACCATTGACAATGATCGCCAGCAAGTGACTGCAGAACTGTTGAAATGTGCTGGCAAGATTGAACATTCGGCACCCGAGTACGTCAAAACTGTCTCGGGTACATCGTCCAAGTCACCGATCGGCGCTTTCACCCCACCGGACGCCCAGACAGGAAAGCTCGCATGACAAGCTCCATGAACGAATTGCTGGGGTTGATTCAAAAGGCCTACGACATCGACCCCGCGACGATTGATCCGAACCAGCCTCTGTCCGAGTTTGGTCTGGATTCGCTTGCGCTGGCTGAACTGATGTTCAACATTGAAGATCACTTCGGCATCGATTACCCCGAGTCACGCGCCAACGTGCAGACGCTGGCCGAACTGGTTCAGGTGGTCGACGAGGTGCGTGGCTCCGTTGCCTCCAAATGAGCCCGCGCGATGTGGTGGTGTCCGGCCTTGGGCTGGTGTCGCCGCATGGCGATGATGCGGCCACGGCTTTTGACTCACTGCTGAAAGGCCGTTCGGCCGTTGCCCTGTGGACCCGCGAGGGAATGCCTCCCGCAGCGGTGGCCAGTGCAAACTTTTCCCCTGAACGCTGGTTCAACAAGATTCAACTCGTCGGTGTCGACCGCGTGAGCCAGATGGCCGTGGCGGCAGCAGAGCTGGCCAAGGCCGACGCCTGCTGGCCTGCGGGTCTGGACGGCGAGCGCATTGGCGTGTTCATCGGCAGCGGCATGGGTGGGGCTTCGGCCCTCGAAGACGGCTACGAGGCCGCCCGCCTGGGCAAGCGCGTGTCGCCTCTGACGGTGGTCGCAGCCATGACCAACGCACCGGCCGCGCACATCGCGATTCGAGCTGGCGCCCAAGGCCCGGTCTACACCTACACGGTGGCCTGCGCTTCTTCGGCGCTGGCCATTGCCGAAGCCGCCAAGGCGATTGCCTCCGGTGAGATTGACATTGCCATCGCCGGCGGTGCCGAGGCCCTGCTGGTCCCCGGGGTGGTTCGCGCCTGGCAGGCGTTGCAGACCCTCGCAACGCCCGATGCGGCCGATCCCAGCCAATCCTGCCGGCCCTTCGACGCCAACCGGACGGGTTTCGCGCTGGGTGAAGGCGCAGCGATGCTGGTTCTCGAGTCGCGCGAGCACGCAGTGGCTCGACGGGCACCCGTGCGCGCCGGGTTTGGTGGCAGCGGCGTCAGCTGTGATGCGCTGCATCTGACCAAGCCTGATGCGCAAGGCCAGGTGCGCGCGTTGCGCAACATGTTGCGCTCCAGCGGTCTGGCGCCGAGAGACATCGCCTACTGCAACGCCCACGGCACCGCCACACGGGTCGGCGACGGCGTCGAATGTGAGGCCCTGCGTCAGGTCTGGGGCGAAGATCTCCAGTCTTTGCGGGTGAGTTCAACCAAGTCGATGCACGGGCACCTGCTCGGTGGCGCCGGTGCGCTGGAAGCGCTGATCACGGTGATGGCGGTGCAGCAGCGTCAGGCACCACCCACAGCCAACTGCCAGACACCGGATGCGGCCTGCAACGTGCCGCTCATCCTCGGGAAGGCCGAACCACTGCCTCAGCTTCGGGCCGCGATCAGCAGTTCCTTCGCCTTTGGCGGCACCAACGTGGTCTTGGCGTTCACACGCAACGACTGAGCACCGGTTTCATCCAAACCGCGGCTCACTTGGCCGGCTGGGACGGCAGGAACCGCACCAGCACCCGCTGACCCACTCGCAGTTCGGGCTCATCGAGTTGAAGCAGGCACTCGACCACACGCGCGTCGCCGATGGTTTCTCCACCGCTGGTGTCGGGAGCTCCGGGCGGACCGAACACCTCGCCGATGCTGAGAACGCGCGCTCCGTGCACCGCTGAACCCTCAGCCGCCGAGACCACCTCGGCGCGCATGCCCGCCTTGACGCGGGTCACCAGCGATTCGTTGAGGTCCGCACGCACGATGCGTGGGCCTTCAGGCAGCAAGTTCAAAAGGACCGCGTAAGCATCCACGAATTCGCCCACCTCAGCCGTGCGTTTGACCACGCGGCCGGCTGCGGGGGCATGGATCGTGGCGGCAGCCAACGTCTGCGATGCCTGCGCCACACGCTGCCGCACGATGTCCAGCGCCGTGCGCTGAACCGCCTGCTCCTGCTCGGCATCGATCACCGCCGCACGGGCGTCGTCCACAGCCTGCCCGCTGCCCGCCCCCGCCTTCTGGGCCTGCTGCAGTCGTTCCAGCCGGGTGCGCAGCGCCGGCAACCGGGCGCGCAAGGCATCGAGCTGTGCAGCAGCGTGGGCCTGTTCGGCCTGGGCCTGCTCCAGCGCGAGACGGGCCTCGCGGGCGTCGATCTGCGCGAGCACCTGGCCCTTGCGGACCACCTCGCCCGGCTCGACCGCCCAGCGCTGGATCAGACCGCGCTGGGGGCTTGTGACGCGCAGCAGGCCGCCTGGCACATCGACCCGGCCACGCGCCATCGCGACATAACGAGCCTCCGCGGCGGCGGAGGCCGCAGACGGTGCAACCACCGCACCATCCGCAGGTGAACAACCCTGCAAGGCGGCGATGGCCAGCGCGGCCAGCGAGCACACGACAGCAAATCGGTGGGTGAGTGAATTCATGGTGTTCCTTTGGACGCGCCAGGGCGCGTGTCGTCGAGCAAACGCCCGTCTTCCATGTACAGCACGCGGTCGGCATGCGCCACGACGCGCGGGTCGTGACTGACGCACAGCACCGCAGCACCGTGGGTGCGTGCAAGCCGGTGCAGCAGGTCGATCACCATCTGGCCGTTGGCGGCATCGAGCGCGCTCGTGGGTTCATCGGCAAACAGCAGCTTCGGGTTCTTGGCCAAGGCACGGGCAATCGACACGCGCTGTTTTTCTCCGCCGGACATCTCGGCAGGCCGCAACCCCGAGCGCGCCGACAGGCCCACTTCATCGAGCGCCACCAGCGCACGCCCGCGGGCTTGAGTGCGCGTGAAACCGAGCGCGCCAAGAGGCAGCATCACCTGCTCGACCGCGCTGAGCGCGCCGAACAGGTTGAAGCCCTGAAACACGAAGCCCGTGTGCTGCAAGCGGAAACGCTCCAGAGCCTGATCGTCCAGCGACCACAGCGACTCTCCCAGCGCCACCACCTCACCGGCATCCGGTCGCAGCAACCCGCTCAACAGGGCCAGCAAGGTGCTCTTGCCGCACCCTGACGGGCCGGACACCAGCGTCAGTTCACCCGCCATCACATCGAGGCTCAGCCCGCGCAGGATCGGCGTGTCGATGCGGCCGCTGCGAAACGACTTCTCCAGCGCGCGGCCGCGCAGAACCACTGCGCCGTCCCTGGATGCGGTGGATTCGCTCATCTCAGCAAGGTGGCCGGATCAGCGCGTCGCAAGGCGCGCACCGCAGCCCAGCCCGACACCAGGGCAATGCCAAATACCAACGCTGCGCAACCCAGCGACGCCCAACCATCGACAGCCACCGGCACATCGTGACGTCTGGCCAACCACAGCGCTGCGGCCGCCCCGAAGGTGCCCAGGACGATGCCCGTTGCTCCGATCCAGGCGGCTTGCTCCAGCACGACGGCGCGCAACGCACTCATGCCGATGCCCAGTGCCTGGAGCGCCGCGTATTCAGCCGCAGAACCGGCCACCGCGCCCATCAAGGTCTGGCTGGTGATCACCGCGCCGACAACGCTGACCACCACAGCGAGAAACAGCACACCCAGGCCGGCCCCTGTCTCGAGCAGCCAGTAATGGGTGACGACCTTGGAAAACTCATCACGCGTCCAGACCTGAAAGCCATGCTGCCGGCCTTGCTCATTGAGCCGCTGGTGCGCCGCCTGCAGTTGGGAGGGATCTCGCAGCCTGACCACGTAGTAGGCCACCCTGTCATCGGCCAGCCCCCCGGGCTGGATGCGCCCGGCCGTCTCGAGCGACGCCAGGATGTTCACGCCGCCCAGCGTGCGCAACCCCGACACCGTACCCACCACCTCCACCACGTGACCATTGATGCGTGGGTGATCACCCACCGCAACGCCGAGCTTGTCGAGATCGGTCGCATCGACGATCACCGAATCAGGCTGCTCGAGCCGCAAGCGCAAATCGGTCGGCAACACCTTGGCAAACACCAGGCCATCGGTCGAGGTGTCGATGCCCGAGACATACATGGAAAACGCGCCCAGGTCGTTGCGCACCCGCCAGTCGCCGTAGATCCAGCGGTAGGGCTCGACGCGGTCAACGGCTTCGTCGAGACGCACCCAGATGTCGGTGTCCGAGGGCAACAGCCGTCCCAACTCGATCGTGCGTGTGCCCGGGTAGCCGACCCAGAGATCGCCCTCAGAGGCTTCGATGTACACCGCCGCACTGCCGAAGATGCCCAGCACGAGCGCGGCCTGCACCATCAGCAGCAGCCCCGAAAACGCGACCGCCACCACCGCAGGCAGGAACCGGCGCCACTCATGCAGCAGCGTCTTGCGTGCCAGCGCGACGATCATGGTGCCGCGATCGGCAAGGCCGCACCGCCAAACGAGGTGAACAAGGTCACATAGGCCACCTGCTCGGCCAGCACCGCCTCAAGACTCGCGCGACTGGCTTGGAGCGCGATCCGGTGGACATCGGCACGCTGCAAGCCGTCTGCCAGGCCGGCGCGAACCTGCGCGTCGGTGCTGCTGGCCAGGCGTTGCGCCGCGGACTCAGCCGCAAGGGCTGCAGCGGCGCGCTGGCGCTCGAGGTCCAGCTGGATCAGCGCCGATTGCGCCTCGGCCACGCCTTGCAGCACTTCCTTGCGGTAAAGCGCGGTGGCCTCATCGAATTCGGCATGGCGCGCCTGCTGATTGGCCTCGCGCTGGCCGCCATCGAACAGCGGAATCGAGAAGGCCGGTCCGGCAGAAAACACACCGCGCAGCGAGCTCGACGCCGGGCCGCTGATGGCCGTGGTGAGCCCGACCAGACCCACAAGACTGATTTGTGGCTGGGTGTCGGCCCGCGCCAGACCGGTGGCGTGAGCGGCCCGGAAGACCGACTGCTCGGCGCGACGCACGGCCGGGCGCTGTCGCACCAGATCGGCCGGCAAGGCCGTCAGCCCCAGCTCGGGACGTGGCGGCGGCGCCGCCCCCGTGAGTGCTGCGGGCAACTCGGCACGCAAATCACCCAGCAGCACGCCCAGACGTGCCCTCGCCTGCGCAGCATGGGCCGCGGGCTCGGCCACCGCAGCGCGCGCTTGAGCGCGGGCCGAGGCTGCGGCGTCGACGTCGGCTGAGGACAGCTGCTGCGCCTGCCACAACACCCGCGTGAGCCGCTCCCGCTCATCGCCGAGCGCCGACAACTGAAGCAACACCTGCTGGTCGCGTTCGGCCGCGCGCATCTCGAAATAAGTACGCGCCACCTCGGCCACCAGCGTGGCGCGAGCCGCCTGTTCATCAGCCAGCGCGCCTTGCAATTCGGCCTCGGCCAGCCCCGCAATTGAAGACTGGCGCTGAGGCAGCGGCACATTCCATTCGGCGCTCAGCCCGCTCTGGAAGTAGGTGCTGCGCCCATCGGCGTTTTGCTGAGGAGCGCCCACCAGCGACAACCGCGGCCCGAGCCGCGCGCTGGCTTCGCGTGCCATGGCGCGCACCGAACGCACGCGGGCTGCGCAGGCTTCGAGATCAGGCGACGCCACCAACGAACGCGCCACCAAGGCGTCAAGCGCACTGTCGCCAAAAGATCTCCACCACGATGTCAGATCCACCGGGGAGCCGGCTTCGGCCGCAGAGCCAACCCAACCGGCGGGCAGCGACACCACGGGAACCGAGGCGGAAGGAGCCGGCGGCGCGGCGACACAGCCTGCGAGAACCACCACGATGGCCAAGATGGCTGGCCTCATGGCAGCAGGGGACAGCAATCGGGCGACGGGCGTGGGCATGACTCGGGATGATAGGGCTGAGACTTTCATCACGACCCGACAAGGATGCCGGCCGTCTTGTAGGAATTTGCCTGACACAACGGATAGGAAAAGAGGGACTTAAGCGACAGAGATGGGCTGATGTCACCGTCCTTCTCTGACAAACACAATTCTTTTCACGTTGAGACGAATTCAAACGCAAGCCCCGACGAAGCCCCGGAACCGAAAAGACACCCCTCAGGAGACCGCCATGAATGCAGACCAGATCCTCACCGAAATCCGCGAAGCCAATCTGTCTTACCTGATGCTCGCCCAAAGCCTGATCCGCAGCGACCGCGAACAAGCGCTCTATCGCCTGGGCATCAGCGAAGACAACGCTGCACTGATGGCACTGCTGACGCCGGCCCAGATGATGAAGATCGCCTCGAGCAACACGCTGCTGTGCCGCTTCCGCATGGACGACGACATGGTCTGGGGCCTCCTGACCAACCACGGCAAGGGCGCTGCGAACGACACCACGAGCCGCCTGCACGCCAGCATCCTGATGGCAGGACGCCATCAAGAAGCCGCCTGACCCGAACACCACCCGACAAAGCAAGGGAAGCCCATCATGCGCACCAAAAGCATCCTGACCGAAGCCAAGCAGATCGACCGCGCCGTCACGCTGATCAATCTCGGCGCACGCCTGCAGGTGCTCGAAAGCGAGACCGACCTCAGCTACGAACGCCTGCTGCGCCTGTACAAGGAAGTCGCCGGCAAATCGCCAAGCAAGGGTCAGTTGCCGTTTTCGACCGATTGGTTCATGACGTGGCAGCCCAACATCCACTCGTCGCTGTTCCTGAACATCCACGAGTACCTGAACAAGGTCGCCGTGATGGACGAGATCGACACCGTCATCAAGGCTTATCAGCTGTATCAGGAACAAATTCAGGCCCAGGGCCTTGAAGAGTTGCTGTCGGTGACACGCGCCTGGCGCCTGGTCAAGTTCATCGACAACGGCATGCTCACGATGACCAAGTGCTCCAAGTGTGGCGGCCACTTCGTGTCCCATCCCCATGAAATTTCCCGCCACTATGTGTGCGGCCTGTGCAACCCGCCCGCACGTGCCGGCAAGGGCAAGGCCGCCGGTGGCATCCAGATGCATTGATGGGCTGATCGAGTTCGACGTTTCCTGGTTTTGTCTCCTCTTCGTGCGCCCCGCGCGTGCGTTCCGTCGGGCCCCCATGGGGGCCCGTTTTTTTGTACGCGTTTGACCGTTGATTCGGTCCCTTTTGATCGCATCAACCACAGGCTGCTCGGTTCACACTCAACCATCGCCTCAAGCTGTCGATACTTGGGGAATCCCGGAGTTCGCCCGTCGGCGCGTCCGCTAATGGAAAGCCAGATTCATGTTCGTACTCATCGGTTGGGGCATCGCCATGGTGTGCATCTTCGGGGTGTACATCTTCCACGGCGGCAACATCAGCGTGATCCTGCACGCCCTGCCCTTCGAGATGATCACCATCTTCGGCGCCGCGGGTGGTGCATTTCTGGCCAACAACCAGATGAAGGTGGTCAAGTCCAGCCTGAAGGGTCTGGGTTCTTGCTTCAAGGGCAGCAAGTACAGCAAGGCGCGCTACATGGAGCTCATGGCGCTGCTCTACGACATCTTGCAAAAAGCCCGCAAGGAAGGCCTGATGGCCATTGAGCAGGACGTCGAGGATCCGCACAACTCGGCCCTGTTCAAGAAGTATTCGGTGGTCGGTCACGACCACCACGTGGTCGAGTTCATCACCGACTACCTGCGCATGATGGTCTCGGGCAACCTGAACGCACACGAGATCGAAAGCCTGATGGACAGCGAGATCGAGACCCACCACAACGAGGAGCACGCGGCGGTGGCAGCGATCAACCGGCTGGCCGGCGGGCTGCCGGCGTTCGGCATCGTGGCCGCGGTGCTCGGGGTGGTCAACACCATGGGATCGGTGGGCCAGCCCCCGTCGGTGCTTGGCGGCATGATCGCCTCGGCGCTCGTGGGAACCTTCCTGGGCATCTTGCTGGCCTACGGCTTCGTCGAACCCCTGGGCGGCTTGCTCGAGCAGAAGGTGGACGACGGCTCGAAGGAGCTCCAATGCATCAAGACCACGCTGCTGGCCAGCATGCAGGGCTACGCACCGCAAGTGGCGGTGGAATTCGGCCGCAAGGTCTTGTTCTCGACGGATCGCCCCACCTTCGCCGAGCTCGAACAGCACGTCAAGGGCAAGAAGTGATCACCGGCACAAGGGCATAACGAGATGTCTGGCGACTCGAAAAAGCTCCAGCCGATCATCATCAAGAAGATCAAGAAGGGCGGCCATGGTCATCATGGCGGCGCCTGGAAGATCGCGTACGCCGACTTCGTGACCGCCATGATGGCGTTCTTCCTGCTGATGTGGCTGCTCGGATCGACCACCGAAGGCGACAAGAAGGGCATCGCCGACTTCTTCGGCTCTCCCCTGAAAGTGGCACTCGGCGGCGGATCGGGCTCGGGCGATGCGTCCCACGTCATCAAGGGCGGTGGCGAAGACCTCTCGCGCACCCACGGTCAGGTCAAGAAGGGCGAGACCGAAGCTGAAAAGCGCACCATCAACCTGCTGGCCCTGAAGGCCGAGCAGCGGGCCGCCGAGCGAGCACGGCTCGAAGAACTCAAGAAGCGCGTCGAGGACGTGCTGGCTTCCAACCCGCGGCTGGCGTCGATCAGTTCGCAGATCCGCCTCGACATGACCAGCGAGGGCCTGCGCATCCAGATCGTTGACGAGAACAACCGGCCCATGTTCGACAGCGGCAGTTCGATCGTCAAACCCTACATGCGCGAGTTGCTGCGCATCATTGGTGACGTCCTCACCGATGTGCCCAACCGGCTGACCCTCGAAGGCCACACCGACGCCAAACCCTTCGGCAATGGCGAACGCGGCTACAGCAACTGGGAGTTGTCGGCCGACCGCGCCAACGCATCGCGACGTGAACTGCTAGAGGGCGGACTGCCTGAGGCACGCGTGCTGCGTGTGCAGGGACTGGCCTCGAGTCGGCCGATGGAAGATCAGGAGCCGCTGAGCCCGACCAACCGTCGCATCAGCATCATCGTGATGAACCGCGAAGCCGAGGACCGCTTCTTCGGCAAGCTGCCCGATGAAATGGAACCTGCAAACGATCCATCCGGGGATTCCACCTCAACTTCGGCACCCACGGTCCGATAGAAACCCCAAGCGGTACCGCACCCCTTTTGCGAGGATCAACATGAGCCAACAAACCGACATGAAATTTTTGATCGTGGATGACTTCTCCACGATGCGCCGCATCGTTCGTGGGTTGCTCAAGGAAATTGGCTACAACAACGCCGAAGAAGCTGAAGACGGCGTGATCGCGCTGAACATGCTCAAGAACACCAAGTTCGACTTTGTCGTCAGCGACATCAACATGCCGAACATGGACGGCTTCGGGTTGCTGTCAGCCATCAAGAAAGAGGACTCGCTCAAGCACCTCCCGGTGTTGATGGTCACGGCCGAGGCCCGCAAGGAAGACATCGTGCGCGCCGCCCAGGAAGGTGCGGCCGGCTACATCGTCAAGCCGTTCACCAAGGCCACCCTGGAAGAAAAGGTGACCAAGATCATGCAAAAAATCGGCGCCGCTGCGTGAAGGAGCATCGATCATGCAAATGAACGACCTATCCAAAGTCCACGCGGCTGAGCAGGCCGATTCCGCTTCGGTCGCCGAAAGCGATGCGCCTGCTGCATCGCCCGAGGTGTTCCAGCAGCTCGGAACCATCACGCGCCAGTTGCACGACACGCTCAACCAGCTCGGCGTGCTGCCCAGTCTGTCGATCGCGGCAGAAGGCCTGCCCGATGCACGCAGCCGCCTGAACTACATCGCCGAAAAGACCGCTGCGGCGGCCAACAAGGTGCTCAACTCGGTCGACAGCGCCAAGGCCGATCACGCACGCATTGCCGCCGAAACGCGCCGCATGGCCGCAGCCCTGGTGGCCGACCCGGTGAAGGCGGTGGCGTCGGGCGCGGTGCTCAATTTCGTCAGCGACGTCGAGGCCACGACGGCCAGCATCGACAGCCATCTGACAGACATCATGATGGCGCAGGACTTTCACGATCTGACCGGCCAGGTGGTCGCGCGGGTCGTGGCACTGGCCAGCGAGCTCGAAGACAGCCTGGTGCGCCTGCTGGTGCAAGCCGCCCCCGCAGAGCAGGTGCAAAAGCTCGAGCAGCACCTGCAAGGCCCGGTGATCAACGCCGAGGGTCGATCCGACGTGGTGACCAACCAAGGCGAGGTCGACGACCTGCTGGCCAGCCTGGGGTTCTGAGCCCGCAGGCGGTGGCGAGGGCGGGCTCAGCCTGCCTCGCCGCCCACCAGTCCGTTGCGGATGGCGTAGACCGTCATCTCCGAGTTGTTTGACAGCGCCAGTTTCTCCAGCACGCGAGCGCGGTAGACGCTCACGGTCTTGGGGCTGAGCATCAATTCGTCGGCGATGTCGGACAGCCGCTTGCCCGACGCAATCATCACCAGCGTTTGCAGTTCGCGATCGGACAGCTTCTGATGTGCCATCTCGCTGTTCGGGGTGGTCAGGCTTTCGACCAGCATCTGCGCGATCTCAGGCGTGACGTACTTACGCCCCTGGGACACCGTGCGCACGGCGGCCACGATGAGCGCCGGGTCGCCGCCCTTGTTGACGTAGCCGTAAGCGCCGGCGCGCAGCGCCCGGATCGCATATTGGTCTTCGGGGTACATCGACACGACCAGCACGCGCAGCGTCGAGCCCTCCTCCTTCAGCGCATGCAGCACATCAAGGCCGCTGCGCCCGGGCAGGTTGATGTCGAGCACCAGCACGTCGCACTCGGCATTGCGCATCAGGCTGCGAAGTTCACCGTAGTCGCCCGCCTCGCCGATGACCTGGATGTCGGGGGCATCCGACAAGGTGTCGCGGATACCGCGCCTGATCAGCGCATGGTCGTCGCACAAGATGACTTTGATCACGAATTTCCCCACTCGGCCTGTTCTTGGGAACCGGCGGATTGTTCCTCCGATGCATGACCCGCGCCATCGCTGCGATCGAGCGGCACGGACAGGATCATCGTCGTGCCGGTCGTGCCGCTGCTCAGATCGACCCAGCCGCCCACGGTGCGCGCGCGCTCGTGCAGCCCGCGGATGCCAAACGACCGGGCCTTGGCCAGGTCTTCGGGGTTGAGGCCGCGGCCGTTGTCGCTGATCTCGAGCGACAGCACGCCGCCGGCCATAGACAGGTCAATCGAGACCTGAGTCGCCTGCGCGTGCTTGCTCACGTTGGTGAGCGCTTCCTGCGCGGCCCGGTAGGCCACCAGCGGCACGCCTGGGGCCAGAGGCACCGCCTGTGCAGGCGCCCTGAACAGGCACACGATGCCGGTGCGGCGCTCGAATTGCGCAGCCATCCACTGCAGCGCCGCCAGCAGCCCCTGCTCGAGGATCGCGGGGCGCAAGTTGAGCATGATGCGCTGGCTCGATTCGATGGCCGCCGTCACGGTCTCGAGCGCCCCTTGAACACGCGCTTGCACCTCGGACGAGTCGGAGTGCCTGGCGATCCACGCCAGATCGAACTTCAGCGCCGTGAGCGAGCCGCCCACATCGTCGTGGATCTCGCGGGCGATGGCCGCACGCTCCATCTCGATGCTGGTTTGCAGGTGCTGCGCCAGCTCGTGCAGCCGCTGCTGCGACTCGCCCAATTGGCGGTCGGCTCGCAGCCGCGCCCGCCGTGATTCGCTGGCCTCCACGGCGTGCAGCAGCGCAGGCACCAGCCGCGCCAGGTTGTTCTTGAGCAGGTAATCGCTGGCGCCATTGCGCATCGCCTCGACCGCGGTGTCTTCGCCGATCTCGCCGGACACCAGGATGAAAGGCGTGTCGCTGCCTCGTGCCATCAACAGATCGAGCGCCACCAGGCCGGAAAAACCCGGCAGGTTGTAGTCGGACACGATCGCGTCCCAGGGCTCGTCGAGCGCCAGCAGGAAGTCGGCCTCGTTGTCGACCCGACGGGCCGTGACTTCGAGCCCGCCGCGCTGCAGATGCGCCAGCGTGAGCTCATGGTCGAGCTCGGAGTCTTCCAGGTGCAGCAGTCGCAAGCGGTGATCAGCGGCACGGGTCGACATGACACGAGTATGCCGCCTGCCAGCTGCGGCAGAACTGACCCCGGATTGCCCCTGTGATTGCCCTTAGGTATGCGCGACGGCTGCCGAAAATAAAGGACATATTCACGCGTCTCGGGGCCTGATGCGACCGTTCGACTAGCAACCGACGGCGGCGCAAGACCCCCAGTCGCTTCTCACGGAGCGCATCTCGGATGGACTACGCCACACATGAGATCGGCCCGCAGGTCAGGCCCTTGCTGCTGGCTGCCGAATTGCAGGACCACCTGATGACGGCCAGCAACGACCTTGACCGCCTCAACACCCTGCTGGAAGACGCCTGCGACACGCTGATGGCGCGCTTCAGCTCCGCCAACGAACAGATCGCCACGCTGATGGACGAGCACAAGGCCGATGCCGACAGCCCACGCGCCGCAGCGGCCTACCGAAGCCTGATCCAGCAACTCGGTGGCGCGGTGATCGCGCTGCAGTTTCAGGACATGGCTTCGCAGCTGATCACGCACACCAACCGCCGGCTGCGCAATTGCGCCGACACGCTGGCGCAGGATGCCTTTGGCGATGACGACGAAGACGGCTCATGCGTGATCGAAGCCGCACCACTGCGCCCCAACCCGGTCACGCAGGCCGAGATGGACGCCGGCTCGATCGAGCTGTTCTGAACCGCTCACGCTCAACCCTTTCCCCCGGAGACAGACATGCAATCCATCCTTACCGTGGACGACTCGGCCTCGATGCGCCAGATGGTCACCTTCACGCTCAAGAGTGCCGGTTATCACGTGGTCGAGGCCGTCGACGGCCAGGATGCGCTGGACAAGGCCAACAGCCGTGATTTCGATCTCGTGCTCACCGACCAGAACATGCCGCGCATGGACGGCATCAGCCTCACGCGCAACCTGCGCAACAACCCGAAATTCAAGGCCACGCCGATCCTGATCCTGACCACCGAGTCGAGCGATCAGATGAAGCAGGCCGGCCGCAACGCCGGCGCAACGGGCTGGCTGGTCAAGCCATTCGATCCGGCCAAGCTGCTCGAAGTGCTCAAGAAGGTGTTCCGCTGAGCGCTCTTCGCAATCGCAAGACACACGCAGCCGACAGGGAGCCAGGGCGATGAGCGACATGAATACAGACCACGGCGGTGCAGGCATCGACCTGAGCCAGTTCTACCAGGTGTTCTTCGAGGAAGCCGGCGAAAACCTTGAGCGCATGGAGCAGCAGTTGCTGGCCATCGACATTGAGGCTGCCGACGACGAAGAGCTCAACTCGATCTTTCGCTGCGCCCACTCGGTCAAGGGTGGCGCGGCCACCTTCGGCTTTGCCGATGTGGCTGAGCTGACACACCAGATGGAAACGCTGCTCGACCGGCTGCGTCGCCACGAGCTCACCCCCACGGCGCCCATGGTCGACGTGCTGCTGCAAGCCGGTGATGCCCTGCGCTCGCAGCTCGCGCGCCATCAAGGCGCCGGTGGTGATCCGGTGGACACCGCCGAGTTGCTGTCGGCCATCCGCGCCATGGGCGCCGGCGAAGCTGCGCCGCCTGTGGTCAAGGCCGCGCCAGCGCCGGTTGCCGCAGCACCCAAGGAAACCGCACCGGCCGCTCCCGCTCAAGCGGCGCGCGGCCTCGAACTGCGTGTCGGCCCGCTGGCCGACCCCAAGGACGCCGACAACCTGGTCGAGTTGTTCAAGGAAATTCCTGACCTCGGCACCATCGAGCCGCTCGACGGCGGCCAGGCCAGCGACGGCATGCGCCGCTTCAAGGTCGTGACCAACAGCTCCGACAGCGACCTGCTCGACCTGTTCACATTCCATGTCGCCCGCGAAGCGGTCTCGATGCTGCCGCTGACGTCGGGCTTCGGCTTCCACGACGGCGCACCGGGCGCTCCGCCCGTCGAGAACCCGCCCGATCCGGGCTTCGGCTTCTTTGATGGCGCGCCCGGCCTGCCCGGCTCGAAAGCGGCAGGCAGCGAACAAGCACCAGCCAGCACCAGCGCGGTCCAGGTCAGTGCTCCGCCGGCAGCAGCACCCCGCGCCGCGGTGGTCAAACCCGAAAAGGCCGCCTCGGCGGCTCTCGAAGCCTCCACGCTGCGCGTGTCGGTCGAGAAGGTCGACCAGCTGATCAATCTGGTGGGCGAGCTCGTCATCACGCAAGCCATGCTGGCGCAAAACAGCAAGCACATCGACACCGCGCTGTACCAGCAGCTCGCGGCCGGCTTGGCCAATCTCGACCGCAACACCCGCGACCTGCAGGAATCGGTGATGTCGATCCGGATGATTCCGATGTCGACCGTGTTCAGCCGCTTCCCGCGCATGCTGCGCGACCTGGCCACCAAGCTGGGCAAGAAGGTCGAATTCGTGACCCAGGGCGAAGCGACCGAACTCGACAAGGGGCTGGTCGAAAAGATCACTGATCCGCTGACCCACCTGGTTCGCAACAGCTGCGACCACGGCATCGAAATGCCGGCCGACCGGCTGGCCAACGGCAAGTCCGAGCAAGGCACCATCACGCTGTCGGCATCGCATCAGGGTGGCTCGATCGTCATCGAAGTGCGCGACGACGGCCGCGGCCTGTCGCGCCAGAAGCTGCTCAACAAGGCTCGCCAGCGCGGCATCGAAGCGCCTGATTCCATGACCGACTCCGAGGTCTGGGGCCTGATCTTCGAGCCCGGTTTTTCGACCGCCGATGTGGTCACCGATGTGTCGGGCCGCGGCGTCGGCATGGACGTGGTCAAAAAGAACATCACCGCCGTGGGCGGCACCGTCGAGATCGAATCGGCCGAGGGCTACGGCATGCGCGTGTCGGTGCGACTGCCACTGACGCTGGCCATCATGGACGGCATGAGCGTGGGCATCGGCGAAGAGGTCTACATCCTGCCGCTGTCGTCCGTCGTCGAATCGTTCCAAGTCGCGCAGCACACCATCAAGACCATCGGCGGCAGCGGTCGCGTGGTCGAGGTTCGCGGCGACTACATGCCGGTCATGGATCTCGAACAGATCTTCAACGTGCCACGAATGGATGCCGAAAAAGGCCCCGCCATCATGGTCGTCGTCGAAGCAGAGGGCGGACGTGTCGCCTTGCTGGTCGACGAACTGCTCGGCCAGCAGCAGGTGGTGGTCAAGAACCTCGAGGCCAACTACCGCAAGGTCGACGATGTCTCGGGCGCCACCATCATGGGTGACGGCCGCGTCGCACTGATCCTCGACGTGGGCAGCATGGTCCGCCGCTCGAGACATTGAGCCCGGCGACACCGGGCCCCACCGCTCACCCACGCATTCACACCGGAGCGCCCAGACCATGATTTCAATCCCCACCACCGCAAGTGGCTCCGACCCGCGGGCCATCGGGCGCACGGCAGACAAACTGATCCTGGCCGCGATCGGACTGGGTTGCGCGGTCTCGGTGCTGATCGCCAGCCAGTACGGCGGCATGCCGCTGGCACTGGGCGCCGTGGCGGCGATCCTGCTGGTGTCGGTGGGCATGTTCGCCGCCGACAGCGGCAGCCTGGCATCCAGTCTGGTGCTGTCGTCGTGCCTGATGGTCACCGTGGCGCTGGAGTTGCAACTCGGCCGCGGCATCACCGAACTGCACTTCGGCGTGTTCGTCTCCCTTGCGCTGCTGCTGCTCTACCGCGACTGGCGTCCCATCCTGATGGGCGCCGGCGTGATCGCGGTGCACCATGTGCTGTTCGACAGGCTGCAAGCCGCCGGCTTTCCGGTGTTCTGCACACCCGAAGCCAACTTCCTCACCATGGCGTTCCACGCCGGCTACGTGGTGGTGCAAGCCAGCTTCGAAACCTGGATCGCCCTGAACATGCGCCTGGACACGCGCCAGGGACTTGAACTGAGCCAGCTGGTCGACCGGCTTGATGCCAACGGCCGCATCTCCCTCGACATGAGCGACCTGCAGGTGACATCACCGGCGGCCGTCGCATTGCAAACCGCCGTCGGGCACCTGAACCGCGCCATGTCCGAGGTCCAGGGCTCGGTCGAGTCGATCCAGACGGCCAGCGCCGAGATTGCCGTGGGCAACCAGGACCTGAGCAGCCGCACCGAGCAGACCGCCTCCAACCTGCAGCAAACCGCCTCCTCGATGGAGCAGCTCACCGGCACCGTCAAGCAGTCGGCCGACTCGGCCCGTCAGGCCAACCAGCTCGCGTCTTCAGCCGCTGCGGTGGCCGCTCGCGGCGGCCAGGTCGTCTCCGAGGTGGTCTCCACCATGGACGAGATCAACGCCAGCTCGAAGAAGATCGCCGACATCATCAGCGTGATCGACGGCATCGCCTTCCAGACCAACATCCTGGCGCTCAACGCCGCAGTCGAAGCCGCCCGCGCCGGTGAACAGGGCCGTGGCTTCGCGGTCGTGGCCTCCGAGGTGCGCAGCCTGGCCGGCCGCTCGGCCGAAGCCGCCCGCGAGATCAAGACGCTCATCGGCGCATCGGTCGAAAAGGTCGAATCGGGTTCACGTCTGGTGGCCAACGCCGGCGACACCATGGCCGAGATCGTCAGCTCGGTGCAGCGCGTGAGCGACATCATCGGAGAGATCACCGCCGCCGCCTCGGAGCAGTCCGAAGGCATCGGTCAAGTCAACGCCTCGGTCATCCAGCTCGACCAGATGACGCAGCAAAACGCGGCCCTCGTCGAACAGTCCGCCGCCGCTGCCGAAAGCCTCAAGGA
>CANGBT010000048.1 GCA_947452135.1 Burkholderiales bacterium
ACCGAGAGCTCTTCGTAGGGCACCACGCGGCTTTCGCCGCCGATGTAGATGCGCACGCCTTCGGCACGGCTGCTCACGTCAAGCAAACGCATGAGCTGGGTCTTTTGCTCGAACAGATCAAACAGTTTGCGCAGCGAGCCCATGTCGCTGGAAAAGTCCTGCACGGTGAGCAAGTTGCGCTCGCCGGAAATCACCACCTGATCCTGGCTGTCGGCCATGGCTTCGGTGCCGGCCTGCACGGCGGCTTGCATCAGGGTGGCGATTTCGCCGCGCAGCACATCGACTTCGGTCTTGAGCCGTTCACGAATGGCCTCGAGCGTGAGGCCGGCGTAGTGCGCGGTGAGGTAGTTGCTGGCCTCGAGCAGTTGCGCCTGGGTGTAGTCCTGCGCGGTGAAGATGACGCGGTTTTGCACGTCGCCGTCGGGTGCCACCAGGATGACGAGCACGCGGCGCTCGCTCAGGCGCATGAACTCGATGTGGTGGAACACGCTGGCCTTGCGCGGGGCGGTGACCACGCCCACGAAGCTCGACAGGCTCGACAGCAAATGCGCCGCGTTGGCGATCACGCGCTGCGGCTGGTCGGCGGCGAGCTGAGTGCTTTCGAGACCAGGCGTGTCACCCAGGCTCAGCGGCTGCGCGGTCATCATGGTGTCGACGAACATGCGATAGCCGCGCGCCGTGGGGATGCGCCCGGCACTGGTGTGCGGGCTGACGATCAGGCCGAGCTCTTCCAGATCGGCCATCACGTTGCGGATGGTGGCGGGTGACAACTCGAGTCCGGAGGCCTTCGACAGCGTGCGTGAACCCACCGGCTGGCCGTCGGCGATGTAGCGCTCCACCAGGGTCTTGAGCAGTGATCTGGCGCGTTCGTCCATGGTGTTTCGATTGTAGGTTGGGGGGTTTTCGCGGCGCCCCGGCCAAAAGTGCTGTGGTGTAATTTCCCCATGAAAAGCCGGTTCCGTCATGCAGCGTTGGTGGGCAAGTACAACGTGCTGGGCAGCCGCAAAGTGCTCGATGAGGTGGCGCGTTTTCTCATCGCACAGGGGCTCGAAGTCTCGATGGAGCGGCAAACCGCGCTCAACACCGGCCTGACAGACTACGGCGCGCTGACACCGGCCGAACTGGGCAAGTGCTGCGACATCGCGGTGGTGGTGGGCGGCGACGGCACCATGCTGGGCATGGCGCGTCAGATGGCGCGCTTTGGCATCCCGCTGGTGGGCATCAACCAGGGGCGGCTGGGCTTCATCACCGACATCCCCATTGGCGAATTTGCCAGCGCGCTGGCACCCATGATCGCCGGCAGCTACGAAGAAGAACACCGCACCATGCTCGAAGGCAGCGTGTGGCGCGATGGCGAGGTGATCTTCGAGGCGTTTGCGCTCAACGACGTGGTGGTCAGCCGCGGTGCCACTTCGAGCATGGTCGAGCTCAAGATCGACATCGGCAACGAAAGCGTGACCAACCTGCGCGCCGATGGATTGATCATCGCGTCGCCCACCGGGTCGACCGCCTACGCGCTGTCGGCGGGCGGGCCGATCCTGCACCACAGCATCGCCGGCTTCGTGCTGGTGCCCATTGCGCCGCACGATCTGTCGAACCGGCCGATCGTGCTGCCCGACTCGGGCGAGATCAGCATCGAGATCGTGGCCGGCCGCGACGCCAGCGTGAACTTCGACATGCAAGGGCTGGCCAGCTTGCTGCACGGCGACCGCATCACGGTGCGCCGCGCGCCCTATCAGGCGACGTTCCTGCACCCGCCGGGCTGGAGCTACTACGCCACCTTGCGCCGCAAGCTGCACTGGAACTCCGGGACCACCTGATGCTGCGGCGCCTGGTCCTGCGCGACTTCGTCATCGTCGCCACGCTCGACGTCGATCTGGCCGCCGGCTTTTCGGTGCTGACGGGCGAAACGGGCGCAGGCAAATCCATCCTGGTCGACGCGCTGCAGCTGGCGCTGGGCGGCCGCGGCGATGCGGGCGTGGTGCGCGAAGGCTGCACGCGCTGCGACATCAGCGCCGAGTTCGACACGCCCACTTCGCTGCACGGCTGGCTCGACGAGGCCGGCTTCGAAGCCACCGACAGCTTGCTGCTGCGTCGCACGATCGACGCCCAGGGCAAGAGCCGGGCGTGGATCAACGGCAGCGCGGCCACCATCACGCAGCTGCGTGAGGCGGCCGATCACCTGGTCGACATCCACGGTCAGCACGCCTGGCAAAGCCTCACGCGCGGGCCGTCGGTGCGTGCGCTGCTCGACGATTACGCCGGACTCGACACCCGCTCGCTCGGCGCCGCCTGGACGGAACTGCGAGCCGCCACCGAGGCGCTGGAACGCGTCCAGACCCGGCAAGCCGATCTGGAGCGCGAGCGCGAGCGGCTGGCCTGGCAAATCGCCGAAGTCGACAAGCTCGCACCGGCCGCCGGCGAGTGGGACGAGCTCAACGCCGAGCACACCAAGCTGGCCAACGTGCAAACGCTGCTCGAGTCAGCCCGCGATGCGCTGGATGCCATCAGCGACATGGACGACAGCGCCGATGCGCTGACCGGCCGTGCCATCGGCCGGCTGCAAGAAGCCGCCGCCATCGACCCCGAGCTCGCCTCGGTGGTCGAGGTACTGCAAGGCGCGCAGGCGCAGTTGCACGACGCGGCTCACACCTTGTCGGGCTTTCTGGGCGGCACCGATGTCGACCCGGCGCGTCTGGCCGAACTCGACGAGCGCTTGTCGGCCTGGATGAGTCTGGCGCGCCGCTACCGCCGCCCGCCGTCGGAACTGGCCGCCTTGCTTTCGCAGTGGAAAGACGAACTGCACGCGCTGGAAGCCGCCGCCGATCTGGACGTGCAGCGCCAACGCCTCACGCAGGCCCGCGCGGCCTACGACACGGAGGCCGCGCGCGTGTCGGCGGTGCGCCAGGCCGCGGCGCCGAAGCTGGCTGCGGCCATCACGCTGGCGATGCAGCAGCTCGGCATGACCGGCGGGCGCTTCGAAGTGGCGCTGCTGGCGCAGGACTCGGCGCAGTCGTTCGGGCAGGAATCGGCTGAATTCCTGGTGGCCGGCCATGCGGGGTCGACGCCACGCGCGCTGGCCAAGGTGGCCTCGGGCGGTGAGCTGTCGCGCATTGCGCTGGCCATCGCGGTGACCACCAGCCAGTTGCAGCGCGGCGATGCGAGCGCGGGCACGCTGATCTTCGACGAGATCGACGCCGGCGTGGGCGGCGCGGTGGCAGAGACCGTGGGCCGGCTGATGAAGCAGCTTGGCGCCGGGCGACAGGTGCTGGCGGTCACGCACCTGCCCCAGGTGGCGGCCTGTGCCGATCACCACCATGTCGTGTCCAAATCCACCGTCAACGGCGAAGCGCGCAGCGACGTCCAGCCGGTGAGCGGCGAGGCCCGCGTGGCCGAGATCGCGCGCATGCTGGCCGGCGAGCGCTTGTCGGGCACCAGCCTGGCGCACGCCCAGGAAATGCTGTCGGTGGGCGCCGACGCCTCCACCGCCAGCCCTCGCCGATGAACCCGATCGACGCTGTGCCCTCGCCTGCCGACGACACCGGCAGCGCGAGCGCCAGGGTCTTGCGCGAGGTGGTGCTGGTCACCGGCATCTCGGGTTCGGGCAAGTCGGTGGCGCTCAATGCGCTGGAAGACGCCGGCTTTTTCTGCATCGACAACCTGCCGCCCGAGCTGCTGCGCGATTTCCTGCGCCTTGAGGATCAGGGCCGCGACCGCCGCGTGGCGGTGGCCGTGGACGTGCGCAGCGCGGGCTCGCTGCCGCACCTGCTGCCGCTGCTCGAGCAACTGCGCGCCGAGGGCGTGTCGGTGCGCTCGGTGTTTCTTGACGCGAGCACCGACGCGCTGGTGCAGCGCTTTTCCGAAACCCGCCGTCCGCATCCGCTGACGCAGACGGCATCGTCCGGTGCCACGCCCGTGACGGGGGGCAGCGACTCGGAAGGCCGTCGCGCGCTGATCGACGCGATTGAGCTCGAACGCGAACTGCTGTCGGGGCTGCGCGAGGTGTCCACGGTGATCGACTCGAGCCAGCTGCGGCCCACGCAGCTGCGCATCTGGATGCGCGACCTGATGCGCGCTGGCGCCAACCAGCTCACGCTGGTGTTCGAGTCATTCGCCTTCAAGCACGGCGTGCCGCGCGATGCCGATTACGTGTTCGACGTGCGCGTGCTGCCCAACCCGCACTACATCCGCGAGCTGCGACCGCAAGACGGCCGCGACGCCGCAGTGGCGGCCTATCTCGAGGCGCAGCCCGAGGTGGGCGAGATGCTCGATCAGATCGATGCCTTTCTGGCGCGCTGGCTGCCGGCGTTCGAGCAGGATCAGCGCAGCTACCTCACGGTGGCCATCGGCTGCACCGGCGGGCAGCACCGTTCGGTGTACATGGCCGAAGTGCTGGCGCGGCGCTTTGCCGGCCGCTCGGTCACGCTGATACGCCACCGCGAGCTCGACGCGCGCGACTGAGCCGCCCCGCTCAGGCCAGCAGCAGCTTGCGCAGCGGCGCGGGCAAACCGGCGGCCAGCGCCTCATCCAGACTGAACCAGCGCCCTTCGGAAAACGGCGCGGTGCAGGCCGCAGCCTGTGCGTCATCGGCCGCAGCGGGCAGCGTCCAGCGCACGGGGTGCAGCGTCCAGTCGAGGTGCGTCAGGGTGTGCGTGAAGCTCGGCAGCGTCTCGAAGTGGCCTGGCCACGCGCGTGCTGCGTGGTACAGGTCTTCATGCGAGTCGAACTCGGGCAGGCTCCACAGCCCGGCCCACACGCCACTGTCGGGACGCTTGAGCAGCCAAATCGCATCGCGCCATGCGAGCCACAGCCAGGCGTGCTCGCGGGTGCTGCGCTTGAGCTTGCGCGTCTTGACCGGATAGGCCTGCGGGTTGCCGTTGCGCGCCGCCACGCACAGCGCTTGCACCGGACACAGCAGGCACTGAGGCGAGCGCGCGCTGCACAGCGTGGCCCCCAGATCCATCAAGCCTTGCGTGTAGGACTCGATGCCGGCGTCGGGCAACACGCGGGTGGCCTCGGTCCACAGCTCGCGCTCGTTGGCGGCCTGAGCCAGATCACCGTCAAAGCCCAGCACCCGCGTGAGCACGCGCTTGACGTTGCCGTCGAGGATGGCCACGCGCTCGCCAAAGCAAAACGCGGCCACCGCCGCTGCGGTCGATCGGCCGATGCCGGGCAGCCCTTGCAGTTGCGCGCTACTGCCCGGAAACCGCCCGCCGTGATCGGTCATCACCGCCTGCGCGCAACGGTGCAAGTTGCGAGCGCGGCTGTAGTAGCCCAGCCCGCTCCACAAGCCGAGCACATCGTCGATCGGTGCGGCGGCCAGCGCGGCCACATCGGGAAAGCGTTGCAAGAAGCGCTCGTAGTAGCCCAGCACGGTGCTGACCTGGGTTTGCTGCAGCATGATTTCCGACAACCACACGCGATACGGGTCGCGCGTGTGCTGCCACGGCAGGCCGTGACGGCCATGGCTGCGTTGCCAGTCGATGACGGCGGCGGAAAAGCCTTCGTGTGTCATTCAGGCCCGGGCTCGCCGGACATCGACGGCGGCTGGGTGCGACTCGACATCAACAGCACCCGACGCCGAGCCCAGCAGCGAGCGCGTGATCGCACCCAGCCGCTCGAGCCGTTGCCGAAGCTGGCGGTCTTGCTGCTCGATTTCGGCGATGCGCGATTCGAGCTGATCGGCCGCGCCGCGGATACGTGAGAGCGACTCGGCGCGCTTTTGAAAGCCCCGGCGGCGCTCGATCAATTGCGTGTCGATGTGCGAGGTCACCTCTCGGGCCCAGCTCTCGATCGCGTTGCGTGAGGCGTCCCACACCACGCTGATGCGCTCGACGAGCATGCGGCGCAACTGCGCCGTGAAGCGTGGACGAGCCAGCCGCAGCACGTCTCCCAGGCCGAGGTACTGCGCGTAGAGCCGCTCGATCAGGCTGATCTCTTCGATGAAGCGCGTCATGTTGGGCCCCGTCTTGAGGGCCAGGCCGAAACCGAACTCGGCGTTCAGCACCCCGAACGTGCCGCCGAGCATGTCTTGCGTGTCGTGCAGCTGAACTTGCACGCGCAACAGGCGCTCGCGCAGCCGCTCGCACAACGCCGAAAAGGCCTTGCGCGCTCCGAGCCTGAGCACGCTCGAGCGGATCTCGTCGAGCATGCGGTCGATCTCGACCTCAAGGTCGTCGTAGGACAGCTCCGACATCGCCAGTTCACCCTGCCTCGCGTGCACCGAGCGCAGCGCCGTGAGCCGGGTGTGGCACTGCTCGAACTCCATCGCCTCGCTGCTCACGCGTTTCATCAGCAAGCTCAGGCGGCCACTGCTTTGACCCCGCAGGCCGCGCAACTCGAGCAGTTGCTCGGCCTGCTGCCGCAGCGCCTCGCCGATGTGGCGCGCCGCACGCTGGTGAATCTGTTGGGCGGCGTCTTCGATCAGCCGGCCCAGCAGTTGCCGGCGCTGCGGCAGCAACGCCACCGACAGCGCGGTCTCGAACTCGACCAGCCGGCTCTCGGCCAGCCCGAGCGCATCGCCATCGATGCGCGCCACCAGGGCCTGCCGCGCCGACAACGCGAACACGCGTTCGGGCGGAACATCGAGGATTTGCGCCGTCGATCGTCGCTGCGCCTCGATCTGGGCGTCCACCTGCGCCGGCGTGGCCAGCGGATCGCGCAGCGCATCGATCTTGTTGAGCACCACGAAGGCCAGACCCTGACGCGCGCCGAGGTGGTCTCGCCAGATGGTCAGATCGGATTGGGTGACACCCGTGTCAGCGCCCACGATGAACACGGTGACGTGCGCCGAAGGCAGCAAGCCCAAGGTGAGCTCGGGTTCGGCGCCCAGCGCGTTCAGGCCCGGCGTGTCGAGCACGACCAGACCCTGCCTGAGCAGCGGGTGGGGGTGGTTGATCAGAGCATGGCGCCACACCGGGATCTCGACCCGCCCGGCCTCATCGGGCCTGGGGTTGTCGTCGGGGTTCGATTCCTGCCACAGGCCGAGGGACTGGGCCTCATCAATCGCCACCCGACGCGTGGACATCACCTGGCGCAAAGCCAGGGGCAACGACTCGGGCTGCGACTTGTCGAAAGGCAGATGCGTCCAGCCATCGCGGCGTTGGCGCCACTGCGCGAGCGTCACGTCATCGAGCCGTGTGGCAATCGGCAACAGCGACAGGCCCTCGGGCTCGCTCGGGTCCCAGGCCAATTCCACCGGACACATGGTGGTGCGACCCGGCGCGGCGGGCAGCACCCGCTTGCCAGCGTCGGCAAAGAAGATCGCGTTGATCAGCTCGGACTTGCCGCGCGAGAACTCGGCCACGAACGCGACGGTGAGCTTGTCGCCATCCAGCCGCTCTCGCAGCGACGCGAGCAGCGCGCCGGACGGCCGGTCGTCGAAGCCGATGTCGGCCAGGCAGGCGCACAACTCATCAAGCCGCTCGCCCAAGGCGGCGCGCCAGTGGCTGAAGTCGTCAAAGCGGCCGGCAAAGGCAGACGTCATGGGTCGGGTTTCCAGCGGAGCGGATCTGGGAGCGGCGGCGGGACGCATGCCCACCCATGAGACTCATCCTAAGTCAGCGCGTACAGCGGCCATCGCCGGAAACGGCGGTGGACTCACCCACATTTGTCCGGCCAGCGCACAGCACCGCAGGCGTCAGCGCTTCTGGCAGGTCGGACAAAAGAAGGTCGAGCGCTGGCCCTGCACGATGCGCCGCACCTTCGTGGCACACACGCGGCACGGCTCACCGGCACGGCCGTACACATCGGCGCTGAGCTGGAACTGGCCGGCCATCCCGTGCGCATCGCGGAAGTCGCGCAGGGTCGAGCCGCCCAGCGCCAGCGCCGTCTCGAGCGTGCGCCGTATGGCCTGCGCCAGCCGCTGGCAACGCGGTCCGCTCAGGCGGTCGCTGCGGGTGCGCGGGTCGATGCCGGCGGTGAACAGCGCCTCGCACGCATAGATGTTGCCGGCGCCCACGACGATGTCGCCCCCGAGCAGCGCGAGCTTCACCGCCACACGGCGCCGCTTGAGCGCGGCGTGCAGGTAGGGCCCGTCAAACACCGCATCGAGCGGCTCGACGCCCAGCGTCGACAGCAGTTTGCCGGCCATGCCCGCATCCATCGCTTCGGACCACACCACGGCGCCGAAGCGGCGCGGGTCGGTCAGCCGCAGCGTGCCGCGGTCGGTCACCAGATCAAAGTGGTCGTGCGCGCCGGGCGGACCGGGCTGTGCCACAAAAGCGAGCGAGCCCGACATGCCCAGGTGCATCAACAAGCCTGAATCTTGAGCGGACACCGCCGACGGCGCAGGCGAACTCGTTGGCGCAGCGTGCAAGGACAGCCACAGGTATTTCCCGCGCCGCGTTACCTCGCCCACGCGCTGCCCGCGCAGGCTGGCGAGATCGACCCCCACAGGCCAGCGCAGCGGCTTGCCCACACGCACGTCGATCACCACCGCATCGGCAATGCGCGTGGCGAAACTTTGTCTTGTGACCTCGACTTCGGGTAATTCAGGCATGCAGGGAATTATCGGGATGCAAGCCGGTCAGACGCCCTGAGCTGCGACCGCACCTCAGCACTCTAGAATCTTTTTTCGCACCCAGGAGTCGTCGATGCCAGCACGTTTTTCCACAGCGCCAGCTGCTTGTGCGCTTGTCATCGCGCTGTGCTCCGGGATGCTTCCAGCGGCGGCTCAAACGCCTGCCGCGGCCACATCGCCCAAGGCCGCAACGCCCATCGAGAACTCCGGGCTCGACGCCGCGCTGTTCTATCAGCTGCTGATCGGTGAGCTCGAACTGAGCGCCAACGATCCCGGTTCAGCCTATTCGGTGCTGCTCGATGCGGCCCGCAAGAGCAAGAACGAACAGGTGTTCAGGCGCGCCACCGAGATCGCTTTGCAAGCGAGATCGGGCGAGCTGGCGCTCAAGGCCGCACAGGCCTGGAGAACCTCGCTGCCCGATTCGCTCGAGGCCAGCCGCTATGTCGTGCAGTTGCTGGTCGCGTTGAACCGCTCTGCGGAAGCCGCCGAACCCCTGCGGTCGATGATTGCGCTGAGCCCGCCAGAGCAGCGCGCCGGGCTGATCACCAGCCTGCCGCGCTTTTTCGAGCGGACGGGCGACCGCCAGCGCACGCCGGAGGTTCTTGAGAAGGCGCTGCAGCCCTACGTCGATCAACCCGAAACCCGAATCGCAGCGCTGGTGGCCATCGGCCGCGCAGCGCAAAGCGCGGGCGACAACGCGCGTGCGCTTGCACTCGCCCAGCGCGCCTACGCGGTCGATCCGTCGGCACCCGGCCCCGTGCTGCTGGCGCTCGACCTGCTGCCCGGGACGACCGAAGCCGAGGCCATCGTCGTCGGCCATTTGAAGATCCGGCCGCAGGCCAATTCGGTGCGGCTGTTTTACGCGCGTGCGCTGGCGGCGTCGCAACGCCACGCCGAGGCCATGGCCCAGATCGAGCAAGTCACGCAAAGCGCGCCCCACCTGGCCGCACCGTGGCTCACGCTGGGTGCGCTGCGCCTCGAATTGCACCAGCCCAAGCCTGCCACGGTCGCACTCGAAACCTACCTGTTGCTCGTCAAGTCCAGACCGGCGCGGACGGACAAGGCCGAGGCCGCCACGTCAGCCCACGCCGCAGCAGACTCCACCGAGATCGAAGACGACGAAGCCGCACAAGGCCCCGACCGCGGCATGGCGCAAGCGATGTTGATGCTGGCGCAAGCGGCGGAACAAACGGGCGATTTCAAGGCCGCTGAGGGCTGGCTCAACCAGATCGAAAGTCCGCAGCGCGCACTCGAAGTCCAGTTGCGTCGCGCCTCGTTGCTGACCCGTCAAGGGCGGTTGCCCGAGGCGCTGGCACTGGTGAGAAACGCACCCGAAGCCAGTGAGGACGAGGCCCGCTCGAAGGTGCTCGCTGAAGTGCAGTTGCTGCGCGAAAACAAGCTCTGGCAACAAGCGGATCAGGCGTTGGACAAGGCCAACCTGCGCTTCGTCAACGACACCGATCTCCTCTACGAACAGGCCATGATGGCCGAGAAGCTCGACCGCATCGACGACATGGAACGCCTGCTGCGACGGGTGATTGCCTTGCGTCCCGACTACTACCACGCGCACAACGCGCTGGGCTACTCGCTGGCCGATCGCGGGCTGCGTCTGCCCGAGGCGAAGGCCCTGATCGAGCGCGCGCTCGAGTTGGCGCCTGGCGAGCCATTCATCACCGACAGCCTCGGCTGGGTTGAATACCGCATGGGTGATCGTGCATCGGCGATCAAGCACCTCACACGGGCCTACCAGTCGCGGCCCGACGCCGAGATCGCGGCACACCTCGGCGAAGTGCTGTGGATGGACGGGCAGCGCGATGAGGCGCGCCGCGTGCTGGCCGAGGGCAAGGCGCGCGATGCCAGCAGCGAGGCATTGCGCGAAACCTTGACGCGGCTGAAGGTCGATTTGTGATCTTGCGCCGCGCCGCTGCCGGTGCCTTGCTCGTCGTGATGCTGGCCGGCTGTGTCACACGTCCTGCCGTGGTGGATCCGCTGATGCCGGGTGACCGGTTCTCGGGGCGCATGTCGGTTCAGATCGAGGCGATCGGCGACGAGCCTGCGCGCAGCACGAGCGGCGCTTTCGAACTCATGGGCAACGCGCAGCGGGGCCGCCTTGACCTGACCACGCCCATCGGCAACACCGTGGCACGCGCACGCTGGGAGCCCGCCGGGGTCTTTCTCGAAACGCCGCAGGGAAACAGCCAACACCCCACGCTGATGGACATGACACGCACGATGCTGGGCGAGGAGTTGCCGGTCACGGCGATGTTCGACTGGCTGCGAGGGCGCCCCTGGCCCGGCGCCGACAGCGTCGCGGCATCATCAGGTGAGCCGTCAGGGTTTCACCAACTCGGCTGGGCGGTCGACCTGTCGAGGTTTGATCAGGCCCGCATCGTGGCCAGGCGCAGCGCACCGCCGGTGGTGATCGTGCAAGTCAGACTGGATCAACCATGACCGTGCAAGCGTTTTTCGATGTGCCGGCGCCGGCCAAGCTCAACCTGTTCTTGCACGTGGTGGGCAGGCGTGCCGACGGTCATCACCTGCTGCAGTCGGTGTTCGTGCCCATCGACTGGTGCGACACGCTGCACTTTGAGCGGCGCACCGATGGGCGGCTGATTCGCCATGACCTGACGGCCACGCTGCCACCCGACGACTTGTGCCTGCGCGCCGCTCGCGCCCTGCAAGCCGCGAGCGCAACGTCGCTCGGAGCTGACATCTCGATCGACAAGCAAGTGCCCTGGGGCGCCGGGCTGGGCGGCGGCAGTTCGGATGCGGCCTCGACGCTGATCGCGCTCAACCGCCTGTGGGGGCTGAACTGGCCGCGCTCGAAGTTGCTGGAGATCGGCCTGTCGCTGGGTGCCGATGTGCCTTTTTTCATCGGCGGCACACCGGCCTGGGTCGAAGGCATAGGCGAGCAACTCACCGAAATCGAGGTCCCCAGCCAGAATTTCGCGTTGATCAAGCCGCACGAATCGATTGAAACAGCAAAGATCTTCGCTCACCCCCAGTTGGCTCGGGACTCCGTCCGCATTACACTAGCGGGCTTCGGTGCAGACGGGCTTTCCCGAATCGCTTCTCCTCGCGGAGAAGAATGGGGCAAAAACGATCTGCAACCGGTGGCAGAGTTGTTGTGTCCATCGGTGCGCAAGGCTGCTGACGAATTGAAGCTCCGGTTTGGAAACAGCCGGATGAGCGGTTCAGGCAGCGCGGTCTTTGCCCGTCTGGGTGATGCCGATGCGTCGGATTGTTTGGCTGCGATCAACGTGCAGCCTGGCTGGACCAGCCGGGTTTGCCGCAGTTTGCAGAGGCACCCTTTGTACGATTGGGTGCCAGACAGAGATTGAAGGTTGTGGGTGATCGGCAAGAGCCGTTCGTCCGCCGTAGGGGAGTCGCCAAGTTGGTTAAGGCATCGGATTTTGATTCCGACATGCGAGGGTTCGAGTCCTTCCTCCCCTGCCAGATTCATATGATTCCCGGAGCGTCCTGACTGCAGGCCTGGGCTGGACTGAAAGGAAGCGTCATGCTTCCACAGAGCCTCGTCGGAGGGAACATGCTTTTCAATACCGTGCTGTTCACAGGCAACGCCAACCCGGTGCTTGCCCAGGAAATCGCCACGCATCTCGGGGTTGAACTCGGGAAGGCATCGGTGGGACGTTTCTCCGACAGCGAAGTGGCTGTCGAGATCGAACAAAACGTTCGCGCCCGCGATGTGTTCGTCGTGCAGTCGACCTGCACGCCGACCAACGAAAATCTGATGGAACTGTGCATCATGGTCGACGCGCTCAAGCGCGCCAGTGCACGCCGGATCACCGCCGTCATCCCGTATTTCGGCTATGCGCGTCAAGATCGTCGGCCTCGTTCTACCCGCGTGCCAATCAGCGCCAAGGTGGTGGCCAACATGCTCGAGGCCGTCGGCGTCGAGCGTCTGCTGACGATGGACCTGCACGCTGACCAGATCCAGGGGTTTTTCAACATCCCGGTCGACAACATCTACGCATCGCCGGTGCTGTTGTCTGATTTGCAGTCCAGACGCTACGAAGATCTGGTTGTGGTTTCGCCCGACATCGGCGGCGTGGTGCGTGCCCGTGCGCTGGCCAAGCAGCTCAATTGCGATCTGGCGATCATCGACAAGCGGCGCCCCAAGGCCAACGTGTCCGAAGTGATGAACGTCATCGGCGAAATCGACGGCCGCAACTGCGTGATCATGGACGACATGATCGACACGGCCGGTACGCTGGTGAAGGCGGCTGAGGTTCTCAAGTCGCGCGGAGCCAAGAGCGTCTACGCGTATTGCACTCACGCGGTGTTCTCGGGCCCGGCAATCGAGCGCATTCGCGCTTCGCAGATTGATGAGGTCGTCATCACCAACACCATCCCGATGACTGACAGCGCCAAGATGTGCCCCAAGGTGCGTCAGTTGTCGGTTGCCCTGTTGTTTGCCGAAACCATCCGTCGCATTTCCGACGGCGAATCGGTCACGTCTTTGTTCGCCGAGCAGAACAGCAATTTCTGAGCGGCGGATCAAGCGACCAGCCCGCGGGCTGGTCGTCCACCTGGGCCGAAAGGCCTTTTTTGAAGCACCTGGTCGCGGGGCTTCGCCACTATTGGAGTCAACATGAAATTCGTCGCTTATGAGCGTACGCTGCAGGGGACCGGAGCGAGCCGCCGCCTGCGCAACGCCGACAAGGTTCCCGGGATCGTCTATGGCGCTGGCAGCACGCCAGCCATGATCGAGCTCGATCACAACGCACTGTTCTTCGCCCTCAAGAAGGAAGCCTTCCACTCGTCCATCCTCGAGATGGAACTGGCTGGCAAGAGCGAACAGGTGCTGTTGCGTGATTACCAACTCCACCCCTTCCGCCCCATCGTGCTGCACATCGACTTCCAGCGCGTCGACGCCACAACCAAGGTCACCAAGAAGGTTCCGCTGCACTTCATCAAGGAAGACGAATCTCCTGCGGTGAAGATCGACAAGTGCGTGGTCAACCACGTCGTGACCGAACTGCGCATCCAGTGCCTCGCCTCTGAACTGCCTGAGTTCCTGACGGTGAATCTGGGCGAGCTGGCTCGTGGTCAGTCTCTGCACGTCAACGACATCTCGCTGCCGGCCGGTATCAAGGTCGTGACACAGGGCAAGGTCAACCCCGTGATCGTGTCGGTGTCGGCGCTGTCAGCCGAAGAAGAAGCCGCTCCGATCGTGGTGGCAGCACCAGCCGCCGCTGCCGGCAAGGGCAAGAAGACCGAGAAGCAAAACAAGAAGTAATTCGGGCGGGATGTCCATCCCCCCAATGGAGCCCCACTTCGGTGGGGCTTTTTTGTGGCCGCTGCACTTCGATAATCCATCCCATGATTCGACTCTTGGTGGGCCTGGGCAATCCCGGGGCGGAATACGACGGCACCCGGCACAACGCCGGGTTCTGGTTCATTGACGAGGTGGCGCGCCAATTGAAGGCGCCACTCGCGCCGGATCGCGCCTACTTCGGCATGACCGCGCGGGCCAACCGCACGAACGGACCGCTGTGGCTGCTCGAGCCGATGACCTTCATGAACCTGTCGGGCAAGTCGGTTTCGGCGCTTGCGCGCTTTTTCAAGATCGCTCCCGACGAGATCCTGGTGGCCCACGATGACCTGGATCTGGCACCCGGCCAGATGAAGATGAAGTTCGGCGGCAGCCACGCCGGCCACAACGGGCTGCGCGACATTCAAGCGCAACTGGGTACGCCCGACTTCTGGCGCTTGCGACTGGGCATCGGCCACCCCGGGATCAAATCCGAGGTGTCGGGCTATGTGCTGCGCCGCCCGCCGGTGAGCGAGCGCATGGACGTCGACGAATGCATCACCCGGGCGCTGGGCGCACTCGACTTGCTGATCGACGGCCCGATGGACCGCGCCATGATGAAGATCCACGCCCGGCCGGCGCCGCCCAAGCCGGCTGCGGCTCAGCGGCCGCCCACGTTGTCGGCGGTGGCCTCGGCGATCCCCATGGTGCCGGGATCGCAAGACCACGCTGGTGCCTCGTCCGCTGCGCTAGGCACCACTGCAGATGCCGGGCGGCCGGCCGACTGAACCCCGAGGAGACCCCCATGCGTGCGCTTGCAGTCTTGGCCTTGCTGATGGCGGTCGCACTGGTCTGTGACGTCAGCGCAGCTTCGACGCTCTACCGCTGCGGGCCGGTCGGCAACTCGTACTCGCAAATACCCTGTCCCGACGGGCAGCGCATGGAAGTCGACGACTCGCGAACCGCCGAGCAGCACATGCAAGCCCGCCTGCTGGCAACCCAGACCCGCGACCAAGCCCTCGCACTGGAACGCGATCGCCTGGACAAGGAAGCTGCCTTTCGCGCACCGCGTGCGGGCAGCCTGAGTTCACCCGCGACGGCTCAGTTCAGCGCAACACCGGTGCACGCCAAGGCACGCCGGGTCAAGAAAAAGCGTTCAGCTCGCACGCTGACTGCGGCTCCCCACATGCTGCGCACCGAACCCGCTCACGCAGCGCACTCCGGCGCGCAGTGACGCGACTCAGCCGGACGTGGCAGCGGACTTCGCCTCTGCCTGCAGTCGCTGGTACTTGACCCACAGCGATTCCTTCGACTCGACATGGTCGGGGTGAACCGGGATGCACTCGACGGGACACACCTGCACACACTGCGGCTCGTCAAAGTGGCCCACACACTCGGTGCACTTGGCGGGGTTGATCTCGTAGATCTCGATGCCCATGAAGATGGCATCGTTGGGGCACTCCGGCTCGCACACATCGCAATTGATGCATTCGCTGGTGATCATCAGTGCCATGAGGTCCTCGCCTGCGCTTCAGATATCAGGGCGCATGACCCGGGACCTCAAGCGCTCGAGCACCGAGGGCGAGACAAACTTCGACACGTCGCCCCCCAGCGTGGCGATCTCGCGCACGAAGGTGCCCGAGACAAACTGGTACTGGTCGCTGGGCGTGAGGAACACAGTTTCGACTTCAGGCATCAGTTGGCGGTTCATGCCCGCCATCTGAAACTCATACTCGAAGTCGCTGACGGCGCGCAGGCCGCGAACCACCACCTTGCCGCCGATGTCGACCACGAAATCGCGCAGCAGGCCGCGAAAGGCAATCACCTCGACATTGGGATACTTGGCCGCGAGTTCCTGGGCGATCTCGAGACGCTCATCGATGGTGAACATCGTGCGCTTGTGGTGACCGGCAGCCACCGCCACCACCAGCCTCTCGAACAGCCGGCTGGCCCGGCGCATCAGGTCCTCGTGGCCCAACGTCATCGGATCAAAGGTGCCGGGGTAGATGGCAGTGAGCTTGGTCACAGAAGTCATCGGGTTTTCCCTAGATTTCGGATTGTGACGAAGTGTAGCCCTCGCCTTTGAGCATCAGCAGGTGCGCGTGCACATGGCCGGCGCGCAGGTGCCGGTGCAACTTCAACCCGAATGGCGTCAGCGTTTCGTCAGTCTGGGCGCTGGCGGCTTCGAGGTAAATGAACCCGTCAGGCACCAGCAGCCGCGTGGCGGCGCGCAAGGCGGGTTCGAGCAAGCTGCTGTCGAACGGCGGGTCGATGAAGATCAGCTCGAACGATTTCGCCGGGCCGCGCCCCATCCACAACAGCGCATCAGCCGCTTCCACGCGCAGCGCATCGGCCTTCAATCGCAGCTTCGACTCCACCAGACTGCGCACCTGCCGGTGTTCGCGCTCAAGCAGGGTGACCGAACTCGCACCGCGCGATGCTGCTTCGAAACCCAGCGCTCCACTGCCAGCGAAGGCATCGAGACAGCGCCAGCCGCTCAAATCGGCGCCCAGCCAGTTGAACACCGTCTCGCGCACGCGGTCGGGCGTCGGGCGCAAGCCGGGCATCAACGCGACCGGCAGCTTGCTGCGCTTCCACTCGCCGCCGATGATGCGCACCTCCCGCGGCAGGGCCGCATCCGGCTTGATCGCCGATTTCTTGAGCACTGCCTTGCGCTGCGGCGGCTCGGCGAATGCGCGACTGCCGAACTGAGGGGCATCTTTGTTCTTCACAGGCGAACCGCGATGCCGTCGCGCGCCATCAGCGCCTTGGCCTGACCCACCGTGAATTCACCGTAGTGAAAGATGCTCGCCGCCAGCACCGCATCGGCGCCGCCAATGCGTATGCCTTCGGACAGGTGCTCAAGCGCGCCCACACCACCCGAGGCGATTACCGGAACGCTGACCGCGTCGCTCACCGCGCGCGTGAGCTTCAGATCGAAGCCGATCTTGGTGCCGTCGCGGTCCATGCTGGTCAGCAAGATCTCGCCGGCGCCGTGCTCGGTCATCTGCCGAGCCCAAGCCACCGCGTCGAGTCCGGTGTTCTTGCGCCCTCCGTGCGTGTAGACGTCCCAGCCTTCGCCGCGCGCGGCCAAGTCATCGCCAGCACGGCGCTTGGCGTCGATGGCCACCACGATGCACTGCGCGCCGTAACGCTGCGATGCATCGCGGATGACTTGTGGATTGGCCACGGCCGCCGAGTTGAAACTGACCTTGTCGGCACCGGCGTTGAGCAGCCGGCGCACGTCCTCGACGCTGCGCACACCGCCGCCCACCGTCAGCGGGATGAACACCTGCGAAGCCACCGCCTCGATGATGTGCAAGATCAAGTCGCGCCCGTCGCTGGTAGCCGTGATGTCGAGAAAGGTCAGTTCATCGGCGCCCTGGTCGTTGTAGCGCGCGGCGATTTCCACCGGATCGCCGGCGTCACGCAATTCGACGAAATTGACGCCCTTGACCACGCGGCCGCCGGTCACATCAAGGCAGGGAATGATTCTCTTGGCAAGCATGGTGAAGCGCCGGCTGCGATTGCAGGGCGTCAGGGCGGTGGGAAAGGGGCGGCGATCAAAGACCGCCGTTGAGGATGTCTGCTCTGGCTTGCGCTGCGGCGAAATCGAGGTCGCCCGAGTAGATGGCGCGGCCGCAGATCACGCCGTCGATGCCTTCGGATTCCACCGCGCACAGCCGCTCGATGTCGGCGATGTTGCTCAGGCCGCCCGAGGCGATCACGGGAATGGTCAACGCTTGCGCCAGCTTGACGGTGGCGTCGATGTTGATGCCGCTGAGCATGCCGTCGCGGCCGATGTCGGTGTAGATCACGCCTTCGACACCGTAGTCCTCGAACTTCTTGGCCAGATCGACCACCTCGTGGCCGGTCAGCTTACTCCAGCCGTCGGTGGCCACCTTGCCGTCCTTGGCATCGAGGCCGACGATGATGTGGCCGCCAAACGCGCTGCACGCGTCGCGCAGGAAGCCCGGATTCTTGACCGCGGCCGTGCCGATGATGATGAAGCTCAGCCCATCGTCGAGGTAGCGCTCGATGGTGTCGAGGTCACGGATGCCGCCGCCCAACTGCACCGGGATCTCGTCACCGACCTCAGCCAGGATGGCCTTGATGGCGGGCTCGTTGACCGGCTTGCCGGCAAACGCGCCGTTGAGGTCGACCAGATGCAGCCGCCGCGCGCCCGCATTGACCCAGCGCCGGGCCATGGCGGCGGGGTCTTCGCCGAAGGTGGTCGAGTCGTTCATGTCGCCTTGCTTGAGGCGCACGCACATACCGTCTTTGAGGTCGATCGCAGGAATCAGCAGCATGGCCGGGTCGAACAGTTGAATGGTGA
>CANGBT010000049.1 GCA_947452135.1 Burkholderiales bacterium
GCATGGCGTCGCCGGCGAGCATCGCCTGCGCCTCGCCAAACTGCACATGCACCGTGGGCTTGCCGCGGCGCAGCACGTCGTTGTCCATGCACGGCATGTCGTCGTGGACCAGCGAATAGGCGTGGATCAGTTCGACCGCGCAGGCAGCTCGCAACGCGGCATCGCGCGAGGCACCCACCGCGTGGGCTGCGGCGAGCGCGAGCAGCGGGCGCAACCGCTTGCCGCCGTCGAGCACGCCGTGTCGCATCGCCTCGCCCAGACCCGCGGGCGCGTCCAGCGGCACCCAGCGCGACAGGCAGTCCTCGACCGCCGCCAGCTGCTCACGCGCCCAGGCGTCGAATTCAGATCGCTCGCTCACGAGGCAACCCAGGGTTTGAGCTGCCCGTCCTCGAGCACCTTGACCTGCTGCTCGACCGCGTCGAGCCGCGCACGGCAGGCGTTGAGCAGTTCGGCGCCGCGGCGGTACTTGTCGAGCAACTGGTCGAGCGGCAACTGGCCGGCTTCCATGGCTGAGACGAGGGCCTCGAGCTCGGCCATGGCCGCCTCGTAGGTCTCGGGCATCGGCTCGCCGGCAGCAAGCTGGGAAGCGGTTTTCGCGGGGGAGGATGAGGTCTTGGGCATGGCTTGGACGAGGCTGGCGGATTGTAGACAGCCACCTCTGCTGCTTGCCGCTCGGGGAACCACGGGCAGACGCACCGGGAAACCCAGCTCTCGAAGCCTAAAATCTGTCATTTGGGGGCGCGTGCAGCGCCCCTGCGTTCGATGCGATTGCAGCGTGGGTGACCGCAGCCCGATGGCGCATCACCACCGATCCAGCCCAGGAGATCCGAACCAACATGTCCGATCTGTCAGTCACGCGCGGCGTTCCGGCCCTAGGCGCAGGACACCTCGCGGGCCGCAATGCCCTGCCGTTGCCACCGTCGGCGTATTTCGACGAAGCGCTGTTCCAGCACGAAGCCGACACGTTGTTTCGACACGGTCCGCGCTACCTCGGGCATGAGTTGTCGGTGCCCCAGGCGGGCGATTACTACACGTTGCCTCAAGAAGCGGATGGTCGGGTGCTGGTGCGCGGGCCCGGTGGCGTCGAGCTGATCTCCAACGTGTGCCGGCACCGGCAAGCGCTCATGCTGCACGGACGCGGCAACACCCGCAGCAACATCGTGTGCCCCTTGCACCGCTGGACTTACGACCTCAAGGGCGAGTTGATCGGCGCGCCGCATTTCACCGAATCGCCCTGCCTGCACCTGAACAACTACCGCACGCGCAGCTGGAATGGTCTGGTCTTCGAGGACAACGGCCGCGACATCGCCGCCGATCTCGCCGCGCTGGGGCCGCGGGCCGACCTCGACTTCTCCGGCCATGTGCTCGACCGGGTCCACGTCCACGAGTGCGAATACAACTGGAAGACCTTCATCGAGGTCTACCTTGAGGACTACCACGTCGGCCCGTTCCACCCCGGACTGGGCAACTTTGTCACCACCGACGACCTGCGCTGGGAGATCGGCGACAACTATTCGGTGCAGACCGTCGGCGTGGCCACTGCGGCCGGCGAGGCGCTCGGCCGCGCCGGCTCCGATGTCTACCGGCGCTGGCACGACGAGGTGCTGCGCTACCAGCAGGAGAACCACGAAGGGCGTGCGCCCAAGCACGGTGCCATCTGGCTCACCTACTACCCGGGCGTGATGATCGAGTGGTACCCGAACACGCTGGTCGTGTCGACGCTCTACCCGCGCGGCCCGCGCCACACCACCAACGTGGTCGAGTTCTATTACCGAGAAGAGATCGCCGCCTTCGAGCGCGAGTACATGGACACGCAGCAAGCTGCGTACCTCGAAACCTGCGTCGAGGACGACGAGATCGCCCTGCGAATGGACCAGGGACGTGCCGCGCTGTGGACCCGTGGCGATCACGAATCAGGCCCGTACCAAAGCCCGATGGAAGACGGCATGGAGCAGTTCCACGTCTGGTATCGCAAGGCGATGGACAACCAGTTGAAGCACACCGCCGATCGCCCGCCAGCAGGCCCGCCACCCAGAGCGGCCGCGATCTGACCGTGGCTGTCAGCCCGCATACCGCACTGATCGACGCCGAATCGCTGCGCGCGATGCTCGCGTCGGGCGCACCGCTGGTGATCGTGGACGCCGGGTTCGACCTCGCCGACCCGGCCTCGGGCGAGACCGCCCATGGGGCAGCGCACCTGCCCGGCGCGCCCTACGCCCACCTCGAGCGCGACCTGTCGTCAGTGCCCACCGGCCGCAACGGCCGCCACCCGCTGCCCTTGCGCGCTGACTTCGCCGCCACGGCCGGCCGATTGGGCATCGCCCCGTCCACGCAGGTGGTGGTGTACGACCGCCAGCAGTCCATGTTCGCCGCCCGCCTGTGGTGGATGCTGCGCTGGTTGGGGCACGCGCCAGTGGCAGTACTCGATGGCGGCTTTGCAGCGTGGCAGGCGATGGGCGGGGCGGTGGAGTCGGGGCCTGTGACGCCACACGCGCAGCCTGCCTACCCGATCGGTAGCGCGCCCTCGCCGCTGGCGCCGACCATCGACGCAGCCGCGCTGCAAACGCAACTGGGCCGTCTGGCGCTGATCGACGCGCGCGCTCCGGAGCGCTTCCGGGGCGACGTGGAGCCGCTCGACGCGCGGGCCGGTCACATCCCGGGCGCGTGCAATCGGTTCTTCAAGGACAACCTCGCGGCCGATGGTCGCTTCAAGGCGGCTGATGTTTTGGGTGCCGAGTTCACGACGCTGCTGCAAACGCAGCCGGCCGGCGCCGTGGTGCACCAGTGCGGCTCGGGCGTGACCGCGTGCCACAACCTGCTGGCCATGGCCGTGGCGGGGCTCGATGGCGCTGCGCTGTACCCTGGCTCCTGGAGTGAATGGTCGGCCGATCCGACCCGCCCGATCGCCCGCGGTTGAGGCCTTTCGGGGCGGCCACCCTGAGGTTTTCCCTGACAATGGACGGATGGAACTGACCTCGCCTGCACGCGGTGCACATGCTGACCTCGCCGTCACGAAATGGCACGGACAACTGGCCGCGATCGACATGGGGTCGAACAGTTTCCGGCTTGAAATCGGCCAGATCGAAGGCCTGCGCTACCGCCGCATCTCCTACCTGAAGGAAACAGTCCGGCTGGGCGCCGGGCTCGACGAAAACGGGCTGCTTACCGAAGAGGCCATGCTGCGCGGTCTGACCTGCTTGCAGCGCTTTGCCAGCCGGCTTCAGGGTTACGCACCGTGGCAGGTGCGTGCCGTGGCCACGCAAACGCTGCGCGAAGCACGCAACCGCAACGCCTTTCTCGCACGCGCCGAAACCGTACTGGGCTACCCGATCGAGGTGATCTCGGGGCGCGAGGAGGCGCGCTTGATCTTTGCCGGCGTGGCGCGGCTGCAACCCTCGGATCAACCCCGTCTGGTGATCGACATCGGCGGGCGCTCCACCGAAATGATCGTGGGCCAGGGGCGCAAGCCGCAGCATGCTGAATCGTTTCAGGTGGGTAGCGTCAGCCTGTCGATGAAGTACTTCGGCAACGGCCGCTTCACAGAAGCCGCCTTCCGCGCGGCGCAGGTTGCCGCCGGTGCCGAACTTGAAGAGGCGCTCGGTCCGTTCGCTCCTTCGAACTGGGTCGAGTCGCTGGGCTCATCGGGCACGGTCGGCGCGGTGTCGCAAGTGCTGCTGGCCAACCGGGTGACCGACGGCAGCATCACGCTTGACGGCCTGCGCTGGCTGATGAGCGCTTGCATCGCCGCGGGCCGGGTCGACCGGCTTGCGCTGGCAGGGCTGAAGGAAGACCGGCGCGCCGTGATTGCCGGCGGCCTGTCCATCCTCCACACGCTGGCCACGCAGTTCGGCATCACTGCGCTGATGCCGGCGCGCGGTGCCTTGCGTCAGGGAGTGCTTTTCGACCTGGACGAGCGGCTCAACGCCATTCAGCAGCCGCATGACGCCGAAGACATGCGCGACAGCTCGGTACGCGAGTTGCAACGCCGATTTCTGGTCGACGAAGCGCAGGCCACGCGGGTGGCGCAGGTGGCCGAGGCGCTCTACAACAACGTGCAGCCGACTGCAGGGCGCGACGCGCGGCGCGAGCTGCACTGGGCCTGTGCGTTGCATGAAATCGGAATGATGGTGTCGCACCACGACCACCACCGGCACAGCGCCTACATGCTCGGTCATGTGGACGCGCCGGGCTTCTCGCAATCACAGCAGCGACGTCTTGCCGAACTGGTGCTCGCGCAGCGCGGGGGCCTGCGCAAGGTCGAATCCAGCCTGAAGCAGCCCGACTTCGCCTGGCAGGCGCTTTGCCTGCGGCTGGCCATCATCAAGTGCCACGCACGAGGTGTGGTCGACAACCACGCGATCGCCCTGCGCAGCCAGGGCACGCTGGCCACACTGAGTTGGCAGCCCGGATGGCACGAAAGCCACCCGCACACCCACTACCTGCTCAACGAAGAGGTCGCGGCGTGGCAACGCAGCGGCATCTTGCAGCTCGAATTGCCGCGCACCCCCGGCGCCTGAGCGCCCGGGTTCAAAGGTACTCGGGCGACTGCACCGCGAGCAGCGAGACGCGGGCGCCCTCGTCGCGGTCTCGGAATCGCAGCCACCACACGCCGCCCTTCTTCACGGACCAGGCCTGCGGCATGCCCGCCAGCAGGTGGGCCGCCACCAGGCCGAGCGTGGGCTGGTGACCCACGATCAGCACCGGGTCGGGTGATTCAGGCCAACGCGCAGCCACCAACAACGCCTCACCGCTGGCCTGAGGGCCAAGCGAATCAACCGTTTTGAAGTTCTTGCCGAGCGACTGGGCGGTTTGCTGGCAGCGCAGAGCGGGGCTGACGAGGATGCGAGTGGAGTGCGCGATGCGCTGGTTCAACCAGTCGGCCATGCGCTGGGCCTGACGCTCGCCCTTGGCGGTGAGTGTGCGCTCAAGGTCGGTCTGCCCGTCCCGGGCGATGTGCGCCTCAGCGTGGCGCCAAAGGATCAGGTCCATCGGCTGACTCCTCAGCGCTCGGACGAGCGACTGCGCCGCACCAGCGCCTGCTGCGCGCTGATGCCCGCGCTGTCGACACGCTGGTACGAGCCATCGCGGTTCAGCACCCAGGCGTCACGCCGGTCGTGCAGGTAAGGCACCAGGCACTCGTCGATCACCCGCTGGCGCAGCACCGCGTCGCGCACCGGCCACGCCACCTCGATGCGCCGCAGCATGTTGCGGCTCATCCAGTCGGCGCTGGAGAGGTACAGCACTTCGTCGTCTTCGCCCGCACCCCAGCGGAAATACAGCACCCGCGAATGCTCAAGGAACCGCCCGACGACCGAGCGCACCCGGATGCGCTCGGTGGCGCCCGGCACCCCGGGGCGCAGCACGCAAGCGCCACGCACGATGAGATCGATTTCGGCCCCGGCCTGACTGGCGCGCACCAGCGCCTCGATCAGCGGCGCGTCGGTCAGGGCGTTGATCTTGACCACGATGCGTGCCGGCTCGCCCGCTCGAGCAGCCTCGGCCACCCGGTCGATGGTCTTGACCAGCCGGCGCTGCAAGGTGAAGGGGGCTTGCAACAACTGGCGCAACGGCTTCATCTTGCCCAGGCTGGCGAGTTGCTGGAACACCGCATCGGCATCGGCCGTCAATTCGGCGTCGGCCGTCAGGTAGCCCACATCGGTGTACAGGCGAGCTGTCTTCGGGTTGTAGTTGCCGGTCGACAGGTGCGCATAGCGACGCAGTCGGTAGCCGCTGCCCGTGGCTTCACGCCGGGTGACCAACAGAAGCTTCGCATGGGTCTTGAGCCCGACCACGCCGTACACCACTTGAGCGCCCACCGCCTCGAGCCGCTCGGCCCAGTTGATGTTGGCCTCTTCGTCGAAACGAGCCTTCAGCTCGACGACCACCATCACCTCCTTGCCGCGGCGGGCGGCTTCGATCAGCAAGTCCATCAGCGGGGACTCGCTGCCGGTGCGATAGATGGTTTGCTTGATCGCCAGCACCGCCGGGTCGTTGACCGACTCGCGCAGGAACTGGACGACGGGATCGAACGATTCGAACGGGTGGTGCAGCAGCACGTCGCCGCGCTGCAGCCGATCGAAGATCGACTGGTTGCGCGGCAGGCGCTTCTCAGGCCAGACGCCGTCATGCGGCGCGAAGCGCAGCGCGGGCAGCGTCGACCGATCGGCCACCTGGTCGATGAGCTGGTTCAGACGCACCAGATTCACCGGTCCGTTGACCCTGTAAAGCGCGCCTTCGGGAAGGTCGAATTGACGCAGCAGGAACTCCGACAAGGACGCCGGGCAGGTGTTGACCACCTCCAGGCGAATGGCCTGACCGAAGTGGCGAGAACTCAGCCCCGAGCGCAAGGCCTGACGCAAATTCTTGACATCGTCCTCATCGACTTCGAGGTCGGAGTCGCGTGTCACCCGGAACTGCGAAAACGCCTCGACCTCGCGTCCGGGAAACAACTCGCCCAGGTGCGCGCGGATGACGCTGGTCAGCAGCACGAAGGCCTGCTTGCCCGGCAGCAGTCTGTCGGGCAGCTGGATCACCCGAGGCAGCACCCGGGGCACCTTCACGATCGCAATGGTGTTCTCGCGACCGAATGCGTCCTTGCCGCCCAGCCGAACGATGAAGTTGAGCGCCTTGTTGGCCACCAGCGGAAACGGGTGCGACGGGTCGAGCCCTATCGGAACGAGCAGCGGGCGCACCTGCTTTTGAAAGAAGTGGTCGACCCATTCGCGCTGCGCTTCGTCTCGGTCGACGTGATTGAGGATCTCGATGCCCTCGCGCTTGAGCAACGGCATCAACTCGTCGTTGAAGACCGCGTACTGCTCTTCGATCAGGCGGTGGGCTTCGGCGGTGATGGCCTGGACGTCACGGTCGGAAACGCCCGCGTTCGGGAGCCGGGATGCTTCAAGGTAATCGGCAAAGCGGACCTCGAAGAATTCATCCATGTTCGACGAGACGATGCAGATGTATCGCAAGCGCTCGAGCAACGGCACGTCCGATCGCAACGACTGAGCGAGGACACGACGGTTGAATTCAAGGATCGAGGTTTCCCTGCTCAGCAGCAAACCGGGATCGTCCGGGCTGATGTCCGAGGCCGCTGGCGTTGCAGCGGTCGTCTCCGTGAATTGAAGCGGTATCGCTTCAGGTGTCGAGGGAGCCGCAGGTTCGGTGTTCATGTCTGATTCTAGGTAGCGGGCCTGTCAGCCCCACGCTGGGTGGGCGACCCGGTGACGTCGCTGAATGCCCGATGTGACCCAGGCGCCATGGCCCTGATCCAAACGGACCACCAGTGTGCGACAGCAATGTGACGACATGGTGGCAGCGACATGCTGATCCAGCAGGCGCCGACCCACCCGAGGTTCATCCCATTCGCCGCAAACGTTGAGGCAAATCCAGCACGTGGGCGTCCGCCGGACCGGGCCCCAGGCTGAGCTGTCCGTCAATCGCAGCGCCGAGCATGCGGGTCAGTGTCGAGGCGTGCGGCATCACGGGACCGTAGAACAGGACCTCGTCACCGCGAGCGATGAGCAACGTCGGAAAGTTCTCGACATCCACGGCACCCAGCGCATCGGCCTGATCTTCGACGTCCACCCACATCCCCTCGACACCGGCAGCTCGCAGCGACGAGACGGCCTGCTCGAAGACTGCCCGGTAGCCATCGCAGGTGCGACACCACTGCGCGCACAGGCAGGCCACCAGCAAGGGCGCCTTGTCGGGGGCATCGGCGGAACAGGTCACGGCATCATCCGCCGGCACGTTTGACCGTCCAGCCGGCGGCTTGCAGGTGCACGACGATGCGGTCACGGTGATCGCCCTGGATCTCGATCGCACCATCCTTCACCGTGCCGCCTGAGCCGCACGCCGCCTTCAACTCGCGGCCCACCTGAGCCAACGCCTCGGCGTCCAGCGACAGGCCACGGATCACCGTCACGCCCTTGCCTTTACGGCCCTGCGTCTCGCGCGAAACGCGCACGATGCCGTCTCCAGCCGGTGCCGCGCCCTTGGCAGAACACGCACACAGCGAGATCGGCTGGCGACACATGGGGCACATGCGGCCGCTGTCGGTCGAGTACACCAGTCCTCCGGTGTTTCGGTTTTTCATGGTGCTCCCGAAGGCTGAAAGTGAATCAACATGGGTCGGCAACGGCAGTCGACGGCTCGATCAGCGCCACAGTCTTGACTTGAGCCCAAACCGCCATGCCGGGGGTCAACCCAAGCGCATGCGCCGAACGACGAGTCAGCCGCGCCACCAACGCCGACTGCCCGACACGCACACGCACGAGCAGCAGTGCCGCGTGAGTATCTTCGGCGATAGCCTCAACGCAACCGGGCAGCTGATTGGCAATGCTGCTGTCCGAATGTGGGGAGCGTGCCAGGCTGACATCACACGCCAGCACCCGCAGTCGAACCTTGTCGCCCAGTGCCGCACCTTGGTCACGTACCCACAGCGAGCATCCGCCCGCGACCTCCAACCGTGCAAGCTGCCAAGGCACGTCACGCTCGACGACCGCAGCCTCGAGCACCACCCCAGCATCCTCGCCCAGCGGCGACTGGACATCCAGGCGAGCGAGCATCTCCGGCAGTGGGCCATCAGCCACCACGCGACCGGCATCCATCAGCACCAGGTGATCGGCAAGCCGAACCACCTCATCGATGGAGTGACTCACAAAAATCACGGGGATGGCCAGTTCACGTTGCAGTTGCCCGATGTAGGGAAGGACCTCGGACTTTCGAGCGGCATCCAGACCGGACAACGGTTCGTCCATCAGCAACAGCGCCGGACTTGTGAGTGCGGCACGAGCAATGGCCACGCGCTGCCGCTCACCGCCAGACAGGGTTTGTGTGCGCCGCCCGAGCAGGCGGTCGATTCCCAACAGTTCGACCACACGGTCAAGCGCCACCACACGCCGTGCAACGTCGATACGCTTCAAACCGAACTCGAGATTGCGCCGCACGTCGAGGTGCGAGAACAAGCTGGGTTCCTGAGTCACGTAACCCAACTCTCGTCGGTGCGTGGGCACGAACAACCCTCTGGCGTCGTCTTGCCATACGTGCTGGCCCAGCACCACCCGACCGACCGCGCGCTCCAGACCGGCGAGTGCGCGCAGTACTGTGGTCTTACCGCAGCCCGAAGGTCCATAAAGCCCCGTGACACCGCTCATCGGCAGACTCAGCGTCAAGTCCAGCTCGAAATTGGCGCGCGAGAGCTCCAGCCGCAAGTCGATCAAGGCTTCGCCCCGTTGCGACCTTCGCGGCTCGAGCAATGCAGCGCAATCAAAGCAATCAGAGAGAACAGCACCATGGCGGCCGCCAGGCGGTGGGCATCGACAAGATCGCCGGCCTCCACATGTTCGTAGAGCGCCACCGAGATCACGCGAGTCTGGTCCGGAACGTTGCCGCCGATCATCAGCACCACGCCGAACTCGCCAACGGTATGTGCGAAGCCCAAGACCACAGCCGACAGAATGCCGCTTCGCGCCATTGGCATCGCCACACAAAAAAACCGATCCAACGGTCCGGCACGCAGCGAAGCGGCTGCCTCCAGCACGCTTTCAGGAATCGCATCGAAGGCCTGCTTGAGCGGCTGCACGACGAACGGCATCGAAATCAGAACCGATGCCACCACCAACCCACCAAAGGTGAACGGCAGCGCACCGAGCCCAAGGGACTGCGTGACACGGCCAACCGCCCCGTGTGGGCCCATCAGTAGAAGCAGGTAAAAACCGACCACCGTCGGGGGCAGCACGAGTGGCAGTGTCACCAGCGAGGCCACAAACGGCTTGAGCCGAGAGCGGCTACGAGTCAGCCACCATGCAGCCGGCGTGGCCAACAGCAACAAGAGCAATGTGCTGGCCGTTGCCAACTGCAGCGTCAAACGCACCGCGCTCCAGTCGGCGGCGCTCATTCAGCCTCGCGCCCTCGAGCTTTGTCCAATTGATTAGGCCACGTGTTTTCAAAGGCGCCAGTGGGCAACCAAACAGCGTTCGTTGAACGGCGGTGCCAACTAGAAACGACCGACAAACGCTGAACGGAAAAATGAACAAAAACGATCAAACGTTGCCGCCTAGAGCTGGTGGGAGCGTCGCGCGAGCAAGAAATCTCCAATCAAGTCATGGCGCCAATGGCCTTGGAGGTAACGCGCCCACATGGCTCGCGCCCAAGGCCCGTGGCGATACACCGTTCATGTGAACACGCCATCAGAACGGTGACAACCAACCTTACGCCATCACGAAATCAAGCGTGTCCGAGAGGACGAACATCACGGTAGCGCCCGTGTTGGTGCGGTGTTCGCCATGCACGGTTCCTGCGGGAGCCGAAAACACCGAACCCGCGTGATACGCCACACCGCCTTCGATGAACTCACCTTCAAGCACGTAACCGAGCTCATCTGATTGCGTATGCGTATGAGCAGGAACCACCGAACCCGGTTCAAAGTGATACAGCACCACAGACTTTCCAGTCGTCATGTCGCCATCTATGGTCTTGAAGGTCACACCATCGATGCCGCTGGGTTGCCATTCCAATGAGGTGGTGTGAAAGATCTTTGAGTACATGCTGATTCCTAAACGTTGATACTGAAGGGTCGCCCTCCACCGACATTTGGCAGAGCACAAGAGCGTCGGATCGTATTGCTGAATCGACGCTTTGCTTTGGTGTCGACGATTGGATATTCAAATCCCAGAAATAAAAAAAACCCGCCACAGCATTTAGCCGTGGCGGGTCCGGTGCGTCTAAGCGACGCAACCGCAGATCAGGTCAAGCCTGTTCTGTTACTGGCCGGTACCGGTAGCAACTTCTTCCAGCACGTTCAGCGACACCATTTCCGAGGTAACGCCCTTCGGATTGGACTTCATGTTCGAAGACCAGTTGGTGGCGTGACCACGCTTGACGTCGATGATGTGACCCAGCACAGGCATCACTGCCTGGTAGCCGTCATCACCGGTGTCTGGACGGTTTTGGAAGATGAACATCTTCCAGAATTCGCCCTTGCGGTCCAGCGAGAAGCCGAGGTATGGACGTGGGAAATCACATTCCATGTACACGGTCTTCTTGCTGTACGGGTGCTCGTCTGGGCAAACGCCTTCGATTTCGAACACTTCACGTGGCTCCCAACCCACATCGGGTGCTGGGTTGAAGTGAGGAGGAATCGTGATGCCGATACGTGGGAAGCGCTTGGCTGGCTCCGTGAACGGGAACTTCAGGTCCACGCTGATTTCTGGGCTATGAGCGATAGCCAGAATCCAACGACGTGACAACAGCTTGTTCGACTTGTACTTCGTAGGAGCAGCGTCCCAGATGTCCCAGTCGTCATACAGCTGGTCGGTACCACCGATTGGGTCCATCCAGGCGCCGCCGGACAGGCGACGAACACGGCGAACCGACTTCAAGTAAGCGTACGAGTCATCAGGCTTCTTCGAATCAGGCTGGTTGTAACGCACCGAGAACAGACCCAGACCGCGAATGTCTTGCGGGTAGATTGCCACGAAGTACGTCTTTTGCGAAATCGTGCCATCGCCAACCGTCACAGGACCACCGTCAAGACGGCCTTCCATGTAGTAGCGACGTGACTGGAACGCTTGCACGCGCTCGTAGCCGTTCTTGGCGTCCAGGAAGGCCCAAGCGATGTCACGCAGGTCCATCGTGGCACCGTACGTTGCGGCACGGAGGTTCCACAGCAGCTTGTCGCCTGCGTTGGGGTCCTTCGGGTCCACTTCGTTAGGCCAGAACAACATGCCAGCCTTCCAGCCCGAAACCGTCCGATCAGCCGGGTTGAACTTGACGTTAGGCGCGCCTTCTTTGGTGGCCTGCATGTACTTCTTGTCCATCTCGATTTTCTTCGAGTGAACCAGCTTCATCGTCGTGTTGTAGTTCTTGATCATCCATTCCATCTTTTCGATGGTCATGGAGGCAATCGTCTTGCCTTCGAACGTGTCGTTCTTGATGCTGTCGTAGTTGTCTTTGTTGATCACAAAGCCTTCAGGCAGTTCCTTGGCGGCACGGGCTGGCGTCGAAGCCAAGCCAGTAGCCACGGTCGCTGCACCTGCAACGCCAGCGCGCAAAACGTCGCGGCGATCCATCCCATTGGTCTCAATAGTCATTTTCGAAACTCCTCAAATCAGAATTGACGGGTCAAACGGAAAACCAGCTGGCTGCTCTTGTCAAAGTAACCGAAGAGCTGAGACTTGTCGTTTCCGAATTGGTGGTTGCTGCTGCGGCCACCGCTCCAGAAAATGTCAGCCTCTACCTTGCCAACCCAGTTGTCGTTCAAGGTGAACGCTACGGCTGGAATTGCGAAACCACCACCATTGCCCAAGTCAAAGCCCAGCACGAAGCTTGGGTTGATCTTGTCGTTCATGTAGTTCAAGACCGTGAACATCGTCAAGATGGTGTTGTGCTCCTTGAGCGAGGAACCATAGGCGAACAGGCGAACGAGGTCATCCGACTTCTTGTAGTCCACCACCATCGTGTCGAACAACTGAATCGAAGAGAACGATGGACGGGTGGTCCCAAGAATGTCCTCAAGCTTCAAGTTGTGGTCCATGCGAAGCATGACGTTAACCACGTCTTTAAGCTTGATACCACCCAAGCCATTACCGACGTTGCCAGGCACATTCGGGATCAGGAAAGTTCCGGTACCGAAGTTGTATGGCTGATCGATCGTGTACGAGGCCTCGACACTGATCACCGAGTCAAGCAGAGCTGAGTAGCCGCTAACCGTGGCGCCCAACACATCAATCTTCGGGTGGATGCGGTCAAAGAAATAGCCATCTACATGCGAGCCCTTGTAAGGCGTCAATCCGGCATGCTGACTTGGGTTCGCAACTGGGTCAGCCGAGAACGTGTTGATGTAAGCCAACGAGTAGTTCACATCCAAAATTTCGCCCTGCCAGCGCACTCCACCGGTCACGTCTTCCTGGTCCCAGTTCTTCTGGCTGCAGTTCTTGGTGGTGATCGCGCTCAAGTTGAAGCCGCGATAAGGCTGGAAGAACCAGCGACCACCGTCGACGTCATAGGTGTTGCCGATGTCATCGCAACGGTCCCAACCAGGACGAATGAAAGCCTGGAACATGCCGTTGGCTTCGGGAACGCGGATCTTGGTCGAGAGCAAGATCAGCGGCTTACGCCACTCTTCGTTCTCGCCCTCAAAGAAAAGGCGCCAGCTCAGGTCGTAGCCATGAACCACGTCCATCGCGTGGAAAAAGTCCGACTCGCCCCACACCAACTGCTGGCGACCGAACTTCACCGTGACGCGATCACCTATCGGCGCCTCAACCCAGAACTCGCGAAAGTCAAAGTTGTTGTAGTTGTCCATGATGCTGTCGGACGTCGAGCTAGCACCTTGGCTGCGATAATACGCTTGAGCGCCTGCTCCGGTGTTGGTAACCTGACCCACGTTACGCAAGCGCTCAAGGTCCTTGAGGTAGTCCGTCTTGTACTCGCGGTCCAGACGAGCGATCGTCTTGAACTTGAGGCCCATGTAGGATGCGTCGGCATCCAGCAGCACCGAGCCGCGGACCATAGAGGCTTCCCACTTTGAGTCCTTGGTAAACGGCGTCCCCGAGGTAGCGTTCGGGCCATAGACGCCCGTGCCTTGGTTCTTAGCCTGCAACTCTGGTTGATTTTCCAAGTTGAACGACACCCAAGCGCGCGCGTAGCCCGAAAGCGCAAACTTGAAGTCACCAGCGCCGGCGGCATCCTCGCCAGCATGCGCAACAGGCAGGCCCATGGCCAGCGCTGCAGCAATCGCGAAGCCGGGAACGGCTCGCTTAAAGCTCTTTTCTATTTTCATGTCTCCATTCCTTCCGTTTTTTACCACCACATACGAACGTCCGTTGAATCCGTGGCGAGGCTTTCACCCCGCCACGCAATCAATGAACGACCTTCACACACCCACTGCCGCCTGCTCGATTGGGTGCTCTTTATCACCCACCACGAACACAGGACGGAACACATAGACGATTGCCGGCATGATGAACAGCGCGCTGAACGCCGAGATCGACAGCCAAAGGGCAATCAGCAGACCCATGTCAGCTTGCAACCGCACCGACGAGAACGACCACAGGCCAACGCTGGCGATCAGCGTCAATGCGGTGACCAGCACGCCGCGGCCAGAGCTGCGAAGCGACTTCAGAATCGCAGCCTCGACGTTGGACGAGTGATGCAGCTCTTCTCGGATGCCGTCAACGATGTAGAACGTGTAGTCCACACCCAGACCAATACCCAAAGCAACCACCGGCAAGGTGTTGATGTTCATGCCGATGCCGGCCCACGCCATGTAGCTAAAGGTGATGGTGTTAGACAACATGACGGGAATCATGAAGAACACACCAGCCACCATCGAGCGATAGGTGAAGGTACAGCACACCACCAGCACCAAGAGAGCCAGGGCAATCGCTTCGATCTGACCGGCCAGAATCACTTCGTTCACCGCAGCCAGCACGCCAACTAGGCCGCCCGCGAGCATGTACTTGGCGTTCTTGAGTTGGTTCTCAGGTGCGTTGACGTACTCTTGAACACGTGCAATCGCAGTGCGGATGGTCTCGCCCTGGTGATCACGGAAGAACAACGTGACCGCTCCATTCTTGGCAAAAGCGTCAGCGTAACGGTCCATGTCGCCCGGGTCCGAACCGGCAACGAAGATGTAGGTCAGTTCGCTGTTCTCATCAGACGTCGCACCGAGCTCGGCGTACATCGGATTGCCCTCACGAAGCACCCGACGAACCTGAGGCAAGATGTCAGCCAGCGAGACGCTACCACCGACTTCCGGCTGGGCCTCCATGTAGCGCTGGAAGTTCGTCATGCTTTGCAGCACTTCCGGCTCACGCAGCGAGCCGTTTTGGTTGCCCGACACAACCACGAACATCCGGTCCGAGCCCTGGAACTGGCGGTTGATTTCCGATGCGTCTTTGTTGTACGACGAATCAGGCCACAAGATCGGCGAGCCAGGGTTGGCATCACCCACCTTAAGGTTGAACGCGTACCAGCCAGAAACAATGAAGACCACCACAGTCAACCCGAGAACGACAAAGCGCGCACCAGTCGTAACGATGCCAGCGCAGATGCCAATGACCGAATCAAGAACCGGCCGGATGTTGATCGGGTGTACGAAATGGGTCCTAGGCTTGACAAACGACAGCAATACAGGCGTCAAAATCAGCGCACTGATGATGATCGAGAAGATCCAGACGGTACCGATGTAGGAAATCTTTTCGAGCATCGGAATTGGCGTCAGGGCAACCACCAGCACACAACCCGCGTCGGCGAAAATAGCCAACATGCTAGGCTTGAACAGGTTCTCGGCACTGGCAACCGCCGCCTCTTTGGATGTCTTGGCTCCGGCAGCAATTTCGTCGTCGTACCGCGAAATCAACTGAACCGAATTCGAGATCGCCTGCGCGGTGATCAGGAATGCCACCACGATCACCAGTGGGTCAAGGTGGAACCCCATGATCTTTGCTGCACCCAACGCCCAGACGGCGCTGATACTGCCCGCGATCAGCGGAAGGAACGTGCCATGCCAGGTGCGGGTGATCAACAACAGGATGATGATCAGAGAACAGATAGCAGCAAAGAAGATCCGGATGGTTTCATCAAGATAAAAATTCACCCATCCGTACAGAACCGGCTCGCCCACCACACGAATGCTGATGCCGTCCGCACCTTTTTTAACCTCCTCGATCTGCGTCATGATCTCGTTGAAGGCTTTGGTGTAGTCGATTTCGCCGTCCCGGAAGTCGGCGGTAATCAGAGTTGCCTTCAGGTCCAGTGAGACATAGGGGCCATAGACCAATGGGTTATTGAGAACCGCAGCCCTCAGTTTCGCCATTTGCTCAGGCCCTTCAGGCAGCCGCGGCCACATGATGGGCTTTGATTCCACCCCTTCAGTTGAAGCGCGAATCTCCTTGATCTTCTTGGAGGCCAGCGAAATGATCTGGTAGGTGTCAATTCCATTGACCTGCTGCATGCCAACGGTCAACTTCTGGACCGCCTCAAGAACCTTCAGGTCGAAAATTTCGCCCTTTTGATTCTCGACCATGATGGTCACCAGGTTGGAGCCGCCGAAAGTCGACTTGAACTGCTGATTTACCTTGACGTACGGGTGGGTTTTTGGAAGCAGGTCGCTGAAGATCGTCTTGACCTCCACCTTGCTCGCCATATATCCCATGCCGGCGGTCGTAATCAAGATCAGCGCGATCAGAATTACACGGTGGTCTATGAACCACGAGAACGCTCGGTGAACTTTGCTGAATGTTGTATTTTTCACTTTTGTCTCCGGATTTTTGCAGTCACTTCAACGACCAGCGACGGCAAGTTTTCCGCCTTCTAGCATAGCCAGATTCGCCCCAACAACGTAGTAGCGGGGACCCTGTTTCACCATTTGTGTCCTCCACGCAACATCGCCTTCGAAGATCTTGCCGGCCTTCCAGTCCTTGGCTTCGGCATTTGAGGTGACGATGACCCCCTTGTCACCAACGGCAATCCACTGGTCTCCCTCCCAGCGCACATTGAGCAAGTGCTCGTTTGTCGCGTTGGGGATCGAAACCCAGGTCGCACCGGCATCGTCTGTGGTCATAAGCGTTCCAGTCAATCCGACTGCCACACCGTGTTTGTCGTCACGGAACGCCAAGTTCATCAAGCTGACTGGGTTGTCGACCTTGATTTCCGCCCAAGTTGCACCGCCATCGGTCGAGCGCAAGGTCAGACCAGCCTCTCCGAAGATGATGCCGACATTTTCGGCAAATGCGATGGTGTTCAGATTGCGGTCCATCTCTGGGAGCACGCGAGTCCAGGTCACGCCTTTGTCGTCTGAACGGAGAAGCGTGTTGTACTCACCGACAGCCCAAACAGCGTTACCGGCAGCTTGGACGCGGAACAACTTGCTAATTTCGGGCTTTGGTGGCGTTGGCTGCGTTGCCTTGTTCCAAGTGGAACCGCCATCTGTGGTGTAGAGGATTAGGCTGTGGTTGCCTACGACGATCGCATTTTTGTCATCAAAGGCAGTGATACCCTGAAGGTTTTCAAGGGTCTTGGTTTTCTGGGAGGTCCAGGTCTTTCCTCCGTCTTCGGTGCGGATAACCTTTCCGGCAGTACCTACAGCCCAGGCAACTTGATCACTTGGCGCAGCCACGCTGATGAAGTTGTCTCGGCGCTCGATCGCCTTAGGCTCCACCTTCGTGATGACCGCCTCGGCCTTCACGAAAAAGCCAGCATATAGAAGGCCGCCAATGATCACGATAGGCATAACTTGAGGGATGAAATTCAGAACCCTCGTCAGACCACCCTTTGATTTCTCTACCACCTTTGTCTCCTTTATGTGGCTGTTCGCGCTTGGCGCCTAGCCACTTATATTGAATGGTTCAGATAAACAAAACTTGACCCAATCGACAGGTCAATTTCCGAGACAACCTTCTTTCCGAGGCTTTTTAAACGAAAAAAGCACGGCCAGAGCAATCCAGCCGTGCTTCGGATGCCCATTCAAACGAAAGGGCATCCGTATAACAGGTTATTCCGCCTTTTCAGGAACAGGCAGGCCAACCCACTCTTTGTAGAACGTTTCGATATCGGGTTCGAAGTCGTGAACGACCGGGTACCAAGGAGTTGGCGCTTCCACATCATGGAGAACGCCACAGCTTGGGCAGGTGTATTCACGGTAAACCTGCCAGTTCGTGTCTGGATGCATGAACTTTGGATAAACCTCAGCCATGGCTTCGGGAGTATCGCGAACATAAATGTTGGCGAACAGCTTCCAGTTTTCCTTGTAGCCACAGAACTCGTGGCCGCAATCGCACTTGACAATCCACTTCTTCGTCTTGACCGCTTGCACGATGTACATGTGCGGTGACAGCGGAAGAACGATCTTGTCAGGGAAACTCACGCTGGACTGCAGCGTGTGCAGATACATGGCAAATCGTTCTGCGTCCTTCGGCATGGACAACATGCGGAAAGTCGTATCCCAATCGAGCGTTCCCGCTACCATGTTATTGACTTGTTCTTGTGTATATGTCGACATCTA
>CANGBT010000050.1 GCA_947452135.1 Burkholderiales bacterium
CGGCGACGATGTGTTGCGCGTGGCCACGTACAACATCCACAAGGGCGTGCGTGGCGTGGGTCCGCGGCGCCGGCTCGAGATCCACAACCTGGCGCTGGGCATCGAAGCGCTCGATGCCGATCTGGTGTTCCTGCAGGAGGTGCGCAGCTCCAACCGGCAAGAAGCGCTGCAGTTTCCCGACACCCAGATCGGCTGGCCGCGCATGCCGCAGGCCGACTACGTGGCGCCCGAAGGCTACGAGGTGGCCTACCGCACCAACGCCTACACGCGCCACGGCGAGCATGGCAACGCGCTGCTGTCGCGCTGGCCGCTGGGAGAGATCAAGCACCACGACGTGTCCGATCACCGCTTCGAGCAACGTGGCCTGTTGCACGTGCCGGTGCAGTGGAACGGCACGCTGGTGCACGCCATCGTGGCGCACCTGGGTCTGATGCACGCCGGGCGCGTGCGCCAGGTCGATCGCATCGCCGCGTTCATCGCCGCGCATGTGCCCAGCGATGAGTGCCTGGTGCTCGCCGGCGACTTCAACGACTGGGGCGAAAAGCTCGACGCGCCGATCCGCCATATGGGTCTGGCGCCCGCCCGACCTGAGGGCCATGCGGCGCCGCGCACGTTTCCTTCGCGGGTGCCGTTCTTCTCCCTCGATCGCATCTACACGCGAGGGCTGGGGTGTGTGTCGACTCACGTGCCGCGTGGCTCTGCCTGGGCGCGCATGTCCGACCACCTGCCGCTGGTGGCGGAGCTGCGGCGGGCCTGACTGACGGCAGGTCACAGCCCACGCATGCGCCCGGCCATGGACACACCCTACTCGGCTGCCGAGGCCGATGCCGCGTCGCGATCGGCGCTGCGGCGGTTATGGGGCCTGGTTCCGCGGCCGGTGTTCAGCGGGGGCAACACGGTGCGGCTGCTGCGCGGCGGCGATGCCTTGTTCCCGGCGATGGTCGAAGCCATCGGTCAGGCCCGCCATGAAGTCTGCCTGGCCACCTACATCTTTCATGACAGCCCCGGCGCCAACCTGGTGGCCGACGCGCTGGCCGATGCCGCACGGCGCGGCGTGCTGGTCAAGGTGGTGCTCGACGGCTTCGGTACGCTCGGTCGCCTGAACGGGCTGCGTCAGCGCCTGATGGATGCCGGGGTCCAGGTGGCCGTCTACCGGCCCATCGACCGCTGGTGGAACTGGCTGCAGCCGGGTCAACTGCGCCGGCTGCACCTCAAGCTGTGCGTGGTCGACGCCGAGGTCGGTTTCGTGGGCGGCATCAACCTCATCGATGACCGCTTCGACCTCAACCACGGCCTGACCGAGCAGCCACGGCTGGACTTCGCGGTGCGCGTGAGCGGGCCGGTGGCCGCGCCCATTCACCAGGCCACGCTGGCGGCCTGGACGCGCGCGCATGGGGGGCACTCGCTCAAGCAAGAAGCGCTGGCCATTGCGCGCTCCGTGCAGCCGCTGGCCCGGCTGCGGCGGTTGGTGCGCCGCTTGCGCATGGCGAGCGGTCGCGGTCTGCAGGCGATGCCCGGCGAGTTGCCCGCGGTGCGTGCCGCCTTTGTGCTGCGCGACAACCTGCGCCAGCGCCGCACCATCGAGCGCAGCTACATCGACGCGATCCGGCGCGCCGACAAGCGGGTCGACCTGGTGGCGTCGTACTTTTACCCGGGCCAGTCGTTCCGACGTGCCTTGCAGCAGGCCGCGCGCCGGGGTGTGAAGGTGCGGCTGCTGCTTCAAGGCAAGCTCGATTACCGCATCGCCGGCCTCGCCGCGCGTGCGCTGTACGACGAGATGTTGAGCGAGGGCGTGCGCATCTACGAGTACACGCCGGCCTTCCTGCATGCCAAGGTGGCCATCATCGATGACGACTGGGCCACCGTGGGCAGCTCCAACATTGATCCGTTGTCGTTGCTGCTCAACCTCGAGGCCAACGTGATCGTGCACGACACGGACTTCGCCGCCGAGCTGTCAGCACAGTTCGAGGCCGCGGTGGCCGTTTCGGTCGAAATCGACCCGTCGCAGAAATACCGCCCCGGCGTGCTTGGCGCACTGCGCCGCGGCGTCGTGGCGTGGATCGCGCACGTGTACTTGCGGGTGGCAGGGGCGACGGGGCGGTACTGACCCACGGGTGAGCCCGAGGCCCGGTCGGACCGTCCTCGCGAGCCGCGATGGGCTGCACCGGGCCTCGACGCCCAGGGTCAGCCATGCCCCTGCCTCAACTTGGCGCACTACAGGCGGCACGGAACCTGCGAAGGCACACGGGCCATCCTGCTGTGTCCAACCTGAGGAACTCCCATGACGTTTCGCCTTTTGCCCCTGGCGCTGGCCTGCGCCGCTGCTGCGCTGTCCAGTTTGCCTGTTCGCGCCGCTGAAGAAATCAACGCATTGGTGTGGTGCGACCACACCGACGACGCTTTTCTCAAGGGCTTCACCGCCAAGACCGGCATCAAGGTCAAGGTCAAGGACTACGAAGGCACCGGCACCGCGCTGGCGCTGCTCGAGCAGTCCAAGCCCGGTGACTGGGATGTGTTCGTGGTCGATTCGACCGACGTGCGCCGCATCGTCGAGCGCGGCCTGCTGGCCGAGTTGAACCCCAAGGACTTTCCGCTGGCCGACGTGCCCGAGGCGGTGCGCCTGCCCGAATACAACACCGTCAAGGGCAAGATGTACGCGGTCCCCGAGAAGTTCGGCTACAACGCCATCGCCTTCGACAAGAGCAAGGTCGGCGTCGACAAGGCGCGCGACATCTCCACGCTTTGGAACCCCGCCTTCAAGGGCAAGATCGCTGTGTACGACTATTACCTGCCGGTGATCGGTCAGGTGGCGGTGGCGCTGGGCAAGGCGCCGCAAACGCTGTCCGAAGCCGACCTGCCGGCGATCGCCGAAAAGCTCAAGGCGATCCGCGCCAACGCGGCGCTGGTCGGTGATGTGACCACCTCGCAAACCGCGCTGGCCACCGGCAAGGTCTGGATGATCGCCGGCGGCGGTGAGTACTCGGTGGCCGGTCTGGCCAAGGAAAAACCCAACCTCGACTGGGTGCTGCCCGATGTGGGCGGCATCCGCTGGCAGCAGGCCATCGGCGTGTTCTCGGCGTCCAAGAAGCAAAAGGCCGCCACCCAGTTCGTGCAGTACGTGATGTCGCCCGACGGCCAGGCCAAGCTCGCCACATCGTCTTGCTACTGGGGCATGCCGGCCAACAGCAAAGCTTCGTTGACGGCCGAGCAAAAGAAGATCTTGCGTTGGGACGAGCAGCCGAAGTTCCTCGCCAAGTCGTACCCGTATCCCTCGCCGACCGAAGCCTTCGACAAGTCCATGCAGGACTTGTGGGCCAAGACGCTGCAGAAGTGATGCCGTGAGAAGCAGCGCCTGGCGCGGTGCGCTGCTGGCCGCGCCGGCGGTGCTGTGGACGTTCGCGTTCTTTGTGCTGCCGTCGTCGGCGATCGCGCTGTGGAGTTTTTTCCGGCGCGAGGGCGGGGTGCTTGTCACCACGCCCAGCCTTGACAACTACCGCCGCCTGATCGCCGACGACACCTACGCGCTGGCGCTGCAGCATTCGCTCGAGACCACGCTGCTGGTCACCGCGTTGTCGGTGTTGCTGGCGTATCCGCTGGCCTATGCCATCGCCTACCGCGTGGCGCCGCGCTGGCAGCGCGCGGTGCTGATGCTGGCGGTGCTGCCGTTCTGGACCTCGTACGTGGTGCGCTCGTATGCGTGGCTGCTCGTGCTCGCACCCGAAGGCGTGATCAACCGCGCGCTGATGGCCTGGGGCTGGATCGCCGAGCCGCTGGAGCTGGCCTTCACGCCCAGCGCCTCGGTGATCGGCTTCGTGCACTTTTTCGTCATGCTGTGCACGCTGACCATCTACGCCAGCCTGGTGCGCATCGACCCCAAGCTGCGGCTGGCGGCGGCCGATCTGGGTGCGAGCCGCTGGCAGACCTTCGCGCGCATCACGCTGCCGCTGTCGGCGCCGGGCGTGGCTGCGGGCGCCTTTCTCACCTTCGTGATCACCATCGGCGACTACGTCACGCCGCAGATCCTCGGAGGCAACACCGAACTGCTGCTGCCACAGATGATCCTGATGCAGATCCAGCGCCGCGCCGACATCCCCATGGCCTCGGCGCTGTCGATGGCGATGATGGTGTGCGTCACGCTGGCGTATTTCGCGCTGGCGCGCTGGCTGAGCGCCAAACGCGCATGAACACCCGCCGCCGCTTCATCGACCGGTTGCAGGCGCTGGCCGTCATGGCGCCGTTGTTCGTGTTCATCTATTTGCCGGTGGTCACGCTGGTGCTGTTTTCGTTTCATGCGGGGCAGGTGCCGGTGCCGCCCTTTGAAGGCCCATCGCTCGAGTGGTACCAGCGCGTGCTCGGCAACGACCGTGTCACCGGCGCCACGCTGGCATCGGTGGTGGTGGGCGTGCTGTCGTCGGCGCTGGCCACCGGCCTGGCCACGCTGGCGGCCTGGGGGTTGGCGCGTCACCGCGTGCCCGGTCGCCGCTTCGTGGAGGCGCTGCTGATGCTGCCGCTGGCCGTGTCGTATCTGGTGATCGGCGTGGGGCTGCTGGTGGCGCTGTCGGCGCTCGATGTGAGCCGCTCGCTGTGGTCGGTGGGCATCGGCCACGTGGTGCTCAACCTGCCGCTGGCCTTCGTGGTGGTGGTCGGCCAGTTCGATGCGGCGCAGGTGCGGCTCGAGCACGCCGCGCGCGATCTGGGTGCGAGCGAATCGCAGGTGTTCTGGCGCGTTACCGTGCCGCTGCTGCGCCCGGCCATCGTGGCTGCCTTCTTGCTGTCGCTCACGTTTTCATGGGACGAATTCATCGTGTCGTTCTTGCTCTCGGGGTTCGATCCGACACTGCCGGTGGTCATCTGGGGCATGTTGCGCAGCGGGCTCAACCCGCAGACCAACGCGGTGGGCACGATGGTGTTTGGTGTGTCGCTGCTGGCCGCCGTGATGTTCGAGCTGACGCTGCTGCGCCAGGCAGGAAGGAACCCCGATGCAAGCCGCCGCTGAACTGACGCTCGACGCTGTGTCGTGCCGCTACGGCGAAGTGATGGCGGTCGATGACGTCTCGCTCACCGTGCCTTCTGGCACCTACGTCGTGCTGCTCGGGCCGTCGGGTTCGGGCAAGACCACGCTGCTGTCGATGCTCGGCGGCTTCACCACGCCCACGCTTGGGCGCGTGCTGATCGGCGGCCAAGACGTCACGCACGTGCCGCCGGCCCAGCGGCCCACCGCCACCGTGTTTCAGGATTACGCGCTGTTCCCGCACCTCGACGTCGCCGGCAACGTGGGCTTCGGGTTGTCGGTGCGTGGCGTGCCGGCGGCGCAGATCGCGCAGCGCGTATCGGCCGCGCTCGATCGCGTGGGCTTGAGCGGCTACGGTTCGCGCGCGATCTCGGCGGCGTCGGGTGGCCAGCGTCAGCGCATCGCGCTGGCCCGCGCGCTGGTCACCGAGCCGTCGCTGCTGCTGCTCGACGAACCACTCGGTGCGCTCGATCTGAGTCTGCGCCGGCAGATGCAAGACGAGCTTCGCCGCCTTCAGCGCGCCGAAGGTCGCAGCTTCGTGCACGTCACGCACGACCAGGAAGAAGCCATGGCGATCGCCGATCTGATGGTCATCATGAACCGCGGTCGCATCGAGGACATGGGGCCGCCCACACGCCTGTACGAGCGGCCACGCACCCGCTTTGCCGCGCAGTTTCTCGGCGAGAGCTCCATCATCGAAGGCCGCGTGTCCAGCGCCGAGGCGGGCTGGTTGCAGATCGACACGCCCTGCGGGCGGCTCGCCTTGATGGGCAACCGCACTCCGGGTGACGCGGTGTCGCTGGCCGTGCGGCCTGAGGCGCTGCGCGTGGGTTTCGCCACGCAGGGCGAACAGTCTCTCGGGCGGCTGCGGGTGGAGCATTCGGTCTATCAGGGCAGCTTTTTGCGGGTGGCCGGCCACACGACCACCGGCGTGCGGCTGCTGGCCAAGCTGCCGCCGCAGCCGCTGCCCGCCGGGGACGACGTCGAAGGCATCGCGGTGTCGGTGCGCGCCGATGGCCTGGTGCTGCTCGAAGACTGACCGCCAGCCACGCTCCACAAGCCTCACGACCATGCCGCACTCGAAACCCACCGCCGCCCCTTCCGACTGGTACCGCATCACGCACCACGACCACGGCGTCACACGCATCGACGAGCACCACATCGACCCGTTCTACCGCTGCAACATCTGGCACGTGCGCGGCCGCAACGGCGACCTGCTGGTCGACTCAGGCATGGGCGTGGTCAGCCTGCGCACGCAGGTGCCGTGGCTGGGCGAGCGCCCGCTGCTGGCCGTGGCCAGTCACGCGCACTTCGACCATGTGGGCAACCACCACGAGTTCGATCAGCGCGCCTGCCACGCCTGCGAAGCGCACATCCTGGCCGAGCCGCGCGGCGACTGGAACCTGGCCGAGCGCTATGCGGTGGTCGACATGTTCACCGCGCTGCCGCCGGGTGGCTACCGGCAGGCCGACTACCGCGTCATGCCCGCACCCGCCACGCGGCTGGTCGAGGCGGGTGACGTCATCGATCTGGGCGACCGCGTGTTCGAGGTGCTGCACGTGCCGGGCCATTCACCCGGTTCGATCGCGCTGTGGGAGCGCGCCACTGGCGTGCTGTTTTCAGGCGATGCGGTCTACGACGGCCCGCTCATCGACGACGCGTACCACTCGCATCCGCCCACCTACGTCGACACGCTCAAGCGCTTGCGCGAGCTGCCGGTGAGCGTGGTGCACGGCGGGCACTTCGAGAGCTTCGGGCGCGACCGCATGCACCAGCTGGTCGACGAGTACGTCGCCGGTCAGCGCGCGGGCGGCTGTCCGTCAGATGCCGTGTGATGTATGAACGGCTGCCGATCCGAGCGGGTGGCCAACTCCGGGCGCAGCGCCGCCGGATTGGCGGCGCCTCGAATCAGCGCAGCGTGTAGCCGCGCGCGTCCATGCAGGCTTCGGTGGCGCGGTTGAACACGTTGGTGTCGGCCATGGCGCTGCGCTGCGTGGTCGCCCAGCGGTTGCAGGCCTGACGGTCTGCCTCGGTCTGCTCAGGGCCTTGGCCACTGCGTGGGTAGATGATGGGTTCGGGACGCGATGGCGCCACCGGCTCGCGGTATTCGGCCACCGGCGGTACCTCACGGTAGACCGGGGCTTCGCGATAGATCACCGGCGGCTGGCGGTACACCACCACCGGCGCGGGTTCGACCCATCCATACGAAGGCGGGTAGGCGTACACCGGCGGACCGTAGGCGCGCTGACTGCTCAGATAGCCCAGCCCGAAGCCGATGCCCGTGCCCAGCACGACACCGCCCCAGCCCGGGCCGCCACCGCCGTGATAGTGACCGCCACCGCCGTAGGCCTGGGCATCAGCCCAAGGCAAACCGGCACCCAAAGCCACCAAGGCCAGCGAGACGGCCAAGCGAAGGGTCATGCGTTTCATGGTGTTTCCTCTCGGGCAAGGCGTGCGGCAGGCCAACCTAGGCACCGCCGACGCGAATCAAAGACAACAGGTTAACGAGGTGGGATGCGGTTCAACCGCAAAGAGTTCCCGGAACCGCTCGCCCTGAATTGCCGCGCCGTTTGGCGACAACTCAGACAGGGCCGTTCCCTAACGAAACTCAAGTCCCGAACGTTGACCCAGTGCCTTCGATCTTCCCGAGATACCGGGTCGGGTGACTGTGTCGCCCGATCAGAACCGGTAGCCCACGCCCACGCCGATCAGCCATGGGTCAACCTTGAAATTCCCCACGTTCGCGCCCGAAATCTTCACGTTAGTGTCGATGTCGACGTGTTTCACGTCGAGGTTCAGGTACACGTTCTTGGCGATCTCGTAGTCGACACCGACTTGCAGGGCCAGACCGAAACTGTTGTGCTCGATGCTCGCGGGAACGCCAGCGACGAAGTGAACCTTCGAGAAATTCGTGAAGTTCAGGCCGGCACCGACGTAGGGCTTCAAGGCGCCCAGTTGCGTGAAGTGGTACTGCGCCAGCAAAGTCGGTGGCAACTGATGCAGCGAACCGATGTGGGTGTTACCCAGGCGGATGCTGTGCTTTTGCGGGTACGTCAGCACCAACTCGGCGGCGAGTTCGGGTGTGAAGAAGTACGAGACATCGACCTCGGGAAGCACCTTGTCGCTTACCGACAGATCCAATGCGCCCGGTCCCTTGTTGTCGCTGAGCAGACCTACCGCACGGACGCGAACCAGCCAGGGCTCGCTGGGTGTTTGCGCAGCGGCGGGCAGGCTGATGATGGTGACCAATGCCGCCGCCAGGGCGACTTGCTTCAGCGTTAGGGTGTTCATTTGTGTTTTCCTTTTCTTGACGAGGACGAACTCCTCAAAAGCGATTGAAGTCCTGGCCTCACGCTCCGATGTTGCGGTGCGTCAAGGTTTTGCCCTATGCGGCATTTGCGCAACACACGCGTGCCCGTCCCGTCGCTAGAGTTCCGGCCGTGATCACCCTGAACCCCGAGCCCAGTACCCCCATCGAGCCTTGTGCCGGCCCCGGCGCGGTGGCTGGCGTGGACTTCACCAGCCGGCCCACCGCGCGCAAGCCCATCGTGGTGGCGCTCGGTCGCTTCGACGGCCACGCGGTGCGGCTCGATGCGCTGATCTCGCACACCAGCTTCGAGGCCTTTGACGGCTGGCTGCGTTCGCCGGGCGACTGGGTGGGCGCGTTCGATCTGCCGTTCGGGTTGCCGCGCGAACTCATCACCACACTGGGCTGGCCCACCGACTGGCTCGCGCTGATGCGCCACTACGCCGGCTTGTCGCGTGCCGAGATCCGCGACACCTTTGCGGCGTTTTGCGATGCCCGGCCGGCGGGCGCCAAGTTCGCGCACCGCGCGTGCGACAAGCCGGCCGGCTCATCGCCGTCGATGAAGTGGGTCAACCCGCCTGTGGCCTACATGCTGCACGCCGGTGTGCCGCTGCTCATCGACGCCGGTGTGCACCTGCCGGGGCTGCATGCGGGCGACGTCACGCGCGTGGCGCTCGAGGGCTACCCGGGCCTGCTCGCCCGCGAGGTGCTGGGCGCGCGCTCCTACAAGAGCGACGACCGCGCCCGCCAAACGCCCGAGCGGCTGATCGCGCGCAAGGACCTCGTCGATGCGCTCGAGCAGGGCCGCACGCGGCTGGCGGTTCGCTTGCGCCTGAGCCACTCGCAGCGCGATGCGCTGGTGGCCGACGCCAGCGGCGACCGGCTTGATGCGGTGCTGTGCCTGCTGCAAGCGGCATGGGCGCGCGCGCAGCCGGCGTTCGGCCGGCCGGTGCTGGCCGATGCGCTCGAGGGCTGGATCGTCAGCGCATGAGCACCCACGCCATCCGGTACGAGCGTCAGCGATCTGTCAGAGGCGCTGGCGTAGAGTCCTCGTCGCTCAGGTTTTCCCGCGCAGCGTCGAAGAAACGTTCTTCCCGCGAGTTTCACAGCCCCTCATCAGGAGACCTTGCATGACCTCTTTCACCACCCGCTGCCTGGGCGCAGCTTCCTTGCTGCTGGCTCTGGTGTGCGCGCCGGCCGCTGCCGGTGATCTGGCCGACGTCAAGGCCCGCGGCGAGTTGCGCCACCTCGGCATCAACTACGCCAACTTCGTCACCGGCGCGGGTGACGGCTTTGATGTGGAACTGGTGCAAGGCTTCGCCAAGCACCTCGGCGTCAAATACAAGTTGGTGCCCACCGACTTCGTCAGCGTCATCCGCGACGTGCTGGGCCAGGAAGTCGTGCGCCAGGGCGATCAGGTCACGCTGCAGGGTGACTTTGCCGTCAAGGGCGACATGATCGCCACCGGCTTCACCATGCTGCCGTGGCGCGAGAAAGTGCTGCTGTATTCGGCCCCCACCTTCCCGTCGCAGGTGTTGCTGGTGGCGCGCGCCGATTCGACCACCGCGCCCATCAAGGGCACGCCCGATCTGGCCGCTGACATCGTCGAGACCAAGGCGCTCATCGGCACCAAGAGCTTGCTGGTGATGGAGCGCACCTGCATCGACCCGGGCAACTACGGTCTCAAGGGCAAGGGCATCGACATCCGCCCGTACACCAAGAGCACCAACCTCAACGAGATGGTGCCCGCGCTGCTCAACCTGGATGGCGACTTCACGCTGCTCGACGTGCCCGACGCCATCCTCGATTTGCAGCGCTGGGCCGGCAAGATCAAGGTGATCGGCCCGATCTCGGGGCACCAGGAACTGGCCGCCGCGTTTCCCAAGACCTCGCCCGAGCTGCGTCGCGCGTTTGACGAGTACCTGGTGCGCGTCAAGGCCGATGGCACCTATGACAAGCTGGTCGACAAGTACTACCCGGGCATCCGGCGCTACTTCCCGGCCTTCTTTGCCAGCAAGGGCTGACCCATAGACCGGAAATTCGCTACCGAGGCCACGCGGTTCGCCGGGCGCTGGGCGCTCGTCATCGCGGTGGCCTTTTGCGCCTATTCGGCGCTGCTGCTATTCCAGACGTTCCGGGATCAGGAGCAACTGCGCGAGGCCGCCGAGCGGCGGCTGGTGGCTGACAGCCAGCGGCGTGCGGCGTCGCTGGCGGATTTCGCGGGGGACCGCATCCACCTGACCGAAGACCTGGCCGGGCTCAACGAGCTCGACACCTACTTGTCCAGCAAGGCGCTGGGCATGTCGCCGCTGTACGGTCTGAACGCCAGCCTCGATGCGCTCGAGCGCAAGTTCCGCGATCGCACCGCCGTCGTGGAACCGGTTCAGCGCACCAGCCACCAGCTTCCTTTCAGCCGCATCGTGTTCTTTGACGAAGCGGGTCAGGTGCTGGCGGACTCGGGGGGCAGCGCCGAATTGCCAGCCAACGCGGGGCAGACTGACGGCCACGCTCGCACGTCATCGATCGAACTGAGCCCGCAGCGCCGTCAGATCGTGGCCACCGTGCCGGTGATGTTCAAGGACCAGTTCAGCGGCACGCTGGTCGCGCTGACCGATGTCGGCGAGTTCTACCGTTCGATGATCCAGGTGGGATCTGGCGACTCCTACCGCGAGACCCTGCTCACGCTCGAAGGCCAGGAGATCGTCGCTCCGAACAACCCGGCCGCGTTCTCGGCCACTCTGGCGCACGCGCTGGCGCAGTTGCCTGAGAACCAGCCGGTGCCGCTGGCCGACATGAAGAGCGCGGGCAACCTGGTCAATGCAGTCGCCATCGTGACGGCGGTTCCGGGCATGCCGTTGCGGTTGGTGACCACGCAACCGCGCGAGGCGCTCGAAGGCTCGCTGACGTCGCCTGCGTTCCTGTACTCGCTGGGGGTCTTGCCGGCGGTGTTGCTGCTGCTGGCGTTTCGCTTCGATCGCCTGCGCAACCGCGCCCACGTGCTCGAGCAAGACGCCAGCCGCGCGGTGGTGCAGCGCCGCTCGCTGGAAGACCGCAACGAGGCGCTGTCAGTCGAGATCCGCCGCCGCGAGGCGGTCGAAGCCGAGCTTCAGGGCCACCGCGACCACCTCGAAGAGCTGGTGGCGCAGCGCACCGACGAACTGGCCCGGCTGTTTCATGCGCTGCCCGATCTGTACTTTCGAATCGAGCGCGACGGCACCATCATCGAGTGCCGTGCCGGCCGCACCGAAGACCTGCTGGTGCCCGTGGAGCAGTTGCTGGGCCGACGCATGCAAGACATCGTGCCGCCCGATGTGGGCGTCAAGTTGCGCGAGGCGCTCAACCGCATCGTGCTCGGTGCCGATCAGGTCGTCATCGAATACGAGCTGCCGCTCGAGCGTGGCGTGCAGCACTTCGAGGCGCGCATGCTGCCGCTGGCCGACGACCAGGTGGTGCTGGTGGTGCGCAACGTCACCGATCGCCACGAGATCGAGACGGTGCGCGAACTCAACCGGCTCGACACTGAACGCCTGGCGCGCTCCAAGAGCGAGTTCATGACCAACATGAGCCACGAGATCCGCACGCCGCTCAACGCGGTGCTGGGTCTGGCACAGGTGGGCGCGCGCTCGGCGCTGGATCCTGCCGCGAGGGCGGCATTCAAGCCCATCGAGGACGCCGGGCGCCACCTGCTGGCCATCGTGAACGACATCCTCGACTTCTCCAAGCTCGAGGCCGGCAAGCTGTCCGCCGAGCGTCAGCCATTCCGTCTTGCGTCTGCCATCGAGGCCGCCTCGGGCATGATTTCCGGCCGCGTCCAGGGCAAGGGTCTCGAGTTCTGCGTGGACACCGCGCCCGACCTGCCCGACTGGGTGGAGGGCGACGAGCTGCGGCTCAAGCAGGTGCTGGTCAACCTGCTGTCCAACGCCGTGAAGTTCACCGAGCGCGGCCGCATCACGCTGGCCGTGACCTGCGACGCCGAGCAGGTGTCGTTCTCCGTCAGCGACACCGGCATCGGCATCTCGCCCGAGCAACTGACGCAGCTGTTCCAGCCCTTTCAGCAGGCCGACTTGTCGACCACCCGGCGCTTTGGCGGCACCGGGCTGGGTCTGTCGATCAGCCATGACCTGGCCGGCCTGATGGGCGGCGCCCTCATGGTGGCCAGCCGTGCGGGCGAGGGCAGCACCTTCACGCTCAGGCTGCCGCTGCCCCGAGTGGCACCGCCCGGGACCGCGTCGCCCACGGTGGCACCGGCAACACATCGGCTGGCCGGCCTGCGTGTGCTGGCCGCCGAAGACAACGAGGTCAACTGCATGGTGCTCGAGAGCATGCTCGAGTTCGAGGGTGCGCAGGTCGTGTTTGCCAGCAACGGCCTGGAGGCCGTCAACGCCATGGCGCAAGCCGACGCCAGCAGCTATCACGCCGTGCTGATGGACGTGCAAATGCCCGTGATGGACGGCCTGGAAGCCACCCGCCGCATCCTGGCGGCCAACCCCACGGTGCCCGTGATCGGTCTGACCGCCCACGTCCTTGAGGAAGAGCGCGACCGCTGCCGCGCCGCCGGCATGGTCGAACACCTGGCCAAACCGGTTGAATTGGATGAGCTGGTGTCGGTGCTGCAGCGCTGCGCGCGGCGTTCATAGGCCGGCACCTACAATTTCGTGATGCAAGGTTTCGTGCCCCACCGACGTTTTTCAGCCTGGCTGGCGGCATGGGTGATGCTGATTGCTGCGCTCGCTCCGACGCTGTCGCAGGCCTTCAACGGCCAGGCGAGGGGCATGTGGGTCGAGGTCTGCAGCTCGCTGGGCGCAGGCACGGCGGTGGTGGTCGACCTGCCTGATACGCAGCCCTCGCCGCAGTCATCGCTGCTTCACAGCCTGGAGCATTGCCCCTACTGCTCGCTGCAAGCCGCAGCGAGCGCTCCACCGCCAACGACAGCCGGCGTGTTCCTGCTGCCGTTGACTTTCGAGGTGCCGCTGCTGTTCCTGGCAGCGCCGCGCACCTTGCACGCGTGGCGACACGCGCTGTCTCGAGGCCCGCCCTCGATCGCTTGAGTTCCGGTCGTTTCCGAGCTGGTGCACACCGGCCCGGGGCGACCCCAAGCACTGACGCTTGAGCCCGCTGCGGGCCAGGCGCCGTTTGCCGATGTGATGCGCGCTGCCTTGGTCAGCGCCAGCCTCATCGGCTCAGGCCGGCAAGCCCTTGCTGCCGCCGGCCACCGGAACTTTCAAGGCCTTTCGACATGAACACCCGTTTGCGGCGCCACGCGCCATCGACCCCTCTTTTCACCGCTTCATTCCTGGCAGCACTTGCTGCGTGCACGACGCCCGCCGGCGCACAAGATGCGGCATCAGCCACCCAGCTCGACACCGTCGTCGTGACCGCGAGCCGCTCCGACACCCGGCTGCAGGACATGCCCTTGCACACCACGGTGCTCACGCAAGACGACATCCGCCGCTCACCTGCACAGACCCTGGACCAGTTGCTGCGCAACGTGTCGGGCCTGCTTGTGCCCGGCTCGCCGGCCTACACCACCGACCCGACGGGACACAACATCAAGTTCCGCGGCATGGACAAGAAGGTGCTGGTGCTGGTCGACGGCGTGCCGGCGCTCGATCCGTTCTACACGACCATCCAGTGGTTCAAGGTGCCGCTGAGTGCCATCGAGCGCGTCGAGATCGTGCGCGGCGGCGGCTCGAGCCTGTGGGGCAATCTCGCGGTGGGCGGCGTGATCAACGTCATCACCCGGCGGCCCACCAGCAACTCCGGCGAAGCCTCGCTGAGCATCGGCAGCCACGGCAGCAAGACTGTGGCGCTGAGCAAGAACTTTGTGCTGTCGGACACGCTGAGCCTGAGCCTGTCGGCCGACCGGTTCGAGTCCGATGGCTACAACAACACGCCCGGCCGGCTGCGCGCGGCCTACTGGCCTGGTCGCGGCAAGTCATCGGCCACCGCCGACAACTTCAGGCTGGGCCTGAACTACCAGCCGTTGCCCGACCTCGGCGGCTTCCTGCGCGTGGGCTATCACCAGCAAAACGAGCGCATCGGCGGTTACGCGTTCGGCGAAAACCAGCAACGCAGCCCCGACGTTCAACTTGGCATGACAAAGCGCATCGATGCGTCGAGCAGCGTGATGGCCACGGCCTACATGCAGCACGTGAACTTCGACAAGTACAACGGCGCGGGCTGCTATGCGGCTGCCACCTTCGCCTGTGGTGCGTCGGTGTCGGGCTCGGGCGCCTCGACGGCGCAGCAAGCGGCACCGACGCTGCAGTACGCGTCATCGCACGACTTGCTAACCTACCGCGAGCGCGGTGGCTCGGTGGTCTATTCGAATCGTTGGCAGTCGCTGCTCAGGGAGCTGCAAGTCGGTCTGGACTACCGCTACATCTCGGGTGAGGACGCCCAGCAAAGCTACCGCACGCCCACGGCGGCGCGCCCCGAGGCGCTGCGCATCCAGCGCACCAACGACGGTGCCGGCGCCCAGGAGTTCACCGGCTTGTTCTCGCAGTTCAAGCTGCGCCCTCTCGAGCCGCTCGAATTCACGCTGGGCTTGCGTGTCGACCACTTCAGCAGCTTTGCCGGCCGTGCGGTGCAGACCAACTATTCGAACGTGGCGAGTCCGGTGGCCGCTGCTCCCACGGGCGGGGCTGTTCCCAACAGCCGCAAGACGGCGTTCGACCCCAGCTTGTCGGCGCGCTACGAGCTCACCGACGACATCGACCTTCGCGGCTCGATCTACAAGGCGTTCCGCGCGCCGGGGTTGAACAACCTGTACCGCAGCTTCGGCAGCAGTTCGATTTCCATCGCCAACCCGCTGCTCGCGCCCGAGACCATGGTCGGCAAGGAAATCGGACTCGACTGGAAGCTGGGCTCATCGGCCTTTGGCATCACGGTGTTCGAAGCCAAGGTGAAGGACATGGTGGCCACCTACGGCATCACCTCGAGCACGCCGGTGCCGGACGCGGTGAAAAACATCTGCGGCAGCGGCTATGCGGGCGTGTCCAACACGGCGTGCCCGGGCACGGTCAGCTTCTATTCGAACGGCCAGGACCAGAAGGCCTGGGGTGTCGAGATCGACGGCAAGTGGGCGCTGTCGCGCGACCTCAGCCTGGCCGCCTACGTCACCCGCACGCAGTCGTACTACACGCACACCACCACCGGCGACCCGGTGGACACGCAGCTGTCGCTGGTGCCGCGGCTGGTGACCGGTGCGAGCCTGGCGTGGCGCACCACCGAGCGCTGGAGCCAGTACGCCGATGTGCGCTACAACAGCTCGATGACCTTGAGCAATCTGACCGCAGCAACGCCCATCCGGCAAGGCGGCTACGCCGTGTTCAACCTGGGCACGACGTACCGCATCAACGAGCGGTTCGAGCTGTCGGGTGCGCTCACCAACGTGTTCGACAAGCGCTACACCGACAGCAGCGCGAGCAACCCGCAGGGCATCAGCTACGCGATGCCGCGCGCGGGGAGGGTGAGCCTGCATGTCAATTTCTGAGCGGATTGCCGCAGCCGTCGGCGCGCTGCTGCTCGCCGGCAGCGCGCTGGCCCAACCGGTGCCAGCCGTGCCCGCCAGCGCGGCCATGCACCACGAGGGCCACCGCGCCGCAGCGTGCGCGAGCCCGGCGCTGGCGTGCGCCAACGCGGCCAGCGCCGTGTTCGACGCGCGCGGTGCGCTGTGGGTGGCGTGGGCCGCGGCAGGCTCGGTGTCGGTGGCCCGCTCCACCGACGCAGGCGTGACGTTCGGCCCCGCATCGGTGGTCGGCAGCCCCGGCGCAGCGCTCGACGCGGGATCGGACGCACGGCCGCAGATCGTGGTCGATGCGCGCGGCCGCATCGTGGTGGCCTACTCGGCGTTCAAGGACAAGGCCTGGAACGCGCAGGTGCTGGTGGCCACCTCGACCGATGGCGGCGCCAGTTTTTCGGTGCCACGGTCGCTGTCGACCGATGCTGCCAGCCAGCGTTTTCCGGTGCTGGCGCTGCGCCCTGACGGCCGGCTGCTCGCGGTGTGGATCGACAAGCGCACCGCCGCGGCCGCCCGTCGCAAAGGTGTGCCGCAAGCTGGCGCGGCGCTGGCTTACGCGTGGTCAGACGACGGCGGCGCGTCGTTCAGCGGCGAGCGCATCGTGCAAGACCACAGCTGCGAATGCTGCCGGCTGGCCGTGGCGTTCGACGCGCAGCGCCGCCCCGTGGTGCTGTACCGCAGCTTGTTTGCCGGTGGCGAACGCGACCATGCGCTGCTGACCATTCCCGACGAGGGCGAGGCCCAGGCGGCGACGCGTGTGGCCGAAGACCACTGGGCCATCGACGGTTGCCCCCACCACGGCCCGAGCGTGGCGGTCTCGTCCGACGGCACGGTGCACGCCGCGTGGTTCACCCAGGGGCAGGCACGCCAGGGCCTGTTTCAGGCGCGCTCGACCGATGGCGGCGCCACGTTCTCGAGCCCGCAGCGCGTGGGCGATGCCGCGCAGCAGCCCGGCCGCCCGGCTGTGTTTGCGCAGGGCCGCTCGGTGTGGCTGGTCTGGAAGGAGTTCGACGGCCAGCGCCTGTTCATCAAGGAGCGCCGCTCGGCCGATGCCGGCCAGACGTGGTCGCCCGACCGCGTGCTCGCGGCCACGGCCAACAGTGCCGATCACCCGCAGCTGATCGGCGACGGCCAGCGCGTTTACCTGTCGTGGCTGACGCGCGACGAAGGCTATCGGCTCATGCCGCTGGAGGCCCCATGAATCCGATTTGCACCTTGCTGCGCGCTGGCGCTTTCGTGCTGCTCGTGGCGCTCACCGGGGCGGCTGACGCGGCGCCCGAACGCACCTTCGAGCGCGACAGCTACGCGCAGATCCGCGCCAGCCATGCCGGGCGTGCGCTCGTCGTGCACCTGTGGGGCATGACTTGCGGCCCGTGCCTCGTCGAGCTGCCGCAGTGGGGCGCGCTGCTGCGCAAGCGCCCGGACCTGCCGCTGGTGTTGATTCAGGTCGACCCGTCGGCGCCAGCCGCCCGCGCCAAACGGCTCGCCGCTGCCGGCCTGTCCCGTGCCGAAAACTGGTCTTCGGCCTCGGAGTTTGATGAGTTCCTGCGCGCCAGCATCGACCCGCTATGGCCCGGCGACATGCCCCGCACGCTGCTCATCTCGCCGAGTGGCGAGGTCAAGACGATCCGTGGCGCGGCCAGGCTGGCCGAGGTGGAGCAGTGGCTGGACGGGGTGGGGCGCTGAACGGCGCCTGCGGCCTCACCGCCGCATCAACGTGCTCTTGCCGAACAGGCTTTCGATCAGGTCCACGGCCAGCTCGGCGGTCTGGTTGCGCACGTCGAGTGCGGGGTTGAGTTCCATCACGTCGAGGCTGGCCAGACGGTGCGTGTCGGCGATCATTTCCATGCACAGCTGCGCTTCGCGGTAGGTGGGGCCGCCGGCCACGGTGGTGCCCA
>CANGBT010000051.1 GCA_947452135.1 Burkholderiales bacterium
GCAAGACGGGCAGCAAGGAAAACTCCGTTGATGCACCCAGTTCTGCCCCGCAGCGCGAGCTGCAAGTTCGAATCCGGTGGGAAACTGAAAGGGTTTCTCTGGGGGCGGGGGATGCTCAGATGAGTCGCTCATTGTAAGTCGAGACCGCGCGCTGAGGCCCACCGAATGGCATGGTTTGACGCCCGATCACGGTCACCGCGCACCGTGCTCGGGCCGCACCCGGTAAATACACGACTCAAACGCTAGGGAACTAGAATGGGCTGCGTGGGTCACACGAAGTTCTTATGTCCCCCTTGGAGGTCACCATGAGTGAAAGTCTGCGTTCTTCCCCTTATCTGTATTCCGGCGTTGCCACTTCCGTGGAACAACGCAACCGCGTCTTGCGCAATACCTACTGGCTTCTGGCGCTGTCGATGGTGCCCACGGTCCTGGGTGCCTGGATCGGTGTCACCACGGGCCTGACCGCAGCGCTGTCGCCCATGATGGGTCTGGTGGTGTTCATGGGTGGAGCGTTCGGGTTCATGTTCGCCATCGAAAAGACCAAGAACTCTGCGAGCGGCGTACCGGTGCTGCTGGGCTTCACCTTCTTCATGGGCCTGATGCTCTCGCGCCTGGTCGGCGCCGTGCTGGGTCTGTCAAACGGCGCCAGTCTGATCATGATGTCTTTCGCAGGCACAGGTGCGATCTTCCTGGGCATGGCGACCATGTCTTCGATCATCAAGCGCGATCTGGGCTCGATGGGTAAGTTCCTGTTCATCGGCATGATCATGTTGCTGGTCGCGGGCATCGCGAATGTCTTCATCCAGTCGAGTGCGCTGATGATCACGCTGTCGGTGCTGGCCATCGGCATCTTCTCGGCGTTCATCCTGTATGACCTGAAACGCGTCAAGGACGGCGAGGAAACCAACTACATCACCGCCACGCTCAGCGTTTATCTGAGCCTGTACAACGTGTTCCAGTCGCTGCTTTCGATCTTTGGAATGACCGCTGGAGACGACTGACTCGTCGATCACCGTTGAGATTGCAAACGGGGCCCGCGGGCCCCGTTTTCATTTCAATCGCAGATTCAGGGTTCAGCCCGTTCGAACACCGCGATGCTTTCCACATGCGCCGTGTGCGGGAACATGTTGACGGCTCCGGCAGCGGTCAGCGTGTAACCGGCCTGGTGCACCAGCAACCCCGCATCCCGGGCCAGCGTGGCCGGATTGCAGCTCACATAAACGATCCGCCCTGGAGGGCTGTAACCGGGAGCAGCTGTGGGATCCGCAGCCACATCAGCCAAAGCCTTGGCCAGTGCGAATGCACCCTCGCGCGGAGGGTCGATCAACCACTTTTCAGCGCAGCCGAGAGCTGCCAACCCGCGAGCGTCGATTTCAAACAGGTTGCTGGCCACGAAGCGGGCCTTGGCGGCAAGCCCGTTGAACGTCGCGTTCTCGCGGGAGCGCTCCACCAGGGCCTCGCTGCCCTCGATTCCGAGAACCTCGCGAGCTAGCGTGGCGATCGGCAACGTGAAGTTTCCAAGGCCGCAAAACCAGTCGATCACGCGCTCGCCAGACTGGGGTTCAAGGAGGCGAATCGCGCGGGCCACCAGAGTTCGATTGATCTGGTGATTCACCTGAGTGAAGTCGGTCGGCCTGAACCGCATCTTGATGCCGAACTCAGGCAGGCTGTACGACAGCTCCGAGTCGTGCGCATCGAGCGGATGCACCGAAGCAGGGTTGTGTGGCTGGAGCCACCATTGCACCGAATGTTGCGCGGCAAACTCCCGCAGACGCTGCAAGTCACCGGTCGTCAACGGCTCGAGGTGCCGCAACACCAGTGCCACGACGGCATCTCCCACCGCCACTTCGATCTGCGGCATGCGATCCAGTTGGTCCATGCTGCCGACCAACTCGGCCAGTCGCGGCAACAACGCGCTCAGGCGCGGCGGGAGTACTTCGCAACTGACCATGTCAGCAACGTAGCTCGACTTTCGCTCATGAAAGCCGACCAATACCTTGCCCTTCTTCGCGACGAACCGCACCGAGAGGCGCGCGCGGTAGCGGTAGCCCCAGGCCGGACCTTCGATCGGCCGGAGCACCTGCTCGGGCTTGACTTTGGCCAGGTGCCACAAACCGTCCTCGAGCGCGCGCTGCTTGGTCGCCAATTGGGCGCCCGCTTGCAGATGCTGCATCTTGCAGCCACCGCAGGTGCCGAAATGCCGGCAGCGCGGCGTGACGCGTTGCGAACTCTCGCGGCGCATCGCAGTGATCGTGGCCTGCTCCCATTGGTTCTTGCGGCGGTAGACGCTGACTTGGACCTGCTCACCGGGCAAGGCGCCCTCGATGAACACCACCTTGCCTTCCGCGTTGTGGGCCACACCCTGCCCCTCAAGGTCGAGGGACTCGACGCTCAACCATTCAGTGCTTGCTGTCATGTCGCGATTATCTCGAGGAGGCCGAGCCCGCCCAAACCCACCAGACGGGCGCTCGCTACCGCACCTCAGCGCGCAGGCAGCAGCTTCGCCGGATCGATGGGCTTGCCCTGACGCCGGATCTCGAAGTGCAGTTGTACCGACTCGGAGTCGGTGGATCCCATCTCGGCAATTTTCTGGCCCCGCTTGACGGCCTGATCCTCTTTCACCAACAACGCCTGGTTGTGCGCGTAGGCGGTGAGATAGGTGCTGTTGTGCTTGACGATCACCAGATTGCCGTAGCCGCGCAAGCCGGAACCGGCGTAGACCACCCGGCCATCCGCAGCAGCCATGACCGGGTCACCGGCCTTGCCCGCGATCCCAAGGCCTTTGCTTTTGGTTTCATCGAAGTTGGTGGTCACCGGTCCACTGGCAGGCCACATCCAGTTGACGGCGTCATCACCACCGGCCGGTGCTGTCGGGGCGCTGGAGGCTGCTACCGCTGGCGCTGTCGCCGCTGAGGCAACGGATGCGCCAGAGGCTGAACCGCTCACAGGCGCGGCAGCGGGTTTCGAATCGATAGGACGCGTCTCGGCTTTGGCAGTTGTCACCGCGCGGGTGCCAGGCAGCGAAGGGTCCACGCCTGGCGGAACCACCCGAAGCACCTGACCGACCTCGATGAGGTTGGGGTTCTCGAGTCCGTTCCAGCGCGCCAGATCCTTCCAGTTCTGGCCGTTGTCGAGCGCGATTCGCACCAAAGTGTCTTGCGGCCTGACCGTGTAGTAGCCGGGCTTGCCTGCGTTATCCGGACCGGCGGGTACGGCAGCTTGAACCTCGCGCCGGGAGTCGGCAGACGGCTGACTGTTGGATTTCGCAGGCGCTCGTCTGTCTTCCACAGGAGCGCGATGGTGGGTCGACGAACAACCGACCAGAAACAAGCCGGATACCAAAGCGCACAGGAAACTCACCCCGCGCCGCCGTACCTCGTTCATCGTTCTCATCCGGGCCGTCACCTCACTCAAATCGAACCAGATTTTAGGGGGACGAACTGCACAGCCTCGTACTCGGTGCGCTGGAAACCACCCGTTTCCAGACGGTCGATGACCACGAGGCGCTGCTTGTTTGACGCGTCGAGCACGGGCGAGATCAAACGCCCGCCCACAGCCAGTTGCTCCAGCCAGGCCTCGGGCACGTCGGAGCCGCACGCCGCAGCAATGATGCTGTCGTAAGGGGCATTCGGCGGGTGCCCAAGCATGCCGTCGCCGTAGACCAGCCGCAGGTGGTTCATTCGCAGCGGTGCGACCAGGTCGCGGGCCTTGTCGTGCAGGCCTTTGATGCGCTCGACAGACACGACATGTCGAGACAGCCGGCACAACACGGCGGCCTGATAGCCGCAGCCGGTCCCGACTTCGAGCACCTTGCCGAGGTGTCCACCTGCGCGTGCCGTCACGCCATCCATCAACACGCCGATCATGCGTGTGACGACAGACGGTTTGGAAATCGTCTGGCCGTGGCCGATCGGCAGGCTGGTGTCCTCGTAGGCCTGAGTGACCAGCGCGGCATCCACGAACAGGTGCCGCGGCACAGCGGCCACGGCATCCAGCACCCTCGCGTCGAGCGGGCCGGACGCCCGTAAGCGCTCGACCATGCTCCGGCGCACGCCCTCGGAGTCCAGCCCGAGACCCGTCGAGCGCCCCGCCGCAGCCTGATTGGCACCGGATGGTCTGCGCACCGCCGTGGCGGACGCTGCCGAATTGAGCTGCGTGGTGGTCGATCCCTGCGCCTGAGATTCGCCTGGGGAGCTGACCAGCTTTTTGGGTGGCCGGGCCATCTGTTCCAGTCGCAGCGGGAACTTGCCACCGCGCGGGGTCGTTGTGCTCACGGCTTGGCGCCCGTACTCAGCCAGGTGCGGAAACCCGGCAGCGATGCGTGATCGGTCAGGTCCACCTGCAGCGGCGTGATCGAAACGCAGCCCTGGGCCACCGCATGGAAGTCGGTTCCTTCGCCAGCCTCTCGTGCGTCCCCCGATGGGCCGATCCAATACATGGTGTCACCGCGTGGGCTGGTCTGTCGGATCACCGGCTCACTGGCGTGGCGGCGGCCGAGGCGGGTGATCCGCACGGGAACACTGTCAGCGTCCGCGCGGTTGGGGATGTTCACATTGAGCAAGAACGGCCGTGTCGATGGCGGCTCGCTGAGCACCCGGTCGATCACCTGACGCGCCACCCGCGCTGCCGCATCAAGATGACCCCAGCCCTTGTCGGCTTGAGAGAAGGCGATCGATGGGATCCCGAACAGGAAGCCCTCCATCGCCGCGGCAACGGTGCCCGAGTACAAGGTGTCGTCACCCATGTTGGCGCCCTGGTTGATCCCGGAGACCACCAGATCAGGCCGCTCGAGAAACAGTCCCGTCAGCGCCACGTGAACGCAGTCGGATGGGGTGCCGTTCAAATAGTGAAAACCATTGGACGCCACATAGGCCGACAGCGGCCGTGTCAGGGTCAACGAGTTGGATGTGCCGCTGGCGTTTTGCTCAGGGGCGATCACATCAATGTGCCCCAGACCCTCACAGGCACGCACCAAGGCCGCGAGCCCGGGCGCCAGGTAACCATCGTCGTTGGCAATCAGGATTCGCATCCAAACCATTGTAGGAGTCGGGACTTGGTCAACGCCCCCGGAAGGCCTTCAGTCGGACCCATCCCGTCCGGAGACCACCCTGCTAGCATTTGCCATCAACTCGGATCAACTGCTGGCCATGTCTGTCAATGTATTGATCGTCGAAGAGAACCCGCAGGCCCTGTCATTCATGGAGCGCGTGGTTCGCGAAAGTTTCAGCGACGACCTGAACATCGTGCAGGCCCACGACCTGGATTCGGCTCTCGAGATGGTCGGCTGCCTGTCGCCCGACTCGCACCCGACACGGGCGCTGCAGCGCTTCGACATCATGCTCATCGACCTGGACTTGCCGGACGGCAACGCCCTGAATTTGCTGACCGCCGTCTCGAGTCACCCGTCTCGAAAGATCGTCACCACGCTGTACGCGGACGATGAACACCTGTTCCCGGCACTGCTTCAGGGCGCCGACGGGTACCTGCTGAAAGAAGACCGCTTCGAAGTTCTGGTCGAAGCCCTTCAAAAGATCGTGCGAGGCAAGCCTCCGCTGTCACCCGCCATCGCCCGACGCATGCTGGCTCACTTTCGACAGGACGCGAGCGACCCCGAGGCTCTGAGCGCGACCGAGACCGATGTGCTCACGCACCTGAGCAAGGGCTTCACGGTCAAGGAGGTCGCCAACCTGATGAAGCTCCGATGGACGGCCGTCAACGAGCACGTCAGTTCGGTCTGCAAGAAGTTGAGCGCATCCGTGCGAGTTGCCGGCCCGACCTCGTGAACCCTCAACCCTCACCCCACCCCGATGTGGGCGGAGTGAGCGACGAACGGCTTGCGCTCATCGCCGACAGCCACTTGAGGCTCACCGGGCGTACGCTCGTGGCAGCCGCCGGAGATCTGCGCTCGGCACTTTGGAACGCTGGCGCGGTGATCGTGGCGCACGGCACCGAGGCTGACCCCGTGTTCTTTTACGGCAACCGCCAAGCATTGGCACTGTTCGAGATGGACTGGGCATCGTTCGTGAAGATGCCATCTCGCTTGTCCGCCGAAGTGCTGTTGCGTGAGGAGCGGGCCCGCGTGCTTGAACGGGTGAGCCGTGACGGCTTCATCGGCGACTACGCCGGCATCAGGGTCTCGTCGAGCGGCAAGCGCTTCCGCATCGAGCAAGCGCTGGTGTGGAACCTGCTCGATGCCTTCGGTGTGTGCCACGGCCAAGCTGCCACCTTCGACCGCTGGACCCCGGCATAGCGCTGCGGCATCGCGGCTGCGGCCACGTCGGTCCCATAGCGGCATCATTGCAAATACGAATCTTTCTCGTTAAGATCTGATCTCGCAAACTCGATGCTTCCAAGGACTCCGATGATCAGCCACCGATTTGTCTTTCTTGTCGCCTTGGGGGCGCTCGTCTCCACCAGTTCCATTTCGGCCGCTGAACCACAGGTTCAGCTGACCATCAAGAACCACCGCTTCGAGCCGGCAGAACTCAAGGTACCGGCGGGTCAGCGCATCAAGTTGCTGGTCCACAACCAGGATCCGACCCCCGAAGAATTCGAAAGCCACAGCCTGAACAGAGAGAAGCTCATCCCGGGCGGTGCCAGGGCGACGATCTATATCGGACCGCTCAAACCCGGCCGATATGACTTCTTCGGCGAGTTCAACGAAGCCACTGCCAAGGGCTCCGTGGTGGCCGAATAGGCGGCGGGAGCGCCACGATGTTCACGACCGCTCTCATCGTCTTTCGCGAATCCCTCGAGGCCGCGCTTTTCATCGGCATCGTTGCTGCCGCGACGCGCGGGCTGGCGGGCCGCAGCCGCTGGTTGAGCGCAGGCGTCGCTGCTGGCGGTGTCGGCGCCGTCATCCTGGCCCTGCTCGCTCAACACCTCAGTGGCTGGCTCGACGGCCTGGGGCAGGATGTGGTGAACATCGGGGTCCTGTCGCTCGCCTTGCTGATGCTGCTGTGGCACTGCGTGTGGGTCAGCACGCACACCCGGGAAATGGTCAGCGAGGCCAGGCACCTTGGGCAATCGGTTCAAGGCGGACAACAGGCGCCCTGGGCGCTGCTGGTGGTTGTTGCGCTGGCGGTCTTGCGAGAAGGCGCAGAAACGGTGCTGTTCGTGGGCGGATCCCTGACGGGTGACGCCTCCGTGAAGACGGCGGAGATTTTGTCGGCCGTTGCCGCGGGCATCCTTTCAGGTGCGCTCGTGGGCCTGGGCATTTATTCGGGCTTGTCGCGCATTCCGACGCGGCGCGTTTTCTCGGTGACCAACCTGCTGATTGCGTTGCTGGCCGCTTCGCTGGCCAGCCAACTCACCAGAGCGCTGTCTCAGGCCGGTTTCCTGGAGATTGGGGGAGGCCCGCTGTGGGACAGCTCGCCATGGTTGCCACCCGACTCGGCGCTCGGGGCTTTGCTCCATGCGCTGATCGGCTATGACGCGCAACCCTCGGCAGCGCAGCTCGCGGCCTACCTGGGTGCACTGACCTTCATCTTCGTGGGCACGCGCTTGCTCAGGCCAAGCGCAGCATCCGACCCCGTGCACGACAAAGCCCGCGCGCGCCCTTGACAGCCTCGGCTGGCCTCATATACTGTACTTTCATACAGTACATGGAGTTTGCAATGAACCTCGACTACCGCCAGTGCTACCAGCCCGAGCCTTCGCTTTCATTTCCCACGTGGGTGCGGCGTTTGTGGATCTGGCTGTAGACAGAACCTTGGCGCTGTGGCGATGTGGGCCTGCGGGCTTGCTCGCATGCTGGCTGGCAGGCAGTGCGCCCCTTGGCAGCGGCAGAAACATCCGGACACGGCACGTCCCGAAGCGCGCCGGATAATCGGGTTTCAGTGAAAACCCTTCGCCCCCTCCTTCTGGTTTTGCTTGCGTTGCTGCTGCCCATGCGCGGTGCGATCGGCGCGGCCATGATGTGCCACCAGAGCAGCCATGCGGCCACCAGCGTGGCTGCCCCGTGCCACTCAGAGGGCCACCATCATCAGGCGCAACATGTGCCCGGGGCCTCGCACAACCAAGGTGGTTCGTCGTCGGACGATCACACTCACACGGCCACTCACGCGGGCGGTTGCAACACCTGCACATCGTGCTGCTCGATGACCCCGATGTTGAGCGCCTTGCCGGTGATACAGGTGCCTGTCGATGCCACACCGGTGCGCTTTGAGCCGCTGCTGGCGCCGGCACCCACGTTTCACTGCGACGCTCAAGAGCGTCCCCCTCGAAGCACCTGACCCTGCAAGGCCTCCTCGCCGAGGCCTGTCGGGCCCGTGCGCTGTGCGCGCGGGATTCAGCCGCTGGCTTTGGGCCCGCGGCGGTTCAGTGGACTTCGACCCATGCCCCACAAACCCAGTCACCCGTTGCGGCGGGACGCCGCCGCCGGCCACCCCAGCGACATGGACCCGAGCCCGAGTGCGCCGGTGCACCCGGCAACGAGAACGGCACGAACAGCGCGACATGACGCCACGCGCCTGGCCCTGAGCGCACTCGCTTCGCTGACGCTGACGGGCTGCGCATCCTTCTCAGACGATGGCGGCTTCGATGCGGTGCAGCAACTGACCCACGAGCGCACGGGCCAGTCGGCGAGCTATCAAGCCACGCACCAGCAAGGCGAGTTGGCGCGCTCTCGCATGGCCGAATTGCTCAAGCTGCCCTTGACGCCCGACAGCGCCGTCGAGCTCGCATTTCTCGGCAACCATGAGCTGCAGGCCAGCTTTACCGAGCTGGGTATCGCCGAGTCAGACCTGGTGCGCGCCGGCCGGTTGAGCAACCCGTCCATCCGCATCGGTCGATTGAGCGGCGGGGGCACCGCGGAGATCGACCGCGCGGTGATGTTCGATGTGCTGGGGCTGCTGACGATGCCGGCAGCACGGGGCATCGAGCAGCGCCGCTTCGAGCAAACGCAACTGCGCGCGGCGCAGGCCGCCGTGGGTGTGGCTGCCGAAGCGCGGCGTGCGTTCTTCAGCGCGGTGGCGGCACAACAACTGGCGGGCTATGCCGCTCAGGTGAAGGACGCCGCCGACGCATCGAGCGAGCTCGCACGCCGCATGGCGCAATCCGGCAACTTCAGCGCACTCGCGCAAATGCGAGAGCAGTCGTTTCAGCTGGACGCGACCTTGCAGTTCCAGCGGGCGACGCAGCAAGCCGTGGCAGAGCGGGAGCGGCTCGTTCGCGCGTTGGGTCTTGGCAATGATCAGCTCGGATTCACATTGCCCGAGCGGCTGCCCGACCTGCCTCAGGCACCAGCGCAACCGCAGGACGCGGAGCAAACGGCCATGAACAAACGGCTCGACGTGCTCATCGCGCGGCGCGACACCGAGGCCACCGCCCAATCGCTGGGCCTGACGCGGGCCACGCGCTTCATCAACGCGCTGCATGTGGGCTACCAGAACCAGAGCACGACGGGCGAGGCGCGACGTGACGGCTACGAGATCGAACTCGAACTGCCGCTGTTCGACTTCGGCACGGCTCGCGTCGCACGGGCCGAGGCGATCTACATGCAGTCTGTTCACCGCACCGCACAGGTGGCGCTGAACGCGCGCTCCCAGGTGCGCGAGTCGTACTCGGCGTACCGCACCGCCTACGAAGTCGCCCGCGTGTACCGCGACGACGTCGTTCCGCTGCGCAAGCTCATCTCGGACGAAAACCTGCTTCGCTACAACGCGATGCTCAGCAGCGTGTTCGAGTTGCTGGCGGACACGCGCGAGCAGATCGCAGGAGTCACCGGCGCAGTCGAATCGCTGCGCGACCACTGGATCGCCGAGACCGATCTGCAGTCCGCGTTGACGGGTGGCTCACCGCATGCGCCAGCGGGCAACAGCCCGACGTCCAGCAGCGGAGCACCAGCCCGCGCGGCCCATTGAAGGAGACCCCATGACCGACCGCAGGACATTTTTCAAGACCGCCGGGGCCAGCGTGCTGTGTGCCGCCGTCGTCAGCCGCGCTGGCGCGGCCTTGCTGCCCGAAGCGGCATCGCAATCTTCGGCCTCGATGCAGCCACCGCCCTCGCCGCCCAACGGCCGCCCCTTCAACCCCATCGTCACGCTCAACGGCTGGTCGTTGCCTTGGCGCATGAAGGACAACGTCAAGGAGTTCCACCTGGTGGCCGAGCCGGTGGTGCGTGAGATCGCACCCGGCATGAAGGCCAACCTGTGGGGCTACAACGGCCAGAGCCCGGGCCCCACGATCGAGGCGGTCGAGGGTGATCGCATCCGCATCTTCGTGACCAACAAGCTGCCCGAAGTCACCAGCGTGCACTGGCACGGGGTCTTGTTGCCCTCGGGCATGGATGGCGTCATGGGCCTGACCCAGCCGCCCATCGAGGTCGGCAAGACCTTCATGTACGACTTCGTGCTGCAGCGCTCGGGCACCTTCATGTACCACCCGCACGCCGACGAGATGGCGCAAATGGCCATGGGCATGATGGGCCTGTTCATCGTTCACCCGAAGGACGCGCGCCAGCACCGGGTTGACCGCGACTTCGGCTTCATCCTGAACGCCTACGACATTGAGCCCGGCAGCGCGACGCCGCGCATCAACACGATGCTCGACTTCAACCTGTGGACGTGGAACAGCCGTGCGTTTCCCGGCATCGATCCGCTGGTCGCGCGCACGGGCGACAGGGTGCGCATCCGCGTGGGCAACCTCACGATGACGAACCACCCCATCCACATGCACGGCCCGCACTTCGAGGTGGTGGGCACCGATGGCGGATGGGTGCCCAAAAGCGCGCGCTGGCCCGAGGTGACGGCCGACATCGCCGTGGGCCAGATGCGCGCCATCGAGTTCGAGGCGGCGGCCGGCGACTGGGCCATCCACTGCCACAAGTCGCACCACACGATGAACGCCATGGGCCACGGCGTGCCGACCATGATCGGCGTGGACCAGCGCAGCCTGGCGCAAAAGATCGCCAAGCTGGTGCCCGACTACATGGTCATGGGCGAACGCGGCATGCACGACATGGCCACCATGGAAATGCCGCTGCCCGACAACACGCTGCCCATGATGACCGGCACCGGCCCGTTCGGCGCACTGGGCATGGGCGGCATGTTCAGCGTGGTGAAAGTGCGTGATGACCTCCAGCGAGGCGACTACCGCGACCCAGGCAACTATCAGCACCCCGCCGGCACCCTGGCCACCGAATACACGGGCGAGCCGGGAACCCCCGTGCGCGTGACACCGTCCAACAACGACCCCACCACGTTGCAGGTGCGCAAGCCCACCGGTCATTCCGGTCACTGACATCCACCCTGAAAAACGCCCCGTGAACAAACTGATCACTCTCGCGCTGCTTGCGCTCGGCACGACCTGTGCAGCGGCACACAGCGACGCCATGCACGCCGCCACCAGGACACCTTACGACCCGGCCAAGGCCGAAGAACACGCCTTCGGCCATGACGACGCCAACATGACGCATGTCGCCCCGGGCGCCAGAGGCGACATCGTGTGGCAGTTCACCCGGCGCGGCGAATACCAGTTCGCCTGCCTGATCCCCGGCCACTACGAAGCCGGCATGGTCGGCAAGGTGGTGGTGCGATGAGCTGGCCAACAGCATCAGCCGCCATGTGCCTGGCGGCCTTGATCGGCTCAGGCATGGCGAACGCCCAATCGCCCGTGGAGGCTCCTGCGCAGGCCGTTGCAGCATCGTCACCCGCCGCCACGGCAATGACCGACGGCGAGGTCCGCAAAGTCGACCGCGAACTGGGCAAGATCACCTTGCGCCACGGCCCCATCACCAACCTGGGCATGCCCGGCATGACGATGGTGTTCAACGTGGCAGACCCCGCGCTGCTAAGCGACCTCAAGGAAGGCGACCATGTCCGGTTTTTCGCAGACCGCATCAACGGCGCGATCACAGTCACGGCCATGGAACCCGCGCGCTAACACCCCGACGGTCAGCCCGACTGGGGCCAGGCGCCCATCGGCCACTCCAGCAACTCAGCCAGCCGGCAAACGATCCACTGCGCCTCGGGCCCCGTGACCGCAGCCGGGTCCTGCAGCAAGCCGAGGTGCATCCGCTCGAGCACGTCTTGTTCGGTGACGCCCAGCTCGAACAGCTTCGCGCTCGCGTGCTCGGTGAGCATTTGCGCCATGTCTTCACACAGGTCGTAGCGCGCGGCAATGACTTCACGCGTCTCGCTCGGCTTCATTTTCCCGGGCGGGATGAACAGCTCGATGAACGAGCGTGGGAGCTGGGACTGGTTGTGGTCGTACATGGCGGCGGTAGTTGCAGATCGGGGCTTCAAATCGTGTCAGCCCGAGATGCTGACTGCGCCTCAAGGCACGCCAGCGAAAGCTCCAGCACCACCAAGCAGGGGCACCACCGCCTCCACCGTCGTTCCGGACACAGCGCCTGGCATCACCCTCAGCGTACCTGCAAACGCACGCACCCGCTCTCTCATCCCGACCACACCGAAGGACTCGGCCTTGAGCAAATCGACGGCCAGAATTCCCACACCATCGTCATCAACTCGTAGTACCGCCCTGCGGGGGTCAGACAGGTCAAGCACGACGCGAATGCAGGTCGCGCTGGCATGCTTCTCGATGTTCTGAAGCGACTCCTGTGTGATGCGATACAGACACGTGGCCAGCTCAGCAGACATCACGGTGTCGACGTCTCCGACCACGTCGAGACAACACTCGACAGCATTGCGTTCGCTGAAGTCGGAAAGACGACATGCCAGTGCATCTCGAAGACCCAAGTCATCAAGGATCTGCGGCCGCAGGCCAGCGATGATGCGCCGCGTCGACAGGATCGCGGACTCAGACAAGGCCAGCGCATGGGCTGCGGCCTCCGAGGCGCCATTGGGCAGGGACCTCGCCCGCAACTCGACGGCCGCCACGTTCAACCGAAGGGCCGCCAAGGTTTGCTGCAAGTCGTCGTGCAGTTCGCGCGCGATGCGCTTACGCTCGTCCTCTGTTGCGTTTCGTTGGCTGGCAAAGAGGCGTCTGAGTTGCGCGTGCGAACTCTCCAGTTCCTCCATCGCGTACTTCTCGGTAGTGACACAGCGTCCCGTCACGACCCCGCCGACGACGGCACCGTACTCATCTCGAATCGGTGCAAAGCTGTAACTCCCGATCCAGGTTGCGCCGGTGTCCTTGCGCAGCACCATCAATTCGACGCCGGCCCCCGCGCCACCGTGCAGTGCACGATAAGCAGGCCTCTGCTCCAGCGACAGGGGGGCGCCATCGACAGTCATTACGTCGAACAGCGACTCGAGTTTGGCCAAGCTCGCGTTGCACGCTTGCACGCCCTTGAATCGGTGCAGCTTGGCAAAGGCGTCATTGAACTCCAGTGCATGACCCTTGGCATCGAAGATCAAAGCCGCATCGCTCATGCTCGCCAGCACAGCGGCCAGTTTGGCCTTGCTGTAGAAAACCGAGTCCCACCCGTGCAGACACTCGCTGGCACCAGGCAAGTCAGCGCCGCGAACCGAGGACTCCGAGTTGCCATCAAACGCATGCGTCGTCGATGCAGCAGCCTCAGACTCATCCGGCCGCAGTTCGGCATCAACTGCCGCACCGAGCCGGGTGCCCATTGAGGAGCCCCCGTTCATGAGCATGAACCTGTCCGCATCGGCGGACCCAGTGCCCCATGCACGTCACCCCCAGGTGTGCGTTGGATCAGATTCACTTGTGCTGCTCCATTTGGCCTGTCACCGACATGGGCGAGACCCCTACCGACCCCAGCGGACCACCCAACGATCTGCTGTCCTCGGATCGTCGTCTGAATGTCGCTCGGATACACGCACCAGCAGGGGTCAGAAAAATCTGATTTCTCTGCCAGCGGCAGCTTCAACTGAGCCGGCGGGCAAAACAAACAGGTGCAGCTCACCTGAACGAGAAGAATGTGCCGTGTAGGCGAGGTTGACTGGATCAACCCGTAAACCAATCGGTGGTGACGATCGAGCGCCATCAACTGTTCCGGCCCGCCAATCGCGCTGGGCTTGGCGAGCGAGAAACAGAGCAGGCCCCTGTACCGCAGTCGGTAAAACGGCTACGAGGAAGCGTTTACCACCATCCAAAAACGAAAAAGCCCGGCAGGTGCCGGGCTAAGTCTTTGATTTACTTGGGGTGGCTGATGGGGCTCGAACCCACGACAACAGGAATCACAATCCTGGACTCTACCAACTGAGCTACAGCCACCGCAGAAAGCAAGATTATAGGCCGGCCAAGGCTCCAAAGGCGACCGGCGAGTGAGGCTTCAACGCCCTTATGGGGCGTCGACGCGCATCGCCTTGTCCAAGACCTTGTCGTTGACCTGGACCTTGTACCGGTTGCGCAGCGATGCGTAGTACGCCTGCGCTTCGGCCTCGCCCCAAGCCTGGGCGTATTGACTGGCGGCGCGTGCGGTGTCTGCGGCCACCGGATCACGCCCGATCACCTTGTCCACCTGCGCCAACACGAAGCCCTGCGCTCCGAGATCGACGCCCACCACCGCTGGTGTCTTGGTCATGTCGGCGCCCAAAATGGCGTCGATCAAGGGCTGACCCAACTCTTGCATTTGCACTCGAGACACCAGACGCGGCTCGGTCGCCACATCGGCCTGCGGGGCCTGCTTGAGTTGCGCCAGACGCGCTTCGCCTTCCTTGCGAGCCAGAGCAGCCGCCTGGGTCAGTGCCACGGCTGAACGAACCTTGTCCTTCACATCGGCCAGCGGCATCACACGTGCGGCCTCGTACTTGACGATGCGACCGGACATCAGTTGTCTCGGAGCAACCTCAGCCGCGGGCGTGTTGCGCTTGTTGGTCAGCACATCGCTGGAAAACAGCGCCTCGAGGAACTTGGGCGAAGCGATCGGTCCCTGCGCGCCGGGGGCCGGCTTGCGGGTGACGCCCTGCGCCGTTTTCAGTTCCAGCTTGTATTTGTCGATCACTGGCTTGAGGCTGTCGGACTGCTCGTAGACGAGGTTGGTGAAGTCTTCAGCCACCTCGGCAAACTTGGCCTGTGCCAGCTGCTGGCGAACCTCAGCTTCGATCTCGGGACGGGCGGCGTCAAAGGTGCGTGGAACACCACCACGAACGTCGCTCAGGCGGATGATGTGAAAGCCAAAATCGGTTTCGACCACCGTGCTGAGTTCGCCCACCTTGAGCGCAAAAGCCGCTTCTTCAAAAGGCTTGACCATGGCGCCGCGTGCAAAGAAGTCGAGGTCGCCGCCCTTGGCTGCCGAGCCCTGGTCTTGCGAGTTCTTTCTGGCCAGTTCGGCGAACAGTGACGAATCCTTCACCAGTTTTTCGTGCAGTTCATCGGCCTTGGCTTTCGCCTTGGCACGCACATCGGCCGGCAACGCCTTGTCGGCTGAAATCAGGATGTGGCTGGCGCGGCGCTCCTCGGGAACGGTAAATCGTGCCTGGTTCTCGCTGTAGTAGCGGCGCAGGTCTTCTTCGACGAGCGGGATGTCTTTCTTGATCGAATCGACATCGAGCACCACGTACTCGATGCTGGCCAGCTCGGGGGCCTGGAACTGCGCGGCGTGGGCAGGGTCCTTGTAGTACTGCTCGATGTCTGCGTCGGTGGGCGACACCTTGGCGACATAGCCCGCCGCGTCGAAGCGCTGCAAACGCACCTGCCGCTGCTGGAAGAAGGCATCGACCGCACGCTCGGCTGCGGTCTTCGATGCAAACCCGGTGGCCGACACTCCCGACAGCACCTGCTGCATGGACAGTTCCTGACGCAGCCGCGCGGCGAACATCTCGCTCGACATGCCCTGCGCGGCAAGCAGTTCCTTGTTGACGCTGCCGTCTGGATTTCGGATGGCGGCGAACTGCGGATCGGTGGCGAACAAGCGCTGCAGCCGTTCATCGGTGAGGAACAGGTGGAGCTTGTCCGCGGCCGTCAGCATCACCCGCTTCTTGATCAGGTTTTCGAGTGACAGCTTTTTCATCTCCGCGCTATCGAACAGCTTCGGGTCGGCGTTGGGCATCTTGCGGCGAACCTGCTCGACTTGGTCGCGATGCGCCGAATCCCATTCGGATTGCTTGATGGACTCGCCGTTCACCTCTGCGAGTGACAGGTTGCCACCTTCCGACATGCCTTTGTAGCCCTGCAGGCCGAGGAAGCCGAACGACGGAAGAATCAGCAGCAGCAAGATGAACTGCAGCTTGCGCATGTGGTTGCGGACAAAGTCAAACATCGTCGTTCTCGTGTGGAAGCGGGCTCGGCAAGATTGTGCGAGAACCCCGGCGGTGGGAGGCGTTGAACGCCAGACGCGAAAAGGGCGAACCGTGGTTCGCCCTCGCTATAAAACCGATCCTGTTGCGATACGCAAGCCCATGACACCCCAGGGTGTCTGGCCGACGATCAAGCACTCGCGGCCGATGACCCGGTCGTTGGGGGAAGGCCGGCCACCGCGCTGAGCAGTTCGGCACGCGGAAGAAACACAGCCAACTGCACGCAGCCGATGGTGAGATTGGCAACCACTTCCGCATCCGAGCGCCCAGCACGCAGTTCGACGCGGCTCACGTCGGCCTGGCATTGCGCCGGTTTCACCTCAGAAGCCATCAGCGCCGAGGTGGCAAAAACGGGTTCGGCAGCCAGACTCAGCAACCGGTTCAACAGTGCCACAACACCGTGCGCATCGATGGCCGCTGCAAACGAACGACCATGACCATCGACCAACTCAAGCGCGGCTACGCCAGGCTCATTGGTTTGACGGGTGAAGACTTCAGCCAACCCGTTCACACCCTTGCGTTTCATGTTTTCCCTTTTGCTTTTCTGTGGTGGGTGCTGAGGGGCTCGAACCCCCGACCTACGCCTTGTAAGGGCGCCGCTCTACCAACTGAGCTAAGCACCCACAGTTTCAAATCA
>CANGBT010000052.1 GCA_947452135.1 Burkholderiales bacterium
TGGTGGCGTCAATCCATTCGTGTTCGGCGGTGTAGTGGACGGTCATGGGGTTCTCCTTGGGAATCAATGAAATGGGGTGTTTGGTGATCGGTCGGGAAACGCTCGCTCAGGCGGTGCGTGCCGGCAGCCGCACGTAGCGGTTGGGCACGAAGGGCAGGGTGCTCACGCGCATCGGCACGCGCTTGCCGCGCACTTCGGCCCACACCTCGGTGCCTGGCGCTGCGTGGGCGGCGGGCACATAAGCGATGGCGATCGGCTGGTTGGCCGTGGGCGCGAGCGTGCCGCTGGTGACGGTGCCCAGCGTGGCGCCGTTGGCATCGACGATCGATGTGCCCGGGCGCACCGGCACGCGCTCGAGGCCGATCAGGCCGACGCGACGGCGAGCCGGGCCGTCGGCCAGTTGTGCGTCGATCACGTCGGCGCCGGGATAGCCGCCGGCTCGTGCGCCACCGGCGCGGCGCACCTTCTGGATCGCCCAGTTGAGCGACGCTTCGATCGGCGTGGTCGTCGGGTCGATGTCGTTGCCGTGCAGGCACAAACCGGCTTCCAGGCGCAGCGTGTCGCGCGAGCCCAGACCGGCGGGCTTGACTTCGGGTTGCGCGAGCAGCGCGCGCGCCAGCGCCTCGGCGTGTTCGGCCGGTACCGAGATCTCGAAGCCGTCTTCGCCGGTGTAGCCCGAGCGCGTGGCAAAGCACGGCGCGCCGTTGAGCGTGAAGGCGGCGCCATTCATGAAGCCGAGTTCGGCCACCGCCGGGTTCAGCCGCGCCAGCGCGTTCACCGCCAGCGGGCCTTGCAGCGCCAGCAGCGCGAGTTCGGGGCGCGGCTGCACGCTGCAGCGCTGGCCGATGCGCGAGGTCAGGTGCGCGGTGTCGGCGTCCTTGTTGGCCGCGTTGACGATCAGCAGCCATTCGGTGTGATCGCCCACTTGGTGGCGCGTGAGCATCAGGTCGTCGAGGATGCCGCCGTGGTCGTTGGTGAAAAAGCCGTAGCGCTGCTGGCCGGCGGCCATGCCGGCCACGTCGATGGGAATCAGGGATTCGAGCGCAGCGGCGGTGTCGTCGCCGGTGAGCTTCAACTGGCCCATGTGCGACACATCGAACAGCGCGGCCGAGGCGCGGCAGTGCAGGTGTTCGGCCATCAGGCCGGCGGGGTATTGCACCGGCATGCTGTAGCCGGCAAACGGGACCATGCGCGCCCCGAGTTCAATGTGCAGGTCGTGCAGCGGGGTCTTGAGCAGATCGGTGGCGGACATCGGGAAAAGTCTCCGGGGCAATGACACAAGCGGCCGCGCACCCGATGGATGTGCAGCCCGTGATGCCCTCCCTGTCCGCTTTACCTGAGAGATTGACGACGGCCGTCTGGCGGCGTGTCGCTTGCCCCTTCGGTGGACCCACTCGGTGGTGGGCCTCTCTTCAGTGAGGAACGCCGTCCTTTCGGTCAGCGTCTTGCCAGTCCTTTTGCCTGAGCGTTGGAGCCCGCTGCTCACAGCAGGCCTTGCGCCTTCGGCGGTCCTTTTGCTGTCGCAATCGGGCTCTCTCCTGGCGGGACGAAGTTTACTGGGCCGCGCGCTTCACATCCCCGCGTAGTTGGGTCCGCCACCGCCCTCGGGGCTGACCCACACGATGTTTTGCGTCGGGTCCTTGATGTCGCAGGTCTTGCAGTGCACGCAGTTCTGCGCGTTGATCTGCAGGCGGTCGCGCTCCTGGCCGCCGGCGTCGGTGTCCTTCACGAACTCGTACACGCCGGCCGGGCAGTAGCGCGACTCGGGACCGCCGTAACGCGCCAGGTTGACGGCCACCGGCACGCCGGTGTCCTTGAGCGTCAGGTGCGCCGGCTGGTTTTCTTCGTGGTTGGTGTTGCTGATGAACACGCTGCTCAGACGGTCGAAGGTGAGCGTGCCATCGGGTTTGGGATAGCTGATGGGCGCGCACTCGGCCGCGGGCTTGAGCGCGAGGTGATCGGCCTGACGGCGGTGCAGCGTCCACGGCGGTGCCTTGATGCCCAGCTTGGGCAGCAGCCACTGCTCGATGCCGTTCATCACGCTGGCGACCCACAGGCCCTTCTTGAACCACTGCTTGAAGTTGCGCGCTCGGTGCAGTTCGTCGTGCAGCCAGCTGCGCTCGAAGGCTTCGGGGTAGGCGCTGAGTTCGTCGTGTGAGCGGCCGTTGGCGATGGCGTCGACGATGGCGTCAGCGGCCAGCATGCCGCTCTTGATGGCTGCGTGGCTGCCCTTGATGCGGCTGACGTTGAGGTAACCCGCTTCGCAGCCGACCAGCGCGCCACCGGCAAACACCGTCTTGGGCAGGCTCAGCAGCCCGCCGGCGGTGATGGCGCGCGCGCCGTAGCCCACGCGCTTGCCGCCTTCGAGCACCGCGCGGATGGCCGGGTGGGTCTTCCAGCGCTGCATCTCCTCGAACGGGCTCAGCCACGGGTTGCTGTAGTCGAGCCCGGTGATGAAGCCCAGCGTGACCTGGTTGTCGGGCAGGTGGTACAGGAACGCACCGCCGTAGGTCTGGCTGTCGAGCGGCCAGCCGGCGGTGTGCACCACGCGTCCAGGCTGGTGCTTGGCGGGGTCGACTTCCCACAGCTCCTTGATGCCCAGGCCATAGCTTTGCGGATCGCGCCCGGCATCGAGCTTGAAGCGCGCAATCAGCTGCCGGCCGAGATGACCGCGTGAGCCTTCGGCGAACACGGTGTACTTGCCGAGCAGTTCCATGCCGAGCTGGAAATTGCCGGTGGGCTGGCCGTCCTTGCCGATGCCCAGATTGCCGGTGGCCACACCCTTCACGGCTCCGTCGTCGTTGTAGAGCACCTCGGCCGCAGCGAAGCCGGGGAAGATTTCCACGCCCAGCGCTTCGGCTTGCTGCGCCAGCCAGCGCGTCACGCTGCCCAGGCTGATGACGTAATTGCCCTCGTTGTGAAAGCACTCGGGCAGCAGAGCCGGCGGGGTTTTCGTCGCGCCATCGGGGGTGAGAAACAAGAAGCTGTCGTCGGTGACCGGCTGATCGAGCGGCGCGCCGAGTTCTTTCCAGTTGGGCAGCAGTTCGGTGAGCGCACCCGGATCCATGATGGCGCCGCTCAGGATGTGTGCGCCGGGCTCAGAGCCCTTTTCAAGCACGACCACCGAGATCTCGCTGCCGCGCACCTGGGCGAGTTGCTTGATGCGGATTGCCGTGGCCAGACCGGCCGGGCCGGCGCCCACCACCACCACGTCGTAGTCCATCGACTCGCGCGGACCGTGTTCTTCAAGCAGGGAATTCGGGGTCATCTGCAGGGCTTTCGAGGGGGACAAACGAGATCGAGTCTAGCGGTGAGCAAGTGCCGTACCCGGTCGCAGCCTGCGTGCTATCTTCATCCCATCATTGAACATCGGAGCCACACCATGAGCTATCAAATCGACCTGTCAGGCCGTGTCGCGCTGGTGACTGGCGCGTCCAGTGGGCTGGGCACCCAGTTCGCCAAGACCCTGGCTTCAGCCGGTGCCGCCGTGGTGCTGGCCGGGCGCAACATGGAGCGCCTGAAAACGCTGCGCGCCGAGATCGAGGGCGACGACGGAGATGCCCATGTGGTCACGCTCGACGTGACCGACATCGACAGCATCAAGGCAGCGGTGGCTCACGCCGAGACCGAGATGGGCACGATCGACATCCTGGTCAACAACTCGGGCGTGAGCACCCAGCAAAAGCTCACCGACGTGACCGAGGACGACTTCGACTTCATCTTCGACATCAATACGCGCGGCGCTTTCTTCGTGGCGCAGGAGGTTGGCAAGCGCATGCTCGGTCGCGCCAAGGGCTCGGCGCCGGGCACCTTCACCGGCGGGCGCATCGTCAACATCGCGTCGATGGCCGGGCTGAAAGCGCTCAGCCAGATCGGCATCTACAGCATGAGCAAGGCCGCGGTGATCCACATGACGCGCGCCATGGCGCTCGAGTGGGGCAAGTACGGCATCAACGTGAACGCGATCTGCCCGGGCTACATCGAGACCGAGATGAACCACCGCCAGTGGCTCACCGACGCCGGCAAGCGCCTGATCGACACGCTGCCACGCAAGCGCATCGGCCAGCCGCAAGACCTCGACGCGGTACTCATGATGCTGTGCGCCAACGAGAGCCACTTCATCAATGGCGCGGTGATCCAGGCGGATGACGGGCACGCGCTGTGACCGCAGTTTCTTGAAACGAAAACGCCATTTGGCAGGGACACACTCATGAAAACAATTGCAACGGCCTTGGTCGGCCTGTCGGCCCTGGCCTGTGCCTTCGCGCAGAGCCCGGACCCGATGGTCGGAACCTGGAAAGGCACCAGCAATTCAGCGGTCTTCGGGTCGGGGCTGCACCACCCGTCGCTCAAGACGGAAGAAAACGCGGTGCGCTTCAGGCACGTGGAGTACACGCTGACGATCGACAAGCAGGAGGGTCGAAATTTCGTGGGAAGCATCGGCTCGGACAGCCACAAGGAAATCGTGCTGGGCGCTCTGGCGAAAGACCTCAAGAGCGGTGTGATGGTCAATGAACACGGCATGTTCAATTTCACCTTGCCGGACACCAAGACGATGGACCTGTGTTTCACGCAGGTCGTTCCCAACAGCCCCTCCATTCCCAAGGTGGCCTCTTGCTTCGAGATGGAAAAGCGCTGACATCAAGCGTGGCGGCACGGGCTGTATGTGCTGAACGACACCGAAAGACAAGCCCGCAGCGATGCGGGCTTTTTGTTTTGCGCGGCGAGCAGCATGGCGGGTTCGACCTGCAGCTTGATGTGCTGACGGGCTTGCCTTTGGGGCTTGGCGACTCACTCGGTCGACGCACTCACAGGTCGCAGGTGACGGGCTGAGCCCATGGTTGCGAGCGAAGGCACAATGCGGGTTTTTCCGATGCCGGGGTTTCCGGCGTGGCCGTCCTGAAAGCTCTGGAGAAGCAAGCAATGAACAAGGTTTATCCGAGTGCCGACGCAGCACTCAAAGACGTCGTCGCTGACGGGCAATTGATCGCGGTGGGTGGTTTTGGTCTGTGTGGCATTCCCGAGGCCTTGACCGCTGCGCTGCGCGACAGCGGCGTCAAGAACCTGACGGTGATCTCGAACAACGCCGGTGTGGACGGCTTCGGCCTGGGCCAGTTGCTGGAGTCGCGCCAGATCAAGAAGATGATCTCGAGCTACGTGGGCGAGAACAAGGAATTCGAGCGCCAGTACCTGGCCGGCGAACTCGAATTGGAGTTCACGCCGCAGGGCACGCTGGCTGAAAAGCTGCGCGCCGGTGGCGCTGGCATCCCGGCGTTTTTCACCAAGACGGGCTACGGCACGCTGGTGGCCGAAGGCAAGGAAACCCGCGAATTTGACGGGCAGATCTACGTGATGGAGCGCGCGCTGCTGCCGCAGGTCAGTCTGGTCAAGGCCTGGAAGGCCGACGAGAGCGGCAACCTGCTTTTCCGTCGCACCGCACGCAACTTCAACCCGGCCGTTGCGATGGCCGGCAAGATCACCATCGTCGAAGTCGAAGAGATCGTGCCCACGGGCACCTTCGATCCGGATTCGGTGCACCTGCCCGGCATCTACGTGAGCCGTCTGGTGCTCAACGCCACACCCGAAAAGCGCATCGAAAAGCGCACGATCACCGAAAAGTCAGGAGCCTGAACACCATGAGCTGGACACACGATCAAATGGCAGCGCGCGCTGCCCAAGAGCTGCAAGACGGCTTCTACGTGAACCTGGGCATTGGCCTGCCCACGCTGGTGGCCAACCACGTGCGCAGCGACATCGAGGTGTGGCTGCAAAGCGAGAACGGCATGCTGGGCATCGGCCCGTTCCCCACCGAAGACGAAGTCGATGCCGACCTCATCAACGCGGGCAAGCAAACCGTCACCACCATCCCCGGCTCGTCGATCTTCGGCTCGCACGAGAGCTTTGCGATGATCCGCGGCGGCAAGATCAACCTGAGCATCCTGGGCGCCATGCAGGTCAGCGAAAAGGGCGATCTGGCCAACTGGATGATCCCCGGCAAGATGGTCAAGGGCATGGGCGGCGCGATGGACCTGGTGGCCGGCGTGGCACGCGTCATCGTGCTGATGGAGCACGTCGCCAAGAAGAAAGACGGCACCATCGATCTGAAGATCATCCCGAACTGCACCTTGCCGCTGACCGGCGTGGGCGTGGTCAACCGCATCATCACCGACCTCGCGGTGATGGACGTCACCCCGCAAGGCCTGAAGGTGGTCGAGCTCGCTGACGGCGTGACTCGCGAAGAGCTGCAGTCGAAGACGGGCGTGCCCCTGCAGTGATCTGAGAGGCCTGGCCTCGAAGTCAAAAGGCGCGTCGATGACGCGCCTTTTTCATTTCAGCGCGCTGCCTTGAGCGCCTTGGCCGCCTCGGTGACCAACTCGGGGCCCTTGTAGATGAAGCCGGTGTAGATCTGCACCAGATCGGCGCCGGCGGCCACCTTGGCGCAGGCGTCGGCACCGCTCATCACGCCGCCCACGCCGATGATCGGAAAGCCTGCGCCGAGTTCGGCGCGCAGCTGCCGGATGACCGCGTTGCTGGCCTCGAAGACGGGCGCGCCTGACAGGCCGCCAGCCTCTTCGGCGTGCGGCAGGTGCTTGACCGCCTCGCGCGAGATGGTGGTGTTGGTGGCCACCACGCCGCTGATGCCGTGGCGCTTGAGTGCGCCGGCGATCACGCGCACCTGCTCTTCGGTGAGGTCGGGTGCGATCTTCACGAACAGCGGCACCTTGCGGCCGTGCTGGCGCGCCAGCACCGCGTCGCGCGCGGCCAGCGCGCCAAGCAACGCCTCGAGCGCCTCGTCGGATTGCAGCGCACGCAGGTTTTGCGTGTTGGGCGAGGAGATGTTGACCGTCACGTAGTCGGCATGCGGGTACACGCCGTCGAGACCGATGAGGTAGTCGTCGACCGCGCGCTCGATGGGCGTGGCGGCGTTCTTGCCGATGTTCAGGCCGAGGATGCCGCCTTGCTCGCGAAAGTGCGCGCGCTGCACGTTGGCGATGAACGCGGCCAGGCCGTCGTTGTTGAAGCCCAGCCGGTTGATCAGCGCGTTGGCTTCGGTCAGACGCCACATGCGCGGCTTCGGGTTGCCCGGCTGCGGCAGCGGCGTGACGGTGCCAACCTCGACGAAGCCAAACCCCAGCGAGCCCAGCGCGTCGATGCAGCGGCCGTTCTTGTCGAGCCCGGCGGCCAGACCCACGCGGTTGGGAAAGCGCACTCCGGCGAGGCTCACCGGGTCGTCGACGCGCGTCTGGCTGATCGCGCACGCCAGCGGCGAGTGCTGCAGCCGCGCCAGCGCGTCCATCGTCAGGTCGTGCGCCTGCTCGGGGTCGAGGGCGAACAGCAGGTGACGCGTCAGTGAGTAGGGAATGAGGGCCATGGGCGTTGCGCGTGGTGGGGGCGCTTGATAATTCGACGATTGTCTCAAACGAGTTTTTCGATGACCCAGGATGAACTGAAGGTGATGGTCGGTCAGGCGGCGCTGGCGCATGTCGTGGCGGGCAGCGTGGTGGGCGTGGGCACCGGCTCGACGGTCAACTGCTTCATCGACGCGCTGGCCACGATGCGCGATCAGATCGCCGGTGCGGTCTCCAGCAGCGAAGCCAGCACCGTGCGGCTGCGAGCGCATGGCATCACGGTGCTCGAGAGCCATCTGGTCGAGCGCATTCCGGTCTACATCGACGGCGCCGACGAGATCGATCCGCACGGACACATGATCAAGGGCGGCGGCGCCGCGCTGACGCGCGAGAAGATCGTGGCCGATCTGGCCGATCGCTTCGTGTGCATCGCCGATGAATCCAAGCGCGTGGCCACGCTGGGGCGGTTTCCGCTGCCGGTCGAGGTGATTCCGATGGCCGCAGCGCAGATCGCGCGGCGCTTTGCGGTGCTGGGCGGCCGTCCTGTGCTGCGCGCCGGCGTGGTCACCGACAACGGCTGCCACATCATCGATGTGTATGGCCTGTCGATTGCCGATCCGGCGGCGATGGAGTGCGACATCAACCAGTGGCCGGGTGTGGTCACGGTGGGCATCTTTGCGCGCAACAAGGCCAGCGTGTGCCTGTTCGGAACGCCCCGCGGCGTGGAGACCGTGCGCTACGACGCCAGCTCCTGACGCGTCAGCGCGCTGTCAAAACAGCGTAACCTCGCCACCTGTCATTTTTTAAGCGGATACCTGCCCATGGCCAAGCCCAACTACTCGTTCGAAAAGCGTCAGCGCGAGCTGGCCAAGAAGAAAAAGAAAGAAGAGAAGTTGAAGGACAAGACCGAGCGCAAGAGCGTCGGTGATGGCGAGCCCGAGTCGGGCGGCGATGAGACCACCGGCGAGTCTGCGGCCCCCGAAGCTGATCAGCCCGCGTCTTGATCGAATGAAGTCGCCATGCGGCGATGCGCGTGGAGCCCCGCGCTCAAGCGCACCGGCGTGATTGCCGGCTGACGAACCGCGCGGCATCGACGCAGTCTCGCAGGCTCGCCTCGATGGGCAGCGGCGCGCCGCTGATCGAGGCTGCCACCACCTGAGCCGCCAGTGCAGCCCAGGTGATGCCCCGGGAGCCGAAGGCGGTGCAGGCGTGCAGGCCTGTCAGACGTGGCACGTTGTTGGGCTGTTCCAGATCGTCCACGAGTGCCGCTGCGGCCAGATCGGGCACCAGCCCCAGCACGGGCAGCCGGTCGTCGGTGCTCCAGCGCCAGCCGGTGCGCCCGCGCAGGACGTCGGCGCTCGGTCCCAGGTTCACGCCACTGAGTCTCGACAACTGCGCCAGGTTGTGCAGATGGTCGCTGTTGCGCACGGCGGGATCGTGGTCATCGGTTTGCGATGTGGCGCCGAAGATCACTTCGTTGTCGAAGGCCGGCAGCAGGTAGCCCGAGCCGGTCACCGGAACGTGCGGCAGACGCAGCCCCGCCATGTGGTCGAGGCGGCCGATGCTGATCTGGCCGCGCACCGCTCGCATCGGCCATGCATCGGGGGTCGATGGCGGCATCCAGGGCCGCAGCAGCCGCAGCGCATCTCCCGCGTTGGCGAGCACGACGTGTTCAGCTTCGGCCAGCGTGGCCCCCCGTTCATCCAGCAGCTGCCAGCCCTTGGGGCCGCGCGCGAGCGAGTCCACTCGCACATTGGCTCGCAGCGTGGTGCGCTCGCCCGCACGTTCAAGGAACGACCGCGCCAGTGCTCCGGGTTGCACCCAGCCGCCGCCCGGATACCACCAGGCCGGGTGTTGCAGCGGCCAGCCGCAGCGCGCGGAGGCCTCTTGCGCCGACAGCACCTGAACGTAGGCGGGTGGCAGGTGCAGGCGGGCGAGCCGGTCGCGCATGGCGGCCACGTCCATCGGCGCGGTTTCGAGCCGCAACAAGCCCGAGGCGCTGCCTTGCGCGCCATGCCCGGCCAGCGCGATCGACACTGCGCGTTGCGCCTCGAGTGCTGCGGCGCGGTTGAAGCGGGCGTGGGCACCATCTTGCGGATTCACGATGCCGTGAAACAGCCCCGCCGGGTTGCCCGAGGTTTCCAGCGCGGGCCCGTGGCAGCGCTCGAAGACGGTGCTTCGCAGTCCCTGTTCGGCCAGTGCCCAGGCCATCGCACAGCCGGCCAGGCCGCCGCCGATCACCAGCACATCGTGCGCCTCGCCTGTCGGCAGTGCTTTGGCGTTGCGGGAGGTCGATCGTCGTGGCACGAAGCCGGGTGCATAGCGCCACGACGTGTCCTGGTCAGCAGGGGAATCGGACGACGGCAGCGCGGGAGCAAACCCCGCCGAGCGCAGTGCACGATGAGATTCGGCGTTGCTGGCGGTCGGCGGACCGTCGAAGTTCAGTGTCGCCTCAGGGGAGGCCAGCCGTGCCAGCGCCTTGGCCAGTCGCGGTTCGATCGTGAATGGCGGGTTGGAGCAGGGCGCGCAGCCGCCGGGCCGCTCGGGGTCGACGGGATTCGATTGCGCATCAGCACTCAGCAAGAAGGCATCCACCTCGCCCGTCAGCTCACGCAGCGCTTCGCTCAGCGGCAGCGGCATCAGCAGCCATTGCACCCGTCCGCGCTCGAAGGCCAGACGGTGCACGTTGGGCGTGACGGGTGGCCAGGACCGCGCGAGTTCTGCGGCGAGCTCACGCATCGTGCCGTCGTCATCGCGGTGGACCGCTGCTGCGCAGCCCGAGGCGATCTCTGGCGAGGCGCTGATGACATGGAGTTGAGCGCAGCGGTGCGGATCACGCTGCCAGGCTTGCCACCACAGGAGGAAGCGGCGGCCGCCGTCAAAGGCGCTGTCGAGGATGACGAAGCGCTGTCGCTCGCGCCACAGCGCGGGCAACCGGCGGTCGAACGCCGCCGATGAATCAATCTGACCGGAAGAGGCGGCCGGCGGTAGGTTCACACCGGCCGATCCCGATTACACGCGCTTGCGGTACTCGTGCGTGCGGGTGTCGATTTCGACCTTGTCGCCCGTCTGCACGAACAGCGGCACCGAGATCTCGAAGCCGGTGGCCAGCTTGGCGTTCTTCAGGACCTTGCCCGATGTGTCGCCCTTGACGGCGGGTTCGGTTTCGACGATCTCGCGCACCAAGCTGGTGGGCAACTCGACCGAGATGGCCTTGCCGTCGTAGAACACCACTTCAACCGGCATCGAGTCTTCGAGGTACTGGATGGCGTCACCCATGTTCTCGCTTTCGACTTCGAACTGGTTGTATTCGGCATCCATGAAGGCGTACATCGGGTCAGCGAAGTAGGAGTAGGTGCACTCCTTCTTGTCGAGGATGACCTGGTCCATCTTGTCGTCGGCCTTGAAGACGACTTCGGTGCCGGAGTTGCTCAGCAAGCTCTTGAGCTTCATGCGGACCGTGGCCGAGTTGCGGCCGCCGCGGCTGTATTCCGTGCGCAAGACGACCATCGGGTCCTTGCCGTGCATGATGACGTTGCCGGCGCGAATTTCCTGTGCGATTTTCATGACGCTGTCCGTTGATGGCCCTTGATGCGGGCGTGTGTGTTGCGAGTGCTGAGACTCGGACTCGCTGCCGTTGACGCAGCGAAAAGCCCTAAATTTTAGCTGCTTTGGCAGGCCCCGGGGCCGTCTGGAAGGCCATCAGTTGGCTGATCAGATCAGCCTGCTTCAAAAGCCCCTCGCGCCACGCCTCGCAGCGCTGCCCCCATGCAGACATCTGCGCCGCCGAATTCAGCACCGACCAGGCGCTGCCAGCCGCCGTCGGGTTGTCGCTTTGCGCCGTGTTCCATCGCCAGCAGGCCGCGCGCACCGCATCGGCCGTGGACTGCGGCAGGTCGGCCAGCGCCAGCGACAAGAACGCGTCGAGCTTGGTCAGATGCGCGCCATCTGTTTGCGGGTAGATCTGCCACGCGAAGGGACGCCCGGCCCAGACCGCGCGCACCAGAGAATCCTCGCCGCGCACGAAGTTGAGATCACATGACCACAGCAGGTGGTCGTAGTCGATCTGGCTGAGCCACGGCAGCGGCTGCGTGCGCAGCGCACCCGGCGTGCCGACGTCAGCCATTGCCCGCGCGACCTGTTCCGTGGCGTGGCCGGGGGTGGTCAGCAGCAGTGTGGGCTGGTGGGCGAGGGCGTGCAGCAGCTCGGGCAGGTTCGGGTTGTCGTAGCAAAACAGGCTCACCACGCGCTCGCCGGGGGCCACCGCGATACCGTGATCGACGAGCCAGTGCTGGCTATCGAACGTGGCCCGGCGTGACATCAGATCGGTCTCTCGCAGCAGACCGCCGGTGCGTTCAGTGAACCCGGGATAGAAAAAATGCGCCGTCAGGCCGCGGCCCGCACCGCTGGTCTGGGGCGAAGGCAAGCGGTGGCTGCGCTCGACGTAGGGTTCGGCGCTCAGGTACTCGAGGTTGATCCACAGCCGCGCTGGTGCATCCGCTGGCGAGTCGGCCATGAGCGTGAGATACGGCCCGGGCAGGCTGCAGCCGAAGGTCTCGATCACAACGTCGGCCGGTTCGTTGCGCGCCGCCACGACATCGCCATCGACAGCCGGCCACGGCAGCACCTGAACGCCGGCGCAACCGGCTGGCGCCATCCAGGTCAAGGCGCGCGCATCGTCGATCCACAGGCGCACCTCGACGCCTCGCGACGCCAGATCGGCGGCCAGTCGCCAGCCCACGCCGGCGTCGCCGTGGTTGTCGACGACGCGGCAAAAGACGTCCCAGGTGACGGGGCGCAGCCGGGTTGCTCGCGGGTCAGAAGGCATCGTCCGATTATCCGAGCCAGCACAATGGCCGACGATGTCCGACACCCCCGAAACCGTCCCGCCACCGTCTGCCAGCCCCGGCGACATGGCCGTGCCTGATTCGAGCGCGCAGCGCCAGCAGCTGCTCGCCGATGTGGCCGCGTTGCCGCCGCTGCCCGGCGTGTACCGCTACTTCGACGCCAACGACGGCGTGCTCTACGTGGGCAAGGCGCGCGATCTGAAAAAGCGCGTGTCCAGCTACTTCCAGAAGCAGCATGGCGGCACGCGCATCGGCCACATGATCACGAAGATCGTGCGCATGGAGACCACGGTGGTGCGCTCCGAGGCCGAGGCGCTGCTGCTCGAAAACAACCTGATCAAGGCGCTGAACCCTCGCTACAACATCCTGTTTCGCGACGACAAGAGCTACCCGTATCTCAAGATCACCGGGACCGGCAGCGCGGGCGGCAAGCACTCGATGGCGGCTCAGTACCCGCGCATGGCCTACTACCGCGGCCCGGTGGACAAGCGCCACCGCTACTTCGGCCCGTACCCCAGCGCCTGGGCGGTCAAGGAATCGATCCAGCTGCTGCAAAAGGTCTTCCGGCTGCGCACCTGCGAAGACAGCGTGTTCAACAACCGCAGCCGGCCGTGCCTGCTGCACCAGATCAAGCGCTGCTCGGGTCCTTGCGTCGATCTGATCTCCCCCGCCGATTACGCCCGCGACGTGCTGCACGCCGAGCGCTTCCTGCAAGGCGATCAGCAAGAGGTGATGGACACGCTGCAGTCGCAGATGATGGCTTTCGCCGAGGTGCTGCAGTTCGAGCAGGCCGCCGAGATCCGCAACCAGCTCGCCGCGCTGTCGCAGGTGCTGCATCAGCAGTCGGTGGAAGACAACAGCGGCGTGAGCACCAAGGACGTCGACATCCTCGCGGTCAAGGTGCAAGGTGGCCGAGCCTGCGTCAACCTGGCGATGGTGCGTGGCGGAAGGCACCTGGGCGACCGGCCGTATTTCCCGGTGCATGTCGAGGACGCGACCTCGCTGGCGGCAGGCGATACGGCCATTGATCCGGGCAGCGCAGCGCCTGCGGCAGCCGAGGCGCTGGTGCTCGAGGCCTTCATCGCGCAGCATTACCTCGACGGAGGCATGCCGCCGCTGCTGGTGCTGAGCCACGCGGTCGACAAGTCGCTGATCGAGGCGTTGTCCGCGCAAAGTGGCATCAAGGTGAGCGTGCAGCACCAGCCGCGTGACGCACGCCGCGTGTGGCTCGACATGTGCATCAAGGGCGCTGATCTGCGGCTGGCGCAACTGCTGGCCGAAGAAGGCTCGCAGCAGGCACGCACACGTGCGCTGGTCGAGGCACTGGGGCTCGAGGTCGATCAGCTCGACGCCTTTCGCATCGAGTGCTTCGACATCAGCCACACCGCGGGCGAAGCCACGCAGGCGTCGTGCGTCGTGTTCGAGAACCACAAGATGCAAAGCGCGCAGTACCGCCGCTACAACATCGACGGCATCACCGGCGGGGACGACTATGCGGCGATGCGTCAGGTGCTCATGCGCCGCTACGGCAAGGTCGCCGCGCAGTGGTCGAAGTGGGCCGAGGCCAGCGACACGGCTGCCGATTCACCCGAGGCTGCTGCTTCCGGCCAGGCGGACGATGCTGCGCTCATCGCCAAGCCGGAACTGCGGCTGCCCGACCTGGTGCTGGTCGACGGCGGGCGTGGCCAGGTCAGCATGGCGCGCGAGGTGTTCGAGGAACTTGGCATCGATCTGAGCCTGATCGTGGGCGTTGAAAAAGGCGAGGGGCGCAAGGTCGGTCTGGAAGAACTGGTGTTCGCCGACGGGCGCGACAAGGTCGGCCTCGGGCACGACTCGGCGGCGCTGATGCTCGTTGCGCAAATTCGCGACGAGGCACACCGCTTTGCCATCACCGGCATGCGCGCCAAACGCGCCAGCGTACGCACCGGTGGCAGCCAGCTTGAAGACATCGCCGGCGTCGGACCCAAGAAGCGAGCCCGTTTGCTGCAGCGCTTTGGTGGTGTGCGTGGTGTGGCTGGTGCCAGCGTTGACGACTTGCTCACGGTCGACGGCATCTCGAAGGATCTGGCCGAAGCCATCTACCGCGCCTTGCATTGAGCCCTCGAGCGTCCGGGGGCGAGGCGTCACAATCGACCGCATGTTTTTCAATCTGCCGACGCTTCTGACCTGGGCTCGCATCGTGTCGATCCCGCTGGTGGTCGGCATTTTTTATCTCGATGTGGATGAGCCCACGCGCAACCTGATTGCCACGGTGCTCTTCATCGTGGTGGCGCTCACCGACTGGGCGGACGGCTACCTGGCGCGCAAGCTCAACATGACCTCGGCGTTCGGCGCCTTTCTGGACCCGGTGGCCGACAAGTTCCTGGTGTGCGCTTCGCTGCTGGTGCTGGTGCATCTCAACCGTCTGCATGCGCTGGTGGCACTGGTCATCATCGGCCGAGAGATCGCCATTTCGTCGCTGCGTGAATGGATGGCGCAAATCGGTGCCTCGCGCAGCGTGGCGGTGCACATGCTGGGCAAGCTCAAGACCACGGTTCAGTTGGTGGCGATCCCGTTCCTGCTGTACCACGGGGTGCTGTTCGGCGTCATCGACACGCACCTGTGGGGGACTGTGCTGATCTACCTGTCGGCCGTGCTGACGGTGTGGTCGATGGTGTACTACCTGCAAAAAGCCATCCCCGAAATCCGGGCCAAAGCCCGCTAGTGGGCTCGTCGCGAGCAGACTTGCCGGCGGCGGGTCAGTCCTCCCGGGCGGCGCTGGCGTGGCAGGCCGTACCGGTGGTCTTCGTGCTGATCTGGAGCACCGGGTTCATCGTGGCGCGCTTCGTTGTGCCGGATGCGCCACCGCTCACTTTCCTGTCGATCCGCTACGCGCTGTCGGCGCTGTGCTTCGGCGTGTGGATCGGTGCCACGCGGGCGGCCTGGCCCGTGGGCCGTGCGCAGTGGTTGCACCTTGGCGTCACGGGGGTGCTCCTGCACGCGGCCTACATGGGCGGGGTGTGGGTCGCCGTCAAGGCCGGCATGGGTGCGGGCGTGGTGGCGCTGCTGGTGGGTTTGCAGCCGATGCTGACCGCCATCTGGATCTCCAGCGGTCCCGGCGCCCACAGGCAGCACGCCGTGAGCCGCCGACAGTGGGTGGGCCTGGCGCTCGGACTGCTCGGGCTGACGCTGGTCGTGTGGCGCAAGCTGGGCTCAGGCGAGATCACCGCCTGGAACCTGGCGATGGCCGGTGTCGCGCTGTTCGGGATCACCGCAGGCACGCTGTACCAAAAGCGATTTGTCACGCCATGTGATGTGCGCACAGCCAACACGGTTCAGCTGTTGGCCGCGTTGATCGTGAGTCTGCCGTTTGCCTGTTTTGAGACGGGCGCGATTCCGTGGGACCGAACGCACCTGCTGGCAATGCTGTGGTCTGTGCTGGGCCTGACTCTGGCCGGGACTTCGCTGCTCTACATGCTCATCCAGCAAGGCGCGGTGACCCGGGTCACGGGGTTGCTGTACCTCGTGCCGCCGGTGACAGCGGTGCTGGCGTGGGCGCTTTTCGGCGAGTCCCTGACGCTGATCATGCTGTTGGGCATGGCACTGGTGGCGCTTGGCGTCACGCTGGTCGTGAGGGCTCCCGGGGTGGTCCGGGACGGCTGATCGACAAGGCATTGAAGCGCCGCGCCGTGGCCGCTCGGCGCCCCGATAGAATCTGGCTCCTCGCTTGACTCTCACTGTCCTCACGGCTGTAATTCTTGAGGGTTTGGATCCGGCGAATCTCAAGAGACCACGGTCCGCGAAAACCGCACACATTCAAACATTCGAGGGGAGACAGTTCGTGAACAAATCAGAATTGATCGAGCACATCGCCAATCAGGCAGACATTTCGAAGGCGGCTTCGGGCCGTGCCCTCGAGGCGTTGATCGGTGCGGTCAAGACGACTCTCAAGAAGGGCAACAGCGTGACGCTGGTCGGGTTCGGAACCTTTGATGTGACCAAGCGCGCCAAACGCGCTGGCCGCAATCCGCGCACCGGTGAGGCCATCACCATCAAGGCCGCCAAGATTCCAAAATTCCGTCCGGGCAAGGCCCTGAAGGACGCATTGAAGTGATTTGAAACTGTGGGTGCTTAGCTCAGTTGGTAGAGCGGCGCCCTTACAAGGCGTAGGTCGGGGGTTCGAGCCCCTCAGCACCCACCACAGAAAAGCAAAAGGGAAAACATGAAACGCAAGGGTGTGAACGGGTTGGCTGAA
>CANGBT010000053.1 GCA_947452135.1 Burkholderiales bacterium
GCTGGCTGACGCTGCGCACCTCGGCAGGCGAGCTGTTCGACATCGACACCGCGCTGCGGCCCAACGGTCATTCGGGGCTGCTGGTGACGTCGATCGCGAGCTTCGAGAAATACCAGCTCGGCCGCGGCAGCAACACCGCGTGGACCTGGGAACACCAGGCGCTGACCCGTGCGCGCTGGTGCGCCGGCGATGCGACGCTGGCCGCGCCGTTCGAAGCAGTGCGCCGTGCGGTGCTGGCCGCGCCACGAGACCCTGAAGCCCTGCGCACCGAGGTGCGCGCCATGCGCGAAAAGCTCACCGAGGCCTACCGGCCACCGGCCGCCGTGTTCGACGTCAAGCACAGCGCCGGCGGCATGCTCGATGTGGAGTTCGCGGTGCAGTTCCTGGTGCTCGCACACAGTCGCACGCACCCCGAACTGCAACCCGACGTGGGCAACATCGCGCTGCTGCAGCGCGCCGAGGCGGCGGGTCTGCTGCCGGTGGGCGTGGGTCACGCGGCAGCCGACGCCTACCGCGACCTGCGCCGCGCCCAGCACGCGGCACGCCTGGACGAGCAGCCCACGCACGTGGCGCCGGAGTCGATGGCCACGCAGCGAGCGGCCGTGCTGGCGCTGTGGCATGCCGTGTTCGGCTGAGCCGACCGTGCGGTTGCCCCCAGGCCGGCGTCAGGCGTGTTGAAGATCGAGCCGCCACGCGCCTCGGCACGCTCGGCATGGTGTTGGGTGGCGATGGCCGCCACGCTGTGCGCAGGCGCGCTGATCGCCTTTGCCTTCGAGCGCCAGGGGGCGCCTGCCGGTGCCGCCCCGTCCGTGGGCTTCGACTGGCAGCCCGCGCTGTTCGGCACGCAACCCTGGCGCGCCTGGACGGCCGCCTTCGTCCACTACAGCGATCAGCACCTGCTGGCCAACCTGGCGGGCGCCCTCGGGGTGGCCGCGCTCGGGCTGGCCGCGCGCGTGCCGCGGCGCAGTGTCGTCGCCTGGGTGCTGGCCTGGCCGCTGGTGCAAATCGGTCTGCTGCTGCAGCCTGAGTTGCAGCACTACGGCGGCCTGTCGGGCGTGCTGCATGCGGGCGTGGCGGTGGTGGCCACGCACCTGCTGTGGAGCGAGTCGCGACAGCAGCGGCGCATCGGCCTGGTGGTGCTGGCGGGGCTGCTGCTCAAGCTGCTGAGCGAGACGCCCTGGGTCGGCGTCATCAGCCACCCGACGGGCTGGGACATCGCGGTCGCCCCCGGCGCGCATGTCAGCGGCGTGCTGATCGGGTGGGTGCTCGCGATGCTGGCTGAAGCGGCGCATTCGGGGCTGCGCTCGCTGCGTGAAGCGCTCGGCGCCATCGACGCCCACGACTGACGCCGCAGCGCCGCGTGGCAGGCCGCTCAGCGGCGAATGCGTGCGACCAGCGCGGTGGTCGAGTGGCCGTCGACGAAAGGCAGCGCACAGGCCTGGCCGCCCCAACTGCGCACGAGCGCGGTCTCGGCCAGCGTCTCGATGTCGTAGTCGCCGCCCTTGACATACCAGTGCGGTCGAACGCGGCGGAGCAGCTCGACCGGCGTGGGCTCATCGAAGACCACCACCAGGCTCACGCTCTCGAGCGCGGCCAAAACGCAGGCGCGATCGAGCTCGGTGTTGAGCGGCCGGTCCGGCCCCTTGCCAAGGCCACGCGCCGAGACGTCGCTGTTGAGTCCGACCACCAGGCTGGCGCCCATCGCGCGCGCTTGCGCCAGGTAAGTCACGTGGCCGCGGTGCAGGATGTCGAACACGCCGTTGGTGAACACCACCGGCTGCGGCAAGCCAGCCACCCGAGCCTCAAGCTCACCAGGTGGGCAGAGTTTGTCGCTGAAAGGGGCCACCGCGGACCCTCGCGAAGTTCAGGCGACCGCGGGTTGCGCCGCAGCCTGGGCGGCCGCCGCAGCGGTGACTTCCTTGCGGAAGCGGTTGAGCTCCTGCACGGTCGCGAAGCTGCGCTCCATGAGCAAGCTCATGTTGTGCAGGATGCGGTCGACGACCTTGCCTTCCCACACCGAATCAAACTGGATCTGGCTGTCGAGCCAGGCCTCAAGCCAGGCCGGGTCGGGCAGGCGGCTTTGCACCGTGTCGCGCGGAAACAGGCTTTCGTTGACGTGCAGGTTGGTCGGGTGCAGCGCCTGCGCGGTGCGCCGCGCGCTGGCCATCAGCACACCCACCTTGGCGAAGGCGGCTCGCGCCTCGTCGCCGAACTTGGTCATCGCACGCTTCATGTAGCGCAGGTAGGCGCCGCCGTGGCGCGCTTCGTCGCGCGCCAGGGTTTCGTAGATGGCCTTGATGACCGGCTCGCTGTGCCATTCGGCGGCGCGGCGGTACCAGTGGTTGAGGCGGATCTCGCCGCAGAAATGCAGCATCAGCGTCTCGAGCGCAGGCGCCCGGTCGAACTCGAAGCGCACCTCGTGCAGTTCTTCTTCGGTGGGCACCAGATCGGGCCGGAAGCGGCGCAGGTATTCGATGAGCACCAGCGAGTGCTTTTGTTCTTCGAAGAACCACACGCTCATGAAGGCCGAAAAGTCGCTGTCGTCGCGGTTGTCGCGCAGGAACATCTCGGTGGCCGGCAACGCCGCCCACTCGGTGATCGCGTTCATCTTGATGGTTTGCGCCTGCTCTTCGGTCAGCGCGCTGGCGTCGAAGGAGTCCCAGGGGATGTCCTTGTCCATGTTCCAGCGCACGGCTTCGAGCTGCTTGAAGAGTTCGGGGTAGAGCATGGTGGACATGGTGGCAACGCCTATGGACAGATGCCCAAGTTTAGTTCGGTTGACATGACCACACCAGCCGGCAGGCCGTGGCGTGGCGCCGCTTTTCACAGCGAGTCGAGGTCGCTCAGCAACGTGGCGGCCGCCGCACGCCGGCGCTCGCGCTCGGCCACGTCGAGGCGGGCCACGTTGCCCGCCATCAGCGCCGTGCGCGGGTTGGCCGCGAGTTCGGCCTCGTGGCGATCGAGAAAATTCCAGTACAGCACCGTGTACGGACACAGCGGCTTGCCCGTTGCTTGCACCGCCTTGGCATCGGGCGCGTAGGCGCAGCCCCCGCAGTGGTTGCTCATGCGCTGGATGTAGGCGCCCGAGGCGACATACGGCTTGCTGGTGAAGCGCCCGCCGTCGGCGTAGAGCGCCATGCCGGCCACGTTGGGCAACTCGGCCCATTCCACTGCGTCGACATAGACCGCGAGGTACCAGGCCGCGACCTGCTTGGGGTCGATCTCGGCCAGCAGGGCGAACAGCCCGGTCACCATCAGCCGCTGGATGTGGTGCGCATAGCCGTACCGCAGCGTTTGTTCGATCGCATCGCGCGCGCAGGCCATGCGCGTGTCGCCGCTCCAGAACCAGCGCGGCAGCGCGCGCTGGTGAGCGTAGTGGTTGGCCTCGGCCAGAGCGGGCATGTCCAGCCAGTAGACGCCGCGGATGAACTCGCGCCAGCCCAGGATCTGTCGGATGAAGCCCTCGACGCCGGCGAGCGGCGCCCGCCCGGCGCGATACGCCTGCTCGGCCGCAGCAATCACCTCGCGCGGGTCGAGCAGGTGCAAGTTCAAGCTGCTGGCCAGCAGCGAGTGCCAGCCGAAGGGCGTGCCGGCCCACATGGCGTCCTGGTAGTCACCAAAGTTCACCAGCCGGGATTCGATGAAGGCGTCCAGTGCGCCCAAAGCCTGCTCGCGCGTCACCGGCCACACGAAGTGCTCGAGCGAACCGGGGTGATCAGCGAACAACCGAGCCACATCGGCCAGCACCGCTCGGGTCAGCGCGTCGGGCTCGAAAAACTCCGGGGGCGGGATCAGCCCCGGACCGCCCTTCGGGTACCCCTTGCGGTTGTCGGCGTCGTAGTTCCACTGCCCGCCTTCGGGCTGGTCGCCATCGGTGGCGTCGAGCAGCACCCGGTGACGCCTGCGCATGTCGCGGTAGAAGTACTCCATGCGCAAGCTGGACTTCTCGGTCTTGCGGTACTTGCCCGCCCAGCGCGCGAAGTCAGCGCGCGTGCACAAGAAGTGCGGATCCTCGATCAAGCGCAACGGCACCCCGGCCTCGTGGGCTGTAGCGGTGATGTCTTGCTGCAGCCGCCATTCGCCGGGCTCCAGCAGGCACAGCGCCTCGGGGCGCAGCCGCTGCAACTGCGCGGCCAGCCGGCCGACCAGCGTGGGCTCGTCGCTGTCTTCGAGGCCGATGTACTCGACGACGAAACCGCGCTCGCGCAGCGCATCACGGCAGTGGCGCATGGCCGCGATGAACAGCGCAATGCGCGCCTTGTGGCTCCACACCCAGCGCGCCTCTCCCGGCGCTTCGATCATCAACACGCGGTCATGCGTGGGGTCGAGCCCCGCAAGGGCCGGGCTGTCCAAGCCAAGCTGGTCTCCCAGCACCAGCACGAGCTGGCGGATCGGGTGGCTCACGGACGAGTCCTGGTGCGCTGCGCGTCGCTTCGGCAGCGCTCGCTGCAGAACTTCACGTCGGCCCAGTTCTTCGCCCAGGCACGTCGCCAGGTCATCGGACGCGCGCACTGCACGCAGGGCTTTTGCGGCAGCGCGGCCTTGTTGCCCTTGAAGCCAGGCATGTCGGGCGTCATGCGATGCCGTGCCGCCAGCGCTCGACCTCGGTGCGGATGTCGCTCAACAAACCCAACGCGGTCACGCCTTCGACGCTGCGCCGATGCAGCACCGGCGCGGCGCCCCCCACCCACAGCTCGACCTCCGGCGCGAGCTTGCTGCGCAGCTCCTGAAGCCCATCGACCACCTGATTGGGGTTCATGCAACCGGTGAAGCCCAACGCCACGATGTCACAGCGGTAGGCGGTGGCCGCCAGCGAGATGTCCCACACCGGCGTTTGCGCGCCGAGCGACACGCAACGCGCACCTTCGAGCGCGAACAGGCATTCGGCCAGCAGCAGGCCCAAGGCGTGCGGCTCGCCCGGAAAGGTCGTCAGCAAGACCCGCGGACGGTCGCAGCTGGCCGCCTCGGGAATGCCGTTGCGCGCCAGCCGCAACACCGATTGCAGGCATTCGATGTAGGCATGCTCTTCAAAGATGTCGAGCTGCCCGCGCATCCAGGCATCGCCCACCATGGTGTTGAGCGGCAGCACCACTTCCATGATGAAGCGCGACACGCCCAGCCGCATTTGGGCGAGCATCAACTGGCGACGCAGCGCGTCCAGATCGTGCGAGCGCATCAGCGCGACGTAGGGCTTGAGGTCGGGGGCGGTGAGGCCCTTGGCGACCGACTGCGGCGAGTCGAGGGTGTTCGCGCTGAGGGTTTGCAATCCGTCCATCGACATCGGCACCAGCCGCCCCGGGCGATGCCCGTGGTCCATCAGACGCTTGACGATGCGCAGTTTCTCGACCTGCTCAAGCGGGTAGGCGCGCTCACCGGCGCCGTCGCGCTCGGGCTGCGGGAAGCCGTAGCGCCGCTCCCAGATGCGCAGGGTGTCCTTCGACAGGCCCGTGTCGCGCTCGACGGCGGCAATCGACAGGGTCAGCGTTTTGAACTCACGCGCGGGCTCGTTCATGTCATGGCCTGCGTGAGGCGTTCGGGATCGAAAAACACGGGGATTTTTTGAACTGCAGGGCTTTTGGCGCCTGATTTTGTATCAGTATCGGGGGTTTGCTGATCTTTTGTGTACGACAAGCCCTGGACATGAATGCCTGTTTGCCATTTTTGAGTCTCGTTCGACGCAGCGTGCTGCTGCTGGGTCTGCTGGCCTGCGCATCGAGCGTGCGGGCGGGCTGCCCCGCGCTGCTGGACCGCGAAATGCTGCGGCTGCAAGACGAGAAACCGCAGTCGCTGTGCCAGTACGCCGGCAAGGTGGTTGTGGTGGTCAACACCGCGAGCTTTTGCGGCTTCACGCCCCAGTACAAGGGGCTAGAGGCGCTGTACGCGCGCTACCGCGATCGCGGCCTGGTCGTGCTCGGTTTCCCATCCAATGACTTCGGCTCGCAAGAGCCGGGCAGCAATCGCGAGATCGCCAACTTTTGCGAAGGCACCTTCGGCGTGAAGTTCCCCATGTTCACCAAGACGCGGGTGGCCTCGCGCGGCGGACCGGGCGTGAACCCGCTGTTCGTCGATCTCGAGCGCATCACCGGCTCATCGCCGGGGTGGAATTTCCACAAGTACGTGATCGCCCGAGACGGCGCCACGGTCGAAAGCTTCAGCAGCTTCACCGGTCCCGATTCGTCGTCGTTCGTGAAAACGATCGAAAAACTGCTGGCCGCGCCGTGATGCCAGCAACCCAACCCATCACGTTCAGCGCCCCGGCACGCGAAGCGGTGCTCGCATGAGCCATTCAGCGCGCCGCGTGGCGGTCATCGGCTCGGGCATCGCGGGCCTGTCGGTGGCGCATGCGCTGGCACCCGAGTCTCGCGTCACGCTGTTCGAGGCGGGCGACTACTTCGGCGGCCACACGCACACCGTCGACATCACGCTCGAAGGTCGCACGCACGGCGTGGACACCGGCTTCCTGGTGTTCAACGAACGCACCTATCCGAAACTGATCCGGCTGTTTGGCGAACTGGAAGTGCCCACGGCGCTGTCGGACATGTCGTTTTCGGTGCAGGTGCCCGACATCGGCCTCGAATGGAGCGGCAGCAGCCTCAACAGCCTGTTCGCGCAACGCCGCAACCTGGTTCGGCCGGCCTTTTGGCAGATGCTTGCCGACGTGGTGCGCTTCAACCGGTTGGCCACGGCGCTGGCCGAGGCCGGTGTGGGCTTGGGCGCGCAGGCGGACGCTGCCGGGGCGCAGTCGATCGGCGACTTTCTCGAAGCGCACCGCTTCAGCGCGGCGTTTCGCGACTGGTATTTCCTGCCGATGATCGGCTGCATCTGGTCGTGCCCGACCGATCAGATGCTGCGCTTTCCGATCGCCACCATGATCCGGTTCTGCCACAACCACGGCCTCATCCAGATCACCAACCGGCCGCGCTGGTTCACCGTGCGCGGCGGGGCCCGCGGCTACGTCGAGCGGCTGCTGCACCGCATTCCCGATGCCCGCCTGAACACGCCGGTGCGCAGCGTGCGCCGCCTGCGCGAATCGGGCCAGGTACACGTCAGCACCGACGACGGCGTGCAGGTGTTCGACGACGTGGTGCTGGCGTGCCACAGCGACCAGGCATTGGCGCTGCTGAGCGATGCTTCGCCCGAAGAGCGCTCGGTGCTCGGCGCCATCCGCTATCACCGCAACCGCGCGGTTCTGCACACCGACACCGCAGTGCTGCCGCGCAATCCGGTGGCGTGGGCGGCCTGGAACTACGAGCGCTCGCGCGGCGACTCGCGCGAGCAGACCGCGGTGTGCCTGCATTACCTGATCAACCGGCTGCAGCCGCTGCCGTTTCAAACGCCGGTGGTGGTGTCGCTCAATCCGACGACCGAGCCACGGCCCGACACGGTTCACGGCGAATACGACTACGCGCACCCCGTGTTCGATGCCGCCGCGATCGCAGCGCAGGAGTGTGTTCCCTCGCTTCAAGGCCAGGCCAACACCTGGTTTTGCGGCGCCTGGACGCGCTACGGTTTCCACGAGGATGGGCTGACATCGGGTCTGGCCGTGGCCGAGGGCTGGCGGCAACGCTGGGCTCATGGCAGCGGGCCCGATGCGGCAAGCACCGCTGCGGCCGCAGCCACGCTGGTGGACGCATGACCCTGTGGTGGTCGGCCCCGGCGGATGGTCACGCGCCGCTGATCGGCTTCGGCGAGGTGCGGCACACCCGGCTGCGCCCGGCGCGCAACCACTTCGTGTACCCGACCTACTTCCTGATGCTGCCCATGCGTGCGCTGCGCGCCGCACCCCATGCGGCACTGGCGCGCAACCGTTTCGCTCTGATCAGCTTTGCCGACCGGGACCACGGCGACGGCCGCGCCGACAGCCTGGCGTGGCTGGACGAGCTGCTGCAGCGTGAAGGCATCGATGACGCCACCGGCGAGGTCTGGCTGCATTGCTACCCGCGCGTGTTGGGTCACACCTTCAAGCCGGTCAGCTTCTGGTACTGCCACCGCGCCGACGGCACGCTGCGCGCGGTGCTGGTCGAAGTCAACAACACATTTGGGGAGCGGCACTGCTACTTGCTGCACGGGCCGCAGCTGGCCTACGGCGGCGAGCAGCACGCGACCAAGGTGTTTCACGTGTCGCCGTTTTGCGAGGCTTCGGGCGAGTATTTTTTTCGATTCATGCACAGCGGCGCGGCACCCGACGGCACGGCCATCGCTGGCAGCGTGGCGCGCACCGTGGCGCGCATCGACCACGCCGACGCGCACGGCGCGCTGCTGCAAACCAGCGTGAGCGGCCGCCTCGTGCCGCTGTCGGCTCGCTCGGTGCGGCAAGCCTTTTTCGGCATGCCGCTGATGACACTGGGCGTGCTCGCGCGCATCCACTGGCAGGCGCTGAAGCTGGCCGTCAAGCGCGTGCCTTTCTTTCGCAAGCCGCGCCCGCCGGCCGACTTCGTGACGCGCTGACAGCCCGCCATGAACCGCGGTTATTGATCTCCCAGCAAAATTGTCGAGATGAGCTCCTCTGCCCTGACCTCTCACGCGCTGCCCGCGTCGGCGCCTGCGGCTGCCCGCGCGGTGTTTCGCCTCATGAGCAAGCTGCAGCACGGCACCCTCGACGTGCAACTGCCCGATGGCAGCGTGAGGCACTTTGGCGATGCCACCGACGGCGCGCCACGCGCTGCGATGCGGCTGCTGAACTGGAACGTGTGCGGCGCAACGCTGCGCTCGGGAGACATCGGCTTTGCCGAGGCTTTCATTGCGGGCGACTGGACGTCGCCCGATCCCGCCGCGCTGATCAAGCTGATGCTGGCCAACGCCAGCCAGGTCGAGTCGCTGGTCTACGGCACCTGGTGGGGCTCGCTGCTGTACCGCGTGAAGCACTGGCTCAATCGCAACTCGCGCGCCGGCAGCAAGAAAAACATCCACGCCCACTACGACCTGGGCAACGAGTTCTACCGTCTGTGGCTTGACCCCACGATGAACTACTCAAGCGCCTGGTTCGAGGGCGACCGCAGCCGACCCATGGCCGACGCCCAGTGGTCCAAGGTGCGCCGTGCGCTGGTCGAGTGCGAGCTCAAGGCCGGTGATCGCGTGCTCGAGATCGGCTGCGGCTGGGGCGCGCTGGCCGAGTGCGCGGCGCGCGAATTCGGCGCCACCGTCACCGGCGTCACGCTGTCGACCGAGCAGCTCGCCTGGGCCCAGGCGAGGCTGGACCAGGCAGGGCTGCAGGGCGATCTGCGGCTGCTCGACTACCGCGACTTGAAGGTCGGGCCCGGCGAAGGCCCCTTCGATGCCATCGCCTCGATCGAGATGTTCGAAGCGGTTGGCCGCGAGTACTGGCCGAGCTTCTTTCAGACGCTCAAGGCGCAGCTCAAGGCCGGCGGCAAGGCCTGCGTGCAAAGCATCGTGATCCGCGACGACATGTTCGAGCGCTACGCCAACTCGACCGACTTCATCCAGCAGTACATCTTCCCCGGCGGAATGCTGCCCAGCCCGAGCGAGTTTCGCAAGGCGGCGCAAGCGGCCGGATTGCGCGTGGTCAACGAGCTGGCCTTCGGGCTGGATTACGCTGAAACGCTGAGTCGCTGGCGAGAGCGCTTCTTGGGTCAGGAAGGTCCGGTTCGCCAGTTGGGTTTCGACACCCGCTTCATGCGCATCTGGGAGTTCTATCTTGCCTATTGCGAGGCCGCCTTCGCGATGGGCAACACCGACGTCATCCAGTTCACCTTGCAGCATGACTGAGAGGGCCGCCGCATCGCGCCGCTGTGTGCTGGGGTTGCTGGCAGCGCCGCTGGTTTGCCATGCTTTTCCACGTGCCACGCCTTCGTCCACCTCGCCGGCCCGGAGCACCATCGCGCCACCGCCGGAGGTGCTGCGCGAATTGCCAGCGGCGCGCCTGTTTGGGAGCGGTCGCCTGCGCCGCTTCCTCTTCCATGTCTACGACGCCAGGCTGTGGACCGGCCCCGGGTTCGACGTGGCACGTTGGTCGATGGAGCCGCTCGCGCTTGAGCTGGAATACGGCCGCACGCTGTACGGCCCGCTGATCGCCGAACGCTCGATCGAGGAGATGCGCCGCGGCGCCGACATCCCGAGCGCGCAGCAAGCCAGCTGGCTGGCGGCAATGCAGCGGGCCTTTCCCGACGTGAACGAGGGCGACCGCATGACTGGCGTGCAGGTGCCGGGCGTGGCGACGCGCTTTTTCGTCAATGACCGGCTCACCGGCGAGATCCGCGACGCCGAGTTCACCCGGCTGTTCTTCGGCATCTGGCTGGCGCCGCACACCTCGGAGCCGCGACTGCGCGCCGCATTGCTGGCCGGCGTGCCGGGCGGCTCATGAGCGAGCCGGCCAGCCTCTCGGCAAACACTAACGGCGCATCTGCCAACACACCCGGCGACCACCGCGTGATGAACGCGCTGGTGGGTTGGCGCGCGGGGCTGGGCTACGGCGCGCTGGGCCTGCCGCTGGCGTTCGTGGCGCTGCCTTTGTACGTGGTGCTGCCCAACCACTACGCCACGCACTTCGGCGTACCGCTGGCGGCGCTGGGCGGAGTGCTGCTGGGCGCGCGCTTGCTCGATGCGGTGGCCGACCCGCTGATCGGCCGCGCGGCCGATGGCTGGCTGGCCGCCGGTGCGCAGCGCACCTGGTGGGTGATGGCGATGGCGGCCATGCTGCTGGCCATCGGGTTCGCCGCATTGTTCTTCCCGCAAGTGAGCAGCACGCCGGCGCTGCTGGCCTGGTGTGCCGGTACGCTGGCCGTGACCTACATGGGCTACAGCGTGGTGACCGTGGCCCACCAGTCGTGGGGCGCGCGGCTCGGCGGCGACGCCCGGCAGCAAGCTCGCGTCGTCGCCTGGCGCGAGGGTATGGCGCTGGCCGGCGTGCTGATTGCCAGCGTGATGCCATCGCTGGCCGGGATGGCGGTGACGACCATCGTGTTCGTGGCGCTGCTGTTGGCCGGCATGCTGTGGCTGCGCGCGGCCACCCGGCCGGCGGCGTCCAGCGGACCGCGCCAGCAGGTCTCGCTCGCGCTGCCGTTTGCCACGCCGGCGTTTCGTCGGCTGCTGGCGGTGTACCTGGTCAACGGCATCGCCAGTGCGGTGCCCGCCACGCTGGTGCTGTTTTTCATACGCGACCGGCTCCAAGCACCCGCCTATGAGGCGCTGTTTCTGGCGAGCTACTTCGCGGTGGGTGCCATCTCGATCCCGCTGTGGGTGCGCGCGGTGCACCGCGTGGGCCTGGAGCGCGCGTGGCTGGCCAGCATGGGGCTGGCGATCGCGGTGTTCGTGTGGGCGAGCGGACTGGGCGCGGGCGACGTGACCGCCTTCACCGTGGTGTGCGCGCTCAGCGGCTTCGGGCTGGGTGCCGACCTGACGCTGCCCAGCGCCATCCTGGCCGGCGTGATCCAGCGTGCGGGCCACGGCGCGCAGTCCGAAGGCGCGTACTTCGGCTGGTGGCATTTCGCGACCAAGCTCAATCTGGCGCTGGCCGCCGGCATCGCATTGCCGGCGCTGTCGTGGTTCGGCTACTCGCCCGACAGCCGCAGCCCTCAGGCGCTGACCGCGCTGACGGCCGCCTACTGCGTGCTGCCTTGCGTGCTGAAGCTCGCCGCCGCGGCGCTGCTCTACTCGCTGCTGATCCGACCCCTGCGGGAGACCCCATGAAACGACGCCTGATCCTGTGCCTGACGCTGGCCGCGAGTGCCTTGCTGACCAGCTGCGCCTCGCCCACCGCCGCCGACTACGCGGCTGAAAAGCCGGTGCTCGACCTGAAGACTTACTTCAACGGCGACATCACCGCGCACGGTCTGTTCACCGACCGCTCGGGCAAGGTGGTGCGCCGTTTCGTCGTCACGATGAAATGCGAGTGGCAAGGCGACGACGGCGTGCTCGACGAGCACTTCGTCTACAGCGACGGCGAGACACAGCGCCGCGTGTGGCGGCTGCACCAGTTGCCCGGCGGGCGCTACAGCGGCACGGCCGACGACGTGGTCGGCGCGGCCCAGGGCCAAAGCGCGGGCAATGCCTTCCAGTGGGCGTACACGCTGCGGTTGCCGGTCGATGGCAAGACCTACGAGGTGCAGTTTGACGACTGGATGTACCTGATCGACGAGCACGTGATGCTCAACAAGGCGGTGATGAGCAAGTTCGGCGTGCGCCTGGGCGAAGTCACGCTGGCGTTCCACAAGCCATGAGCACCCAAGGCCAGCCATGTCACTGAACCCGCCGATCACCGATTGGCACGGCCGCGTCGTGTGGCTGGTGGGCGCGTCGAGTGGCATCGGGCTGGCCGCCGCCCGGCAACTGCATGAATGCGGCGCGACGGTGGTCGTGTCAGCACGCAACGCGAGCGCCCTGGCCGCCTTCGAGGCCGAACATCCCGGCAGCCTGGCCATCGCACTCGACGCCACCGATCGCGAGGCGATGCGAGCGGCCGCCTCGCAGATCGTGGCGCGCTGGGGTCGCATCGATCTGGCGCTGTACTGCGCCGGGTACTACAAGCCGCTGCGCGCCACGGCATTCGACCTCGACGAGATGCTGCGCCACGAGCAGGTCAACTACGTCGGCGCGCTTTACATGCTTGACGCGGTGCTGCCGGTGCTGCTGGGCCAGCGCTCGGGGCACATCAGCCTGGTGTCGAGCGTGGCCGGCTACCGCGGGCTGCCCAACGCGCTGGCTTACGGGCCGACCAAGGCCGCGCTGATCAACCTGGCGCAAACGCTCTACCTCGATTTGCAGCCGCTCGGGCTCGGCGTGTCGGTGATCAACCCGGGCTTCGTCGAAACCCCGCTGACCGCGCAAAACGAATTCAAGATGCCCGCGCTGATCTCGCCCGAGCAAGCCGCGCGCGCGATGCTGGCCGGCTGGTCGGCAGGCGACTTCGAGATTCATTTCCCGAAGCGCTTCACGCGGTTCCTGAAGCTGCTGGGGCTGCTGAGCGACGCTTTGTATTTCAAGATCATCCGCCGGGCCACCGGGCTGTAGGAGCGCGCCATGACCGAACCCAACGCCCCGCGCTGTGCCGATGCGCGCGTGGCACGCATCGTCGAGGCCTTCGAGACGCTCACGCCGGCCGATGTGGCGCGGCTGGGTGAGTTCTACGCCGCAGACGCCGTCTTCAAGGATCCGTTCAACGAGGTGCGCGGCATCAGCGACATCCAGCGCGTCTTCAGCCACATGTACGTGGCCCTCGACGCGCCGTACTTCCTCGTGAAAGAGGTGCTGGTGCAAGGCGACCAGTGCTTCTTGAGCTGGGACTTCTGCTTTCGCTTTCGCCGCTTCAGCCGCGAGCTGCAAACCGTTCGCGGCGCATCGCACCTGAAACTCGGCGAGCACGGGCTGATCACGCTGCACCGCGACTACTGGGACGCCGCCGAGGAGCTGTACGAAAAGCTGCCGGGCGTGGGCGTGCTGATGCGCTGGCTCAAGCGGCAGGCCAATTCGTGAGGCCGCCACGGCAACAGACGCCGGCGCCGAAGCCCACCCGTCAAGGGGCGACTCGATGAGCCGCATCGCCGTGATCGGTGCGGGCATCGCCGGGCTCACCGTGGCAGCCGAGCTGGCGGCAGCCGGCCACGCGGTGACGGTCTTCGAAAAGAGCCGCGGGCCGGGCGGGCGTTGCGCCACGCGGCGCAGCGCGGCCGGCCCCTTCGACCACGGCGCACCCGGCTTCGAGGCCGTGACGGCCGCGTTTGCTGAGCAAGTTCAGGACTGGCAGCGGGCCGGCTGGGTCGGTGCCGACGCAGCTGCGGGCGCGAGCCGTCTGATCGGCGTGCCCTCAATGAACGCGTTGGCGCAGCAGCTGGCGAGCCACCTGCCGCCTGGCGCCAGCCTGCGTGTGGAAACCCATGTCGCCGCGATCGAACACGGCGCACCGGCCGGCTGGCGGCTGCGCCTGCTCGACGGGCAGCTCAATGCAGGTCATTTCGATGCGGTGGCTGTTGCCGTGCCCGCCGAGCAGGCGGCCGCGCTGCTTGCGCCCGACGCCTCGCTGGCCGAGGCCATGCGAGTCACGCGCAGCGACCCGTGCTGGACAGTGATGGCGGCGTGGTCGGACGCTTGGGCAGCGCCTGGCGGCAGCTGGACCGCGCCCGACCCGACCGGCGTGCTGGACCGGGTGCATCGCGACGATGCGCGCACCGGCCGGGTCGCGCTGGACGGCATCGCCAGCCGTTGGGTGCTGCACGCCACGCCGCAGTGGAGCGCCGATCACCTCGGCGCGGCACCCGCCGAGGTGATCGCGGCGCTGACAGCGGTTTTGGCGAAGTCGCTCGGCGTGCATCTGGCGCCGCCGGTCCATGCCGCAGCGCACTGCTGGCGATATGCGCAAGTGCCCGACGCGAGAGGCGAGCCTTGCGGCTGGAACGCATCGCTTCAGCTGGGCGCCTGTGGCGACGCGTGGCATGGCGCAGGCGATGTGGCTGGGTCGCGCCCCGATGGCGTCGAGCGCGCCTGGTTGAGCGCCCGGGCGCTGGCGCGGCAGATGGCGCTGAGTCTGACGCCTGACTGAGCGCCAGGCCGCCTTGTCAGGCGTGGCCGACACGCCTCGAAAAGCGGCGTGACACCAGCAGCACTGCCAACCCGAGCGCGCTCAGCCACGCCGACTGCCCGCCCACGCCAAAGGTGTCGAGCATCAGACCGCTGAACGACGGGCCGATGGCACCGCCCACCGTGTAGCCGGTGATCATCGCGGCGGTGCCGGCCATCGCCGATGAGGCTGCGAACTCGTGCGCCACGCGGATCATGGTCAGCGTGTAAAGCGCCCCGCCCACGGCTCCCCACACGAAAGCACAGATCCACAGCAGAGGCACCCATGCCGGCGCCAGTTCGAAGGCCGCCGAGGCAGCGAGCAGCAAAGCCCCCGCCAAGCTGAACACGCTGCGCGGAGAGAGGTGGTCAGACAGCCAGCCACACGGGTACTGCAGGGCGAGACTGCCCACCCCGATCACGCCAGCCACCGATGTCGCCGCCGCCAGCGACAGGCCGATCTGCGAACCGTAGGCCGTGGTGATCGCGCCCAGGCCGGTCTCGAACACCCCCCCGGCAAAGGCCACCGCCACCAGCCCGGGTACGCCGCAGATCGTGGCCCACAAGCCGACCGGTGCAGCGTCTTCATGGCTCACCCGCAAGGTGCCCACGCGCCCGCCCAAGGTGAAGGCGATGCCCGCCACCGGCATGAGGGCCGCGAGCACCGTCAGCGCTCGCGGCGACAACGGCAGCAGCCCCGGCAGGAACGGGCCCAGCGCCAACGCCCCGCCCAGCGCGGTTTGGTACAGGCCGGTGAAGCGACCGCGCCGGTCGGGCGGGGCGTTGTGCGCGATCATGGCCTCGGTGCCGTTCCAGGCGGCGGCCGCGCCGACGCCGCCGATGACCGCCAGGACGCACCACAGCCGATAGTGATCGGTCAACGCGTAGCCCAGGATGGCAAGCCCTTCCAGGCCCAATCCGCAGCGGTAGGCCGCGGCCACACCGAGGCGGTCAAACACCCACGGCATCAGCGGCACCATCAGCGCAATGCTCAGGAACGGCAGCATCGCAAACAGGCCGATGGCTGATGCGGTCTCGCCCGCCGTTTGCAGCCGCACCGCGAGCACCGGCGTGAGCATCGCGAACGACAGCACCATCAGCGTGGTGGCCGAAGCCACACGGAACAGGGCCTTCTGAACCAACGCGGGCTCACTCACCGCAGGGTCTTCCAGTGAAGGCGCAGTCTGCATCGGCGCGCGTGGTCACCGACGGGCTCGCGCGCTCACAGCCAGCCCTTGCGCCGGAAGTAGACGAACGGCGCCACCACCGACACGACCATCAAGGCAATCGCAAACGGATAACCGTAAGGCCACCTCAGCTCGGGCATGACGTCGAAATTCATGCCGTAGATGCTCGCGATCAGCGTGGGCGGCAACAGCGCGACGCTGGCCACCGAGAACAACTTGATGATCTTGTTCTGGTTGATGTTGATGAAGCCGACCGTGGCGTTCATCAGGAAGTTGATCTTGTCGAACAGGAAGGTCGTGTGGCTGTCGAGCGAATCGATGTCGCGCATGATCTGGCGCGCTTCCTCGAA
>CANGBT010000054.1 GCA_947452135.1 Burkholderiales bacterium
GCACCGTCCGATCTTCGCGCGCTCGGCCGATGAGCAAGGCCACAGCGGGCTCATCGACGCAGGGGCGTCCACATGAGCGCGATCGATCTCTACGCGCGCCACACGCCGGGCTTTGAAGATCGCCTGGCGCACACCGTGCAAGTGCTCAAGGACGCCGCTGCGGCGCACGCCGGCAGCGCCGTTCAGTCGACCAGCCTAGGCGTCGAAGACATGGTCATCACCGACCTGATCGCGCGCCACGGGTTGGGCGGCGGCACGGGCATCGCCATCGCCACGCTCGACACCGGCATGCTGCACGAGCCGACGGTGGCGCTGATCGCTCGCATCGAGCAGCGCTACGCGCTGAGCGTCGAGGTGTTCAAGCCCGTTGCCGAGTCGGTGGTGCACTTCGTGGCGACCCACGGCAACGAGGCGATGTACCGCAGCCTCGAGTTGCGCAAGGCGTGCTGCAACCTGCGCAAGATGGAGCCGCTCGCCCGCATGATGGCCGCGCGCACGGCCTGGGTCACCGGGCTGCGCCGCGAGCAATCGAACACCCGCGCGGTGGTGCCGTTCAGCGAGATCGACGCCCAGGGCCGCACCAAGTTCAACCCGCTGGCCGACTGGAGCTGGAACGACGTGTGGCACCACATCGCCAGCCACGACGTCCCCTACAACCCGCTGCACGACGAGTTCATGCCCAGCATCGGCTGCGCGCCGTGCACGCGCGCCATCGCGGTGGGCGAGGACTTCCGCGCCGGACGCTGGTGGTGGGAAGACGAAAAAGCCAAGGAGTGCGGACTGCACGTCAAGGAACCCGCGCCCGAAGGCGCCGTATCGATGATCGGAGACCGACCATGAATGCCCCCGTGAGCGTGCAGCAGATGCTGCCCGAACTCGACCAGACGCACCTCGACTGGCTCGAGGAAGAAGCCATCTTCATCCTGCGCGAAACCGTGGCTGCCTTCGAGCGCCCCGCCCTGCTGTTTTCGGGCGGCAAGGATTCGTGCGTGGTGTTGCGGCTGGCTGAAAAAGCCTTCAAGACGCGCGTGAGCGACACCAGCGGCGAGTTCAAGGGCCGCCTGCCCTTCCCGCTGCTGCACGTGGACACCGGCCACAACTTTCCCGAGGTGATCGAGTTCCGTGACCGGCGCGTGGCCGAGATGGGCGAGCGCCTGGTGGTCGGCCACCTCGAAGACTCCATCAAGCGCGGCACGGTGCGCCTGAGCCATCCGCTCGAATCACGCAACGGCCACCAGACAGTGGCGCTGCTCGAGGCCATCGAGGAGCACCGCTTCGACGTGCTGATGGGCGGCGCACGACGCGACGAGGAAAAGGCGCGCGCCAAGGAACGCATCTTCAGCCACCGCGACAGCTTCGGTCAGTGGCAGCCCAAGGAGCAGCGCCCCGAGCTGTGGACGCTGTTCAACACGCGCATCAAGCCGGGCGAGCACATGCGCGCCTTCCCGATCAGCAACTGGACCGAGCTCGACGTGTGGCTTTACCTGGCCCGCGAGAACATCCCGTTGCCCAGCCTGTACTTCGCGCACGACCGTCAGGTGATCCGCCGCAAGGGACTGCTGGTGCCGTTGACCGACGTCACGCCACCCGAAGCCGGCGAAACCGTGGAAACCGCCGTGGTGCGCTTTCGCACCGTGGGCGACATGACGTGCACCTGCCCGGTCGAAAGCCCGGCCGCCAACGCCACCGAGATCGTGGCCGAAACGCTGCAAGTCACCGTCAGCGAACGTGGCGCCACCCGCATGGACGACCGCACCTCCGAAGCCTCGATGGAGCGGCGCAAGAAAGAAGGTTATTTCTGATGAGCTCAGCAACACCCGTGGCAGACCACCGCGCCCTGCGTTTCCTGACCGCCGGCAGCGTCGATGACGGCAAGAGCACGCTGATCGGCCGGCTGCTGTTTGACAGCCGCGCGATCCTCGCCGACCAACTCGACACGCTCGAGAAAAAAGCCGCTGGCGCGCCGATCGATCTGTCGCTGCTCACCGACGGCCTCGAAGCCGAACGCGAGCAAGGCATCACCATCGACGTGGCCTACCGCTACTTCGCCACGCGATCGCGCAAGTTCATCATTGCCGACGCCCCCGGCCACGAGCAATACACGCGCAACATGGTCACGGCCGCGGCCGGCAGCGATGCCGCCGTGGTGCTGGTCGACATCACCAAGCTCGACACGCACGCCACCCCGCTGGTGCTGCTGCCGCAAACGCGCCGCCACTCGCTGCTCGCGCACCTGCTGCGTGTGCCGAGCATCGTGTTTGCCGTCAACAAGCTCGATGCCGTGGCCGACCCGCGCCAGGCGTTCGAGGCGGTGAGCGTGGCGCTGCGTGCGTTCGCTGAACAGGCCGGCATCGCGGTGGCGGGCATCGTGCCGGTGTCGGCGCTGCGCGGCGACAACGTGACGCAGGTGCTCGATACCGGCTGGGACGCCTGGTACCAGGGCCCGACGCTGCTGCAGTTGCTCGAATCGCTGCCCGCCTCGCAAGAGCGCACCGAAGGCGATCTGCTGATTCCCGTGCAGTACGTGGCGCGCGAAGGCGAAGGCACCGGCAACCAGCCGCGCACGCTGTGGGGCCGCATCGCCCACGGCAGCGTGAAGGCTGGCGACGACGTGCAGATCTTCCCGAGCGGCGAGCGCGCGGTGGTCGCCGAAGTGCGGCTGGCCGGCAGCGTGGTCGATTCCGTTCAGGCCGGTCAGTCGGCCGGTGTGGTGCTCGATCGCCAACTGGATGTATCGCGCGGCGACTGGATCGCCACGCCCGCCAGCATCCACGCCACGCCGAGTTTTGCGGCCACGCTGGCCTGGCTCGACACCGAACCGGCCGTGGTCGGGCGCAAGTACTGGGTGCGCCACGGCAACCGCTGGGTGCAAGCGCGCATTGCCAGCATCGAAAGCCGGCTCGACATCCACACGCTCGAAGCGCGCGAGGCGAGCGAGCTGGCCGTCAACGAGATCGGCCGCGTGGTGATCGAAACGCAGCAACCGCTGCCGGTGGAGGCCTACGTCTCCAATCGCAGCGGCGGCTCGTTGATCATCGTCGACCCCACCACCAACCGCACCAGCGGCGCGCTGCTGGTCGCATCACCTCAGGCATGACCAGCCACACCGTCACGACCCCAGGCCGCGTCGCCTTTGTCGGCGCCGGTCCGGGCCAGGCCGACCTGATCACCGTGCGCGGAGCACAGCGTCTGGCCCAGGCCAGTGTGGTGCTGGTCGATGCACTGGTCGATCCCGAGCTGCGGGCTTTGGCGCCACAGGCGCGCTGGCTGCACGTGGGCAAACGCGGCTACACCGACAGCACCACCCAGGAAGCCATCAACGCGCTGCTCGTCAAGTGCGCGTTCGACGTCGGATCAGGCAGCCTGGTGGTGCGCCTCAAGGGCGGCGACCCGAGCGTGTTCGGCCGGCTCGAAGAAGAACTGCAAGCCATGGCCGACGCCGGTATCGCCTGCGAGGTGGTGCCCGGCGTGACCGCGGCGCTGGCTGCCGCCGCATCGGCGCAGCGCCCGCTGACGCGCCGAGGAACCGGACGCAGCGTGAGCTTTGCCACCGCCATGACGGCCACCGCCGGCGACGCTGGCGACACGCCTGCCGCGAACGGCCACGCCGACACCGAGGTGTTCTACATGGCCGGCAAGCAGCTCGGCGCACTGGCGCGCAAGCTGATCGCCGCGGGTTGGCTGGCCGACACAAATGCCTGCGTCACCTCGCGCGCTGGCTGGCCCGACGAGCTGCGCAGCGACCACCAACTGGCCACCCTGAGCCGCGCGAGCATGCTGCACGCGGGCCGCCCGACGGTCGTGGTGATCGGCGCTGGCGCCCGCTCGCTGAGCACATCACCCCCCGCCGTCCACGCCGACACCCCCGCACTGAACGAGGCCGGGGTGCCCCACTGACATGCAAGTGCTGGTGTGGCATCGCGCCCACCGGTTTTCTCAACCCTGCGACAGCAGTCCTACCGAGCCTGAGTCATGACCCACGTAGTCACCGAAGCCTGCATCCGCTGCAAATACACCGACTGCGTGGATGTGTGTCCCGTCGATTGCTTTCGCGAAGGTCCCAACTTCCTGACCATCGACCCCGATGAGTGCATCGACTGCGCCGTGTGCATCCCCGAGTGCCCGGTCAACGCCATCATGCCGGAGGAAGACGTGCCCGGCGACCAGCAGCACATGATCAAGCTCAACGCCGATCTGGCTCGCATCGGCTGGCCCAGCATCACCAAGCGCAAGCCTGCGCTGCCCGACGCCGACGACTGGAAAGACCGCACCGGCAAGCTGTCTGAGCTGATCCGCTGATCTGCGGCCACCTCAACCCGCGGTGGATCGTCCCCAGGCCAGACAGATCAATCCCGCGCAGATGATCACTGTGGCGGTGATCCGCCAACGCCAACGGGTTCGCTCCTTGAACACCAGCAACGACGCCAGCGTGGCGATCACGATGCCGGCGTTGGTGTAGGCGACCACCTCGGCCGCCGGCAAGGTGCGCATCGCGTGGATCACCAAGGCGTAGGACAACCCGATGCACAGGCTGCCGATCAGCCAGGCGGCGACGCCCGGCCGAGCGATCGGGATCCAAGCTCCGGTGGCGCGCCGCAAGTTGACGCTGATGGCCAGCCACGCGGCGAAGTAGCCCACGCTCAGATACCCCACCAGGCCACCGAAGCCCGGGATCTGCGCGGTGGCCGCCTTGTCAGACAGCGAATAGACGCTGGTCGCGAGCATCGCCAGCAGCGCCCAGGGCAACGCCCTGCCCTCGCTGTGGCCGCGCCCGGTGTGCGCCATCAACGTCAGGCCGACCACGCTGATGGCGATTCCGATCCAGGCCAGCACGCCCAGCGATTCACCGAAAAACAGCAGGCTCCACACCGCGATCAGCAACGGTGAGCTGCGCACCAGTGGGTAGACAAGACTGACGGGAGCCAGCCGATAGGCGCGCGACAGGCCGTGGAAGTACAGCGCGTTGGCGCCGGCCGAAACCCCCATCAACAGCAGCAAGTGCGCATCCCACTGCGCATCAAGCGCAAGCCGGTAGACGCCCCAGGGCGCCACCAGCAGCGCGTGCCCGAGCAGCACCCACCACAGCGGTTCACAGTCGCGGGGCTGGTGTCGGGCGATCAGGTTCCAGCTCACGTGCATCAGCACAGACAGGCCGATCGCTGCGGTTTCGTTCAAGCCAGTCATGTCCGGAGGGAGAACAGTCTGTGCAAAGTGGCGGGTTGGAAGTGCGCGATCGCGATGCCACTCAGGCTGCCCGAAGCAACGCGATGGCGCAAGTCCTTCGCCGCCAACAGGCTGTCCCTGTGCAGCACAGGGTGGAGCCCCGAACACGTAAAATTTAGGCGCTGGTGAGGCGCGGCGCCCACCGGTTTTCTCAACCCTGCGACAGCAGTCCTACCGAGCCTGAGTCATGACCCACGTAGTCACCGAAGCCTGCATCCGCTGCAAATACACCGACTGCGTGGATGTGTGTCCCGTCGATTGCTTTCGCGAAGGTCCGAACTTCCTGACCATCGACCCCGATGAGTGCATCGACTGCGCCGTGTGCATCCCCGAGTGCCCAGTCAACGCCATCATGCCGGAGGAAGACGTGCCCGGCGACCAGCAGCACATGATCAAACTCAACGCCGATCTGGCTCGCATCGGCTGGCCCAGCATCACCAAGCGCAAGCCTGCGCTGCCCGACGCCGACGACTGGAAAGACCGCACCGGCAAGCTGTCTGAGCTGATCCGCTGATCGATCCCGCATCCGGCTTCACACCGCCCGCGACTCGCGCCTTGTCCGACCGCCAGAGCGCTGCGCTGTGCACCGATGCGCTGGTGATCGGCGCGGGCCCCGTGGGGCTGTTCCAGGTGTTTCAGCTGGGGCTGCTCGAGATCGGCTGCCACGTGGTTGACAGCCTGGGCGAGCCCGGCGGCCAGTGCATCGAGCTCTACCCCGACAAACCCATCTACGACATTCCCGCGGTGCCGGTGTGCACCGGACGCGAACTGGTCGAGCGCTTGCTGACGCAAGTCGCGCCGATGGCGCCCACCTTCCACCTGTCGCAGCAGGTCACGGCCATCGCGGCGCAGCCTGACGGCCGCTTTGAGGTCAGCACTTCCTCGGGCACACGGCTGGCGGCGCGCGCGATCGTCATAGCCGGTGGTGTCGGCTCGTTCATGCCGCGCCAGCTGGTGCTCGAAGGCATCGAGCGCCACCTGCGGCGGCAGGTTTTTCACAGCGGCGAAACACCCGCAGCCACGGCGGGGCGCCACGTGGTGGTGCTCGGCGACGACGATGCGGCGCTGGGCTTTGCGCTGTCTCTCGCCGGTGTCGACGGCTCCACCACCGATGCCACGACAGACCGCCCGGCCAGCGTCACGCTGATGCACCGCCGCGACGCCTTCAGGGCCGAGGCGGCCACCGTCGAGCGCCTGCGCGCCGCTTGCGCCGCCGGCCGGATGCGCTTCATCGCGGGTCAGGCGGTGGCGCTGGAATGCAGCGGCGACACGCTCACCGGTCTCACCGTCGCGGTCGCCGACGGCAGCACGCAATCACTGCGCACCGACGTACTGGCCGTGCTGTGGGGACTGAGCCCAAGGCTCGGGCCGATCGCCGACTGGGGCTTGCAGCTCGAACGCAAGCAGCTCGTGGTCAACACCGAAACCTTCGAGACCAGCGTGCCGGGGATCTTTGCCGTGGGCGACGTCAACACCTACCCGGGCAAGAAAAAACTGATCGTGTGTGGCTTTCACGAAGCCACGCTGGCCGCCTATGGCGCGGCGGCGCGGGTTCGCCCGGAGCGGCCGGTTCAGCTGCAATACACGACGACCAGCCCCCGGCTGCACCAGTTGCTGGGCGTGGCCGCTCGCAAAGACTAGCGTCGCGAAACGGCTGGCGGCTCGTACGACCAGTACGGCACGCTGCCCTCGACGCTGCGCACCGGCTTGAACGACGCGCTGCGCCGCTCGGGCGTTCTCACCGGGCCGGCTTGCAACAGCGCGCGGATGTCTTCGGCGACCAGCGGGTCCACGGGCCACGGATCACGGTTCAACTGCAGCAAGCCCGGCTCAGGCAGTCGGGACAGATCGATGCTCTGCACCCGCGGATGCAGCAGCGGCACGCCAACGGCGGCCGAACCTGCCAGCGACCTGGCACCGTTGCGCTGCCAGGCCGCCCACAACGCAGGGTCGGGCGAGTGCGCATACAGCGTGAATCGACCGAACGCCGGGTCGAGGCGAGCCAACGCATCAAACCCGCTCGTGAACTCGTCGACGGGCACAGTGGGGGCCAGCAGCACGACCTCGCGCAGCGACGTGCGCAGCGGTCTGGCGGGATCGGCCGCCATGCGCGCAAGCGCCGGCAGCAGCACCTGATTGCCCATGCCGTTGGCAACCAAATGGACCTTCTCAGCGCCGCTGGTGCGCGCGATCTGATCGACAAACTCGACCAGCCCGGCCGTCGCGCGCTCGGCGCCGGGGGCGTCAGCAGCCAGCCGATGCGACACGCCCAGTGACGACCACGCGTACACGAACACCGACCCGTCGAAGTCGATGGCGCTCGCCAACTGCGCGGCTTGCTGCACGGCGGCGTCGGGCGATACGTTGGCGCCCGGCACGAACACCAGCGCCGACCTTGCCTGACGCCGCGCACGTGCAGTGAGCGCTTTGGCCTGCGCGCCCCATGCGGTGGCGTCGAGCGCGCGCCGTGAGCGGATCAGCAGCGGGGCGTCGGTGCCGGCCAGTCCCGGCGGCAAAGGCACGGTGCGCATCACGGTCGATGCAGCCTCGCCCGACGGCTTCAACTTGGGCACACGCACCGCCGCCTGGCCCCACGACAGGCTGTCGGGTGTCTCCTGAGCTGAGCCTCCCGCGACACCGGAAGCCACGGCTGGAGCGCTGCTGCCAAACAGCACCGTCACTTCGCCGGATGACCCCTCGCGCTTGCGCAAAGCGGCCTCGTAAAGCGAGAGCGCCAGCGGTTCGTCGCCGCTTTGCCGCTCGAGCTCGGCCAATGCAAACAAGACTTCGGGCGTGTCGCCCAGCGCCATGCGTGCTGCCCTCAGGGTCTGTCGCGCGGGGCCCTGCTCCTCATGCTCGAGGTAGAGGCTTGCCAGCGAGGTGAGCGTGCCACCCAGCAGGTCGCGCTCAAGGGCGCCGCTGTCGAGCAGGTCCTGATGGTGCTCGAACACCGCGAGCGAGCGCCGTTGCGCAGCGATGGCGCCGTCGAGATCGCCCAGGCCTCGCAGCACCGCTGCCAGCGAGTCCGACATCAACAGTTGCGTCTCGGCCTGCAACTTTCGATCGGTCAGGTTGACCGCCCAGGCCTGCCCGGCCAGTTCACGCACCTGAGCCTTGTTCCCCAACGCACCGGCGATACCAGCTCGCATCATGAGAATCTGCGCCACGGCAGCCTTCAATTCTTCGCGCGCCGGATCGCTTTGCGATTCGATGGCCAGCAACTTGGCAGCAGCATCGAGGTGGGCGTCGGACTCGCCGAACTGCGTCAGGCGCATTTCGTGAATCGCCAGATCTTCCAGCGTCTGGGCGAGCCGCCCGCCTGGCAGTTCGGGGTGCAACGCGCGCAGGCGCACCGCCTCACCCAGCAACCCGACGGCCCATTGCGGCCGGCCCCATCCGCGCGACACGCCACCAGCCTGAGCTTCAAGCCACGGGGCGAGGTCCACATCGTCTGCAGGGTAGGCGCGGTGCCAAGCCAGCACCGACTGTGTGTGCGCCACATCGGCATCGGCGCTGCGGCCCGACGCAAACAGCACCGCCGCGTGCGTACCAAGCGCGAACGCCAGCAGTGGCGGCTCGACCGGACGCGCCGCCAGACGAAGTCGCACGACCTCGGTGGCCAGCGGCAGCGCCTTGTCGAAGGCTGCGGCCTCGAGGTGAGCCAGACTCAGCAACTCCATCGCATCGGCGCGGCGGGGGTCATCAAGCGCGAACGACTTGGCCCGCTGGGCCGCTTTACCGGCGGACACCAGCGCGGCTGCAGGGTCTTCGCTCAGCTCCTGCACGAAGGCCTGCCGCTGCTCGATGTGCTGAGCGGCGTGGCTGATGACTGCCGGCGCCGCCACGGTCGCGGGCACTTCGGCAGCGCAGCCGGCGTGCCAGACACCGCAGGTCAGCCACACGGCCAGCAGCCACCACAACCACTGTTTGAAGGAACCTGCCGTCATGCTCGAACTCCAGTGAGTCGGTGCCAGGCACACAGCCACCGGGCGGCAAGGATAACGGCGGGGCTGCACAAACTCACGGGCAAGCACCAATGGTCGCCAAGGCGTTGAATTCGCACAATCCTGCCAAGCAGTTTTTAGATCCGACGTTTCAGATCAAGGGGTACGTCATGCACACGCAAGAAGCTGACACCGACCGCCGAAACGTCTGCAGCCGCTTGCTGAGCATCGATGCCGACCCGGGCAACCACGCGATGCTCAGGGCGGCCCTGTCCCACTACCCCGGCATTGATCTGCGCATTGCCGTCAACGGCCACAGCGGCATCAGGGCGGTTCGCACCGCCATGCCAGACCTGATCCTGCTCAACATGAGCCTGCCCGACATGGGCGGCATGGACGTCGTCAGGGCATTGCAGCCCGACATGGCCGACGGGTCATGCCAGGTCATCGCCCTCACAGCCGAAGCGTTTTCGATCGACATCGTCAAGGCGCTCAGCCTTGGGGTGCGCGAGTACTGGCTCAAGCCGCTGCTGGCCGATCTTCTGGCCTCTGATCTGAGCCGGGTGCTGAACACCGCGTTGATCAAGCCCGATCGCCCGACCTCGCAGCCAGGTTGGCTCAATCTTCAGTCGGCGTCGCCTTCGGCGTAACCGCTCGCGGCCTCTTCGACCGAGCCGACTTCCGGGCATCGCGCTCGGCTTCCTTGACCGCTGCTTCAGCCTGCCATCGAGACAGATCTTGCGGGGTTTCGAGCGTGATGCGCCCGAGGCTGCCCGAGCGCAGTTCATGCAGCACGATCTCGGCGGCCTTTTGCAGGTTGATGCGCCCGCCCGTCATGACCGCACCGCGCTGGCGGCCGATGGCGGCGAGCCACTCCTGTTCAGTGCGGCCGGCCAGGTCGCCCAGCTTGAAGCGCTGCATCAGGGCACCCGGATAGTCACGGTTGAGCATCGCGATCAGTTCCAGCGCCACCTCTTCCTCATCGAACGCATTGCGTCCCACCGCCCCGCTGGCCGCAAGGCAATAGCCGCTTTGCTCGACCACGATGCGCGGCCACAGCATGCCGGGCGTGTCAAACAGGTAGAAGTCGTTGGCCAACACGATCTTCTGCTCGGTCTTGGTGATGCCGGGCTCGTCGCCGGTTTTGGCCGCCACGCGACCGACCAGCGAATTGATGACCGTGGACTTGCCCACGTTGGGAATGCCGCAGATCAGCACGCGCAGCGGCTTGACCATGCCGCCACGGTGCGGCGCGAGCTCGCGGCAGGCGTCGATGATGCGGTGAACCGCCGCCCCAGCGCGTCCATCGAGGCCGATGGCCCGTGTGCCCGGCTGCGCGTTGAAATGCTCGAGCCACAGCGTGGTGCGCTCGGGATCGGCCAGGTCCTGCTTGTTGAGCACCTTCAAGGCGAGCTTGCCGTGCGTCAACTCGGCGAGCAGCGGATTGGCGCTGGAACCTGGCAGACGCGCATCGAGCATCTCGATGACCACGTCGATGCCCTTGACGCGCTCGACGATCGCTTTCTTCGTCGAATGCATGTGCCCTGGAAACCACTGGACGGGCATGTTCGGCCTTTGACTGGAGGGTGAGAGAGCACCGGATTATCGGGACCTGCCGGGACCCGGAACCTATACTTCCCGAGGTGCTGGCAACGGCATCAGCGCTGGGGGTGTTGAGCGTCGCGGATTCATCCCGCAGCGTGCGACTGAGACAGTCCCTTTGAACCTGATTGAGGTAATCCTCGCGCAGGGAAGCACACCGGTTCAGCGGATCGTCACCCCCATCGACGACGCCTGCTTCGGCTGCATTTCCTTGCCTCCGAGGGCATGGATCCATCGATGGCTTTCAACACCGCCAACCCCGACAAACATCAAGCTGTGTCAGTGCACCGGCAACAGTCGCATGGGAAGCGGCGCGTGCCCGTGATTCAACGGGCCGTGGCCGCCACCGGTAAGCGCATCGGCACCGCCGGCGATGGCCTGCAAGATGTAGCGGCGCGCTTCGGACACGGCTTGCGGCAGTTCCAGGCCCAGTGCCAGGTGCGCGGCGATCGCCGACGACAGCGTGCAGCCGGTGCCATGCACGTTGCTGCTGTCGATGCGTGGCGATTGCAGGCGCAGCCGCAAACCACCTTGCAAGGCGAGGAGGTCGACCACCTCATCGCCCGGCAGGTGCCCCCCCTTGAGCAACACGCCCGCGGCACCCAGCGCCAGCAGGTCGGTGGCGGCCGCATCGAGTTCGGCTGTGCCCTCGATCGGGCGGCCCAGCAGCAGTGCGGCCTCATCGAGGTTGGGCGTGACCAGCGAAGCGCGGGGAAACAGCTCGCTCACCAGCACCTGCGCGGTGTCGGGTTGGATCAAGCGGTGGCCGCTGGTAGACACCATCACCGGGTCGAGCACCACGTGCTGGATGCGGTAAGCGTCGATCGCCCAGGCAACCACGCGCACGACCTCGGCGGAATGCAGCATGCCGATCTTCAAGGCGTCGGCGCCGATGTCGTCCATCACCGCGCAGATCTGCGCTTTCAGGATCTCAGCCGGCACGCCGTGGATCGCGCTGACGCCCAACGTGTTTTGTGCGGTGATCGCGGTGATCGCCGTCATGCCGTAACAGCCCAGCGCGCTGAAGGTTTTGAGGTCGGCCTGGATGCCTGCGCCGCCGCCGCTGTCGGAGCCGGCGATCGACAGCACGCGGGGGTAGCGCCACTGCGCTGGGGCGGACTCGGGAATGGTGCTCATGGCAAAAATTATCGGCGGTGCCGCCCTGAGCATGGGACCGATGCAGCTCACGCTGCCATGGCGGCAAGGCGCGAGCCATGAGCACACCAGGTTCCAGCCAACGCACGGTGGTGCTGGGCGCCGGCCTGATGGGCCGGCTGCTGGCTTGCGAACTGGCACGCGCCGGTCACCAGGTCGAGATCCACGACGCCAGCGCGCCCGATGCGCCGGCATCGGCTGCCCATGTGGCCGCAGCCATGCTGGCTCCGCTGGCCGAATCGGCAGTGACCGAACTCAGCGTCGTCGAAATGGGCCGCCACTCGCTGGTGCGCTGGCCTGAACTGATCGCGACGCTGGATCAGACGGTCTACTTTCAGCAGCAGGGCACGCTGGTGTTGTGGCACCGGCAAGACGCTGCCGAGGCCACACGTTTCCAGCAACAGCTCGCCGCCACCGCGCGATCGATGCCGCAGTTACCGGCCGCCGAAGTCCTCGATGGCCGGGGCGTGACGCGCTTGGAACCCGCGCTGGGCGAGCGCTTTTCGCAAGGCCTTTATCTGCCCGAGGAAGGCCAGCTCGACAACCGCGAGTTGCTGTTGGCACTGCTCCAGCAACTGAAAACGCTGGGAGTCGCGCTGCACTGGAACAGCCCGCGTGCGCCGAGTGATTTCGATGCCAGCTTCGCCGGCTGGCTGTTCGACTGCCGCGGGCTGGGCGCGCGCAGCGAGTGGCAATCGTTGCGCGGCGTGCGCGGCGAGGTGATCCGCATCCACGCACCCGAGGTGACGCTGACGCGCCCGACGCGGCTGCTGCACCCGCGCTATCCGCTGTACATCGCACCCAAACCGGGCGGGGTGTTCGTCATCGGCGCGACCGAAATCGAATCGGATGACTTGTCGCCCGTCAGCGTGCGCTCGGCGCTCGAGCTGCTGAGCGCGGCCTACACGGTGCACCCGGGCTTCGCCGAGGCGCGAGTGCTGGAAATCTCCGCGCAATGCCGCCCGGTGCTGCGCGACAACCTTCCTGCGCTGCGCTGGCTTGGGCAAAGGCGGCTGCAGATCAACGGCCTGTACCGGCACGGCTTCCTGATCGCCCCGGCGATGCTCGACGCGACGATGCAATGCATGGCCAACGGCCGCAGCGATCTGGCCGAACGCATGGCGCTGCGCGTCGAGCATGCCGAGACCGTGACGCCATGAAAGTGCTGATCAACCACATCGAACACGAGCTGCCCGAGGGCGCCACGCTGGCTGATGCTGTCGCCGCGCTGCAGCCGCGTGCACCATTTGCTGCGGCCATCAACATGATGTTCGTACCCCGGATGCAATACAACAACACGCCGCTGAACGCGGGCGACCGCATCGAGCTGATCGCCCCGATCACCGGCGGCTGAAACCTCCCACTCACCGATGGACAACGCCCCCTACAACACGCCCACCACCGATGCTCTGGTGCTGTACGGCCAGACGTTTCAAAGCCGGTTGATGCTCGGCACCTCGCGTTACCCCTCGCCGCAGGTGCTCGAAGACGCCGTGCGCCGCGCGCGCCCCGCGATGCTGACGGCCTCGCTGCGGCGCCAAGGCGCATCCAACGCCGAGGCGGGTGGTGATTTCTGGCGCCTGCTGCAAACACTGGGCGTGCCGGTGCTGCCCAACACGGCCGGCTGTCACGGTATCCAGGAGGTGATCACCACCGCGCAAATGGCGCGCGAGGTGTTCGACACGCCGTGGATCAAGCTCGAACTGATCGGCGACGACTACACGCTGCAGCCCGACACGCTCAAGCTCGTCGAGGCCGCCGAGTGGCTGATCAAAGATGGCTTTCTGGTGCTGCCGTACTGCACCGAAGACCTGGTCGTGTGCCAACGGCTGGTCGATGTGGGCTGCCAGGCGGTGATGCCCTGGGCCGCGCCCATCGGCACCGGCAAGGGCCCGATCAACCCCTATGCGATGCAGGTGCTGCGCGAGCGGCTGGCGGTACCGATGATCGTGGACGCCGGACTCGGGCGACCGTCGCACGCCTGCCAGGTCATGGAGTGGGGTTACGACGGCGTGCTGCTCAACACGGCGGTGGCGCTGGCTCAAGATCCGGTGGCCATGGCCGGCGCGTTTGCCGATGCGGTGCAGGCCGGGCGCAGCGCACACCGCGCCGGCGCAATGAGCGAACAGCACGCCGCGCAGCCCAGCACGCCGGTGTTGGGCACACCGTTCTGGCATCACGAATGAGCACGAGCGCCGTGGTGCAGATGGCAGCAGCCATCGTCGAAGCTCACCGCACGCAGCTTGGACTGGCTCCGTCCGACACTTCGGCAACGAGGTTCGGTCACGATGACCCCGTCTACCGCGCTGCCAAGCAGGCCTGCCGTGAGCTCGGATTTATCGAGGCCGATGCCGAATGCGTCGCGACCGCGTGGCACGCCCGCACACAAAGAACCGGCGAGTTCGACGCCACCGTGTGGCCCGACGAACCCTGCGATTTCGGCTTGGCACCGTACCCGCGCGTGAGCGGATTCGCACCCTGCCCGGCCGCGCTCGGGCTCTATGCGGTGTTGCCCGATGCCGGCTGGGTCGGCCGCATGGCACGCGCCGGCGTGCCCACGGTGCAACTGCGCTTCAAGTCCGAAGATGAAGCCGACGTGCAGCGCGAAGTCGAGTCCGCCATCGACGCAGTTCGTGGCACCGGAGCACAACTTTTCATCAACGATCACTGGCAAGCCGCGATCCGCGCCGGAGCCTATGGCGTGCATCTGGGCCAGGAAGATATCGAACTCGCGGATCTCGATGCCATCCGCAACGCCGGCATGCGGCTCGGGCTCAGCACGCACGGCTACGCCGAGATGCTGCGCGCTGATCGGATCAGCCCTAGTTACATCGCCATGGGCGCGGTCTACGCCACCACCTTGAAGCAGATGGCCACTGTGCCGCAGGGTCCGGGCCGGCTGATGGCTTACGCGCGTCTGATGCGCCACCACTCGCTGGTGGCGATCGGCGGAATCGATGCCGAGCGTCTGCCCGAAGTGCTGAAAAGCGGAGTGGGGTCGGTCGCTGTAGTGCGCGCATTGGTGACTGCCCAGCAGCCCGAGCATGTTGCGGCCGAATGGATGAGCCGGCTGGCTAGTCGGTGACGTCATTGCAGCGACTTTGGTTGAAACGGAACGCCCAAATCAGCTGAAGCTCGCTATAATCGTTGGCTGTTCCTCGATAGCTCAGTCGGTAGAGCGCCGGACTGTTAATCCGTAGGTCCCTGGTTCGAGCCCAGGTCGAGGAGCCACTTAAACGCTAGAAGAATCAAGGACTTAGACGCTAAGGCGACTAAGTCCTTTTTCTTTTTCCTGCGCCTTGATCGGCTACGTAGCCACAATGTGGCGGCCGGTAAGGGCAAACGGCACCACCGAGACGAAAACTCCGGTGTGCTCGCCAGGGCTGCACTGGCGGCCGCGACACTTGCAAAGCGGATCGGCCACGGCAAAACGCTTGCTGCGTGCGAACTTTGTTGTTTCTTGCCGTTTCTGTGCTGATGCCGTTTCCGCCCAGGGCTTGAGACTGCAAGCCAACATCCGGTCGACCTACTCCACGATGCTCAACGCCGTTGGTCCCATGTGCCTGTTCATGTCGCCAGAACGAAACGAATGTGCAGATTCGTTCACGTCCGGCTTGTGCAAAGCATCTCGAATGGTGGTGTTTAGCCGAAACCGCTCAAATACCACCAAGTGGCGGAGGTGCTTCGACCGGGCCTTGTTCATTACCCCTTAACGAAGTCCGAGACGGCGGAAGCGCTGGAGGTTATGCGCGAGCGTGAGGACAACGTGGATGCCAATTTGATTGGCGAGATGATTGGTGGTGATCCGCTGATGACGTTGAAGGTGCTGGCGTTTGGGTCGAAGAATCGTCCTGCTCGGGTAC
>CANGBT010000055.1 GCA_947452135.1 Burkholderiales bacterium
AGCAGCCCGGTGATCCCGGGTGACGACCCCACGCTGCTGTTCACCAACGCGGGCATGAACCAGTTCAAGGACGTGTTCCTCGGCTTCGATCGCCGCAGCTACACGCGCGCCACCACCAGCCAGAAGTGCATTCGCGCCGGCGGCAAGCACAACGACCTCGACAACGTGGGCTACACCGCGCGCCACCACACGTTCTTCGAGATGCTGGGCAACTTCAGCTTTGGCGACTACTTCAAGCACGACGCCATCTCGTACGCGTGGGAGCTGCTGACCGAGGTCTACAAGCTGCCGAAAGACAAGCTCTGGGTCACGGTCTACGCCGACGACGACGAGGCCTACGAGATCTGGAACAAGACGGTGGGCGTGCCCGCCGAGCGCATCGTGCGCATCGGCGACAACAAGGGCGCGCGCTACGCCTCGGACAACTTCTGGATGATGGGCGACACCGGCCCGTGCGGCCCGTGCACCGAGATCTTCTACGACCACGGACCCGAGGTGGCCGGCGGGCCGCCGGGCTCGCCCGATGAAGACGGCGACCGCTACATCGAGATCTGGAACAACGTCTTCATGCAGTTCAACCGCACCGAAGACGGCGTCATGCACAAGCTGCCCAAGCCCAGCGTGGACACCGGCATGGGCCTCGAGCGCATCACCGCGGTGCTGCAGAACGTGCACAGCAACTACGAGATCGATCTGTTCGTGAACCTGCTGGCCGCCGCGCGCCGTGCGGTGCAGTCCGCAGGCGGGGCCGACTTCGCGGCCGATTCGCCGTCGCTCAAGGTCATCGCCGACCACATCCGCGCGTGCAGCTTCACGGTGGCCGACGGCGTGGTGCCGGGCAACGAAGGACGCGGCTACGTGCTGCGCCGCATCACCCGCCGCGCCATCCGCCATGGCTACAAGCTCGGTGCGCGCACGCCGTTCTTTCACACGCTGGTGGCCGATCTGGCCGTCGAGATGGGCGATGCCTACCCCGAGCTGCGCCAGCAGCAACTGCGCGTGACCGAGGTGCTGCGCCAGGAAGAAGAACGCTTCTTCCAGACGATTTCCAACGGCATGGAAATCCTCGAGACCGCGCTGGCCGAAACTGCCGCGAAGCCCGGTGATGCCGGCCGGGTGCTTGATGGCGACCTGGCCTTCAAGTTGCACGACACCTACGGCTTCCCGCTCGATTTGACCGCCGACGTGTGCCGCGAGCGCGACATGACCGTCGACGGCGCGGCCTTCGATGTGGCCATGGGCCGCCAGCGCGAACAAGCGCGCGCGGCCGGCAAATTCAAGATGGCGCAAGGGCTCGAGTACAGCGGCGCGGCCACGGTGTTTCATGGCTATGAGCACCTCGCGCACGAAGGTGCCAAGGTCACCGCGATCTACCTCGACGGCACGCCGGTGCTGCGCGCGCGCGCCGGTGATGACGCGGTGATCGTGCTCGACCACACGCCGTTCTACGCCGAGAGCGGCGGCCAGGCCGGCGACACCGGCGAGCTGCGCAACGCGCGCTCGCGGGTGCTGGTGGACGACACCATCAAGGTGCTGGCCAGCGTGTTCGGCCACCAGGGCCGCGTCGTCGAAGGCGAGGTCGAGGTGGGCGACAGCTTCACCGCGCGCGTCGATGGCGAGCGCCGTGCCAAGACCGTGCGCAACCACAGCGCCACCCACCTGATGCACAAGGCGCTGCGCGAGGTGCTCGGCGCCCACGTGCAGCAAAAGGGCTCGCAGGTCACGGCCGATCGCACGCGCTTTGACTTCGCGCACAACGCGCCGATGACCAACGAGCAGATCCGTCAGGTCGAGAACATCGTCAACGCCGAGGTGCTGGCCAACGCCGCCGTGAGCGCCGACGTGATGTCCATCGACGACGCGCAAAAGACCGGCGCGATGATGCTGTTTGGCGAGAAATACGGCGACGAGGTGCGCGTGCTGGGCATCGGCTCGAGCCGCGAGCTGTGCGGCGGCACCCACGTGCAGCGCACCGGTGACATCGGCTTGTTCACCATCGTGGCCGAAGGCGGCGTGGCCGCAGGCGTGCGCCGCGTGGAAGCACTCACCGGCGACAACGCGCTGGTCTATGTGCAGGGCATGGAATCGGCGCTGGGCGGCGTGGCCGGCACGCTCAAGGTGCTGCGTGCCGATGTGCCGGCGCGCGTGATTTCGCTGCTCGATCAGGTGCGCGCTCTCGAGAAAGAACTCGACGCGATCAAGGGCAAGCTGGCTTCGGCGCAAGGCGACGAGCTGATGGCGCAGGCGGTCGACGTGGGCGGCATCAAGGTGCTCGCCGCGCGGCTCGAAGGCGCCGACGCCAAGGCGCTGCGCGAAACGCTCGACAAGCTGAAAGACAAGCTCAAGACCGCCGTGGTGGTGCTGGCCAGCGTGGACGGCGGCAAGGTGCAGCTGGCTGCCGGGGTCACCGCCGACAGCATCGGCCGCGTCAAGGCGGGCGAGCTGGTCAACTTCGTGGCGCAGCAAGTCGGCGGCAAGGGCGGCGGCAAGCCCGACATGGCGATGGCTGGCGGCACCGACCCGAGCGGGTTGTCAGTCGCGCTCGCGTCGGTCGCGGGTTGGGTGGCCAGCCGCGTCTGACCCGCGTTCCCGGTTGCCACCCTCCTCGGGCTTGTCGTTCGCGCTGCGGTGGCACCTGACGCAGTTGTCGAAGTCGCGCACGCCTTCTTCCTCGTGCTTGGCGCGCACGTTGGATGGCGTGTGCTCGTGGCAGCCGTAGCAGCTGTAGCGGCTGTAGTCGCTGTTCACGTGGCAGGTCTCGCATCGCGTGTTGTGGTCGCCGTCGAGCACGAACAACTGGTCGTGATCGAAGGTGGCCGGCTTCCAGCCCTGCGCGCTGTGGCATTGCGCGCAGTTGCCCTTCAGTTGCGCATGCAAGTTGTTGGCGGGCTTGCGGTGACAGCCGTCGCAACGCTCGCGTGTGGCCGCTTGCAGCAGCTCATGTGAAAACGGCTTGGGGCTGTGCCGCGTGAGCTTCGGTGCCTGGTGGTCGCTGTGGCAGGCCACGCAGTCGGTTTCGATGAGCTGCTGGTGGAACGCCACCTTCGCCGGTGTCGCGACGATGGCCACGCCGCGCGTGGTGCGCAGCCCGATGTCGGCCACCGCGTGGCAGCTCGCGCAGCGCTGCGACGACGCCCCGCGCAGCGGCGCGTGGCAGGCAAAACAGTCGGTGGCCAGCTCGGCGTGGCCGGCAGCCAGCCGCCCCGGCGCCACCATCAGGTCGGGATAGATGAACACCAGCGCGAGCATCGCCAGCAAGTTGGCGATGACGCTCAGGAGCAGCCACGGGCGCTTCAATTCCAGCCCCAGAAGATGAACACCGAGACGATGTGCGCCAGCGCCAGCACGCCGAAGGCCAGCGAGATCGGCACATGGACCACGCGCCACTGCCGCACCGCATCGAATGTCAGGCTGTCCCAGTAGCCGAGTTCGGCGAGCTGCTCGGGCGACAGGCCTTGCGACTGCAGCCGCAAGCGCGCCTCATCCATGCGCTTGCGCGAACGCTTGAGCAGGTACTTGCCGGTCAGCCCGCTGGCGATGTTGATGAGCATCGCCCACACCGCCAGCCACGCCAGGATCGCGTTGAAGTGAATGCCCGCGTGCACCAGCACCAGCAAAGAGCCGGCCCACGCCATCGCCTCGTGCAAGCGCAGCAGCGTGGCGGGCCGCCCGCTGCTGATGACCCCGCGCTTGCGCAGCGAATACACCCGCGACAGCACGATCATCACCACGCCCGGGATGCCCAGGTGGCGGCCGATCCACACCACGTCGAACCAGTGCAGCACGCCATCGACCAGCAGCGCAGCGGCGGCCAGCGCGAGCAGCTGCAGTGCGAACGGCAGCACCTCGCGCGTGAACAGCCGGGCTTGTGTGCGGTTCATGCGTCGAGCACCAGGGCCGAGCGCGGCGTGCCCACGCACAGCAGGCAGTGTCCCGGCGCGATCTCGTGATCGGGCGGCCTGGCGTAGTCCACCCGGCCGGCGATGAGCCGGGTTTCACAGCTGCCGCAGCTGCCGGAGCGGCAGCCTGAATCGACGACCACCGCGTGGCGCTCGGCAAACGCCAGCAAGCTCGCATCGCGACCGTCCCACGCCAGCGTGCGGCCCGAGCGGGCGAAGCGCACTTCAAAGCTCGCCGCACCGGATTCGGGCGCGGCGGGTGAGGGCGTGAGCGCCTCAGGCGCATCCGTCGACGCCGGCCCGAATGCCTCGATGCGGATGTCTCCGGCCGCCACCCCCCAGCCGCGCAGCGCCGGTGGCACGCTGCCCAGCATCGCCGGCGGGCCGCACACATAGAACCGGTGCCGACCGGCGGGAAGCGTGCGCTGCAGCAGCTCGACATCCACCCGCCCGAGGTGCTGGAAATCGCGCCCCGGTTCCTCGCCTGGATCGGGACGGCTGCACGCGATGGTCAGGTGAAAGTGCGAGTGCGCAGCGGCTTGCTGTTCCAGCCACGGCCGGAACGCCTGCTCGCGGCTGTGGCGCAGCCCGTAGTAGAGGTGGATCGGGCGATCGGGCCGCTCGGCCAGCCACCAGTTGAGCATGGCGAGCAGCGGGGTGATGCCGATGCCGCCGGCGATCAGCACCGGCGTGGTCGGATCGTCGGGCTCGATGACAAAGCGCCCGGCTGGCGCCCTCACGCGCAGCACATCGCCCTCGTGCACCCGGTCGTGGAGGTGGTTCGACGCCACGCCGGGCGGCAGGCTTTGCGCGAGCGGCGGCGGACCCACGCGCTTGACGGTGATGCGGTAGCGCAGCGGGTCGGGCCGGTCCGACAGCGAATAGCAGCGGGTGATGGGGCGCGGTGGCGCCGTGTCGGCGCTGCCGGCGACGTCCAGCGCAAAGGTGAGGTATTGGCCGGGCTTGTAGTCAGGCAGCGCGACGCCATCGACGGGCACCAGGTAGAAGGAGCACTGGGTTTGCGCGGCGTCCTCGAACTCGCGCCGCACCACGCGGAACTCCCGCCAGCCCGCCCACGCCAGCGCCGCGTTGGCAGGGGTCGGGGCTGCCACCGACATCGCCGCCAGCGCCAGGCGCCGGCGGCGGCGCACCAGCACCACAGCAACGCCCACGGCCAGCTCAAGCGCGAAGGCGGTGCAGATCCAGACCAGCAGCAAGGAAGCAGTCACGGTGGTTCGGGTGCTGCGGTTGATGCAGGCGACGCCGCTTGGCGTTGTCAACGCCTGGGGAATGCTGAGGGCGCCAGGCGACGGCTTGCTTGATCTGCCTCAACCCGGCACCGCAATGGCCGGGAGATGCCCAATGAGCCTTCAAGTTCGAGCCGGGCCGGCCGAAAGGTTTCGGCAAGTGACCGCTTCTGCGGGGCGATCGGGCCCCGCAGCGCTGCGATCGGTTTGCCCTGAGGCCCTCCATGCACACGCAGCACAGCCCATCCGCCCTGGCCGCCCGGCCCGGGGTGCTCGCCAACCTGTCCATTCGCAAGAAGCTGCTGCTCAACGCCGTGACCCCGCTGCTGTTGCTGGGCGCCTTCGCGGTGTGGCTGTGGGTCGGGCTCACCGACATGCAGCATCGCGTGAGCGAGCAGGTCACGGCCAAGGTGGAGTTCGCGTTGCTGGCCAAGGACCTCGAGCGCAACGTGGTGCAGGTTCAGCAGTTCCTGTCGGACGTGTCGGCCACTCGGGGCCAGGACGGGCTTGACGACGGCTTCAAGCTGGCCGGCGACAACCGCACCGAGTTTCTGGCCCACGTGGAGCGCTTCCGCGGCTATCTCCAAGCTCAGCATGCCGACGGGCAGTTGCAAGCGCTCGAGTCGGTGGCGGCCCACTTCGAGGTCTATTTCAAGACCGGGGTCGAGATGGCCCATGCGTATGTCGACGGCGGCCCCGAGCAGGGCAACAAGTTGATGCCCCGCTTCGACAAGGCCAGCGAAACGCTGCAAGACGGCCTCGATGCGTTCGTGAAGGACGAGATCACCAAGATGGATGCCGACGTGGCCGGCGTGGGCGATCAGGCCACCTGGATCAAGCAGGCCGCGCTGGTGCTCAGCCTGTGCGTGGGCGCGCTGGTGCTGCTGGCCAACTGGGCCATCGGTGGCAGTGTCTTGCGCCCTGTGCAACTGGCTGCCGACGTGGCCACGCGCATCGCCCACGGTGACCTGCGCCGCCGTGCCATCCCCAAGACCACCGACGAGATCGGCGTGATGCTCAGCTCGATGGGAACCATGCAGGACTCGCTGCGCGATCTGGTCTCGCAGGTGCAACTCGGCATCGATCAGGTGGGCACGGCGTCGAGCGATCTGGCGCTGGCCAATGGCGAGCTCAGCGCGCGCAACGAGCGCCAGGCCGCCGCGCTGGAGCAAACCTCAGCCTCCATGCAGCAACTCGGCGAGGCGGTGTCACACAACGCCGCGAACGCCGACTCCGCCAACCGGCTCGCGCAGCAGGCCTGCGACGTCGCGCTCAGTGGTGGCCAGGTGGTTGCCGAGGTGGTCGACACCATGAAGGGCATCAACGAGACATCGCGCCGCGTGAGCGAGATCGTCGGCGTCATCGATGGCATCGCTTTCCAGACCAACATCCTGGCGCTCAACGCCGCCGTGGAAGCCGCGCGTGCCGGCGAGCAGGGGCGCGGCTTTGCGGTGGTGGCCACCGAGGTCCGTGTGCTGGCCGGGCGCTGCACGCAAGCCGCACGCGAAATCCGCCAGCTCATCGGCAGCAGCGTGCAGCAGCTCGACAGCGGCACCGCGCTGGTCGCGCGCGCCGGCGCCACCATGGGCGATGTGGTGTCGTCGATCGAGCGGGTCACGCAGGTGGTGCGCGAGATCAGCGAGGCCGGTCGCCAGCAAAGCGCCAGCGTGTCGGAAGTGGCGCAGGCCGTGGCCCTGATGGACGAAGCCACCCAGCAAAACGCCGCGCTGGTCGATCAGACCGCCGCTGCGGCCGAGACCCTCAAAGACCAGGCGCAGCACCTGGTGCAAGCGGTGCGGGTGTTCAACCTCGACGGATCGGCCGCGCTGGCCTGAGCCACGCCTGATGGCGAGCCTCGCCGACGGCGGGCGCCGCCAGCGCGCTCAGTGGGCCACGGGCGCACCCTGGTGGTCGCGGTCAGGGCGGCGCCACGGGTCGATGTGCGACATCAGGTTGAGCACGCGATGTCGCTGCAGCACCCGCTGCTGCGCGGCCACCGCGATCTCGTGGCCGGCCTCGACGCTGATGTCGGCGTCAACCTCGATGTGGGCATCGACCACGATCATGTCGCCCATCTTGCGGGTGCGCACATCGTGCACGCCGATCACGCCGGCTGTTTGCTCCAGTGTTTCTCGGATCGCCTTGACCTCGGCATCGTCGACCGAGCGGTCCATCAGGTCGTGCAACGCGTCCCAGCCGAACTTCCAGCCCATCTTCGTCACCATGCAGCCCACGATGAGCGCAGCAATCGGGTCGAGGATCGGGTAGCCCGCCAGGTTGCCGGCGATGCCCACGCCGACCACCAGCGACGAGGCCGCATCCGAGCGGGCGTGCCAGGCATTGGCCACCAGCATGGTCGACTTCACCCGCTTGGCGACCACGAGCATGTAGCGAAACAGCATCTCCTTGGCGACGAGCGCGCCGCCGGCCACCCACAGCGCGACCACGTGCACCGTGCCCACGGTGTGGGGCGCGGCGATCTTGAGAAACGCCGACCACAGCATGCCCACGCCCACGCCCAGCAGCAGCGCGCCCAGGATCAGCGAGCCGGCGGTTTCGAAGCGCTGGTGTCCGTAGGGGTGGTCCGCGTCGGCGTCCTTCTGGCTGTGCCGGTTGGCCAGCAGCACGACGAAATCGGCCACCAGATCAGACAGCGAGTGCACGCCGTCGGCGATCAGGCCCTGCGACTTGGCCAGCAGGCCCACGGTGATCTGCGTGACGGTCAGCACCAGATTGACCCCGACGCTGACCCAGGTGCTGCGCGAGGCAGCCTGGGCGCGCTCGGCGGGGCTGAACAGCGTGTCTTCGGTGTCGTCGTTGAGGTGGTTGAACTGCATGGGCCTGGGTCGTGAAAAGGGGTGGGGTGGCAGCGTGCGTGTGCATGCAGATGTCGGGCCAGCCTAAGGCCTGAATATGAACGATGTCTGGGTGGGGGCAACGCAGCGCTGTTGCTAAGCAATTCCTAAGGCAACGCCGGCATGGGTCGAGGTCGAGTGGCCTGCCGCCGGCACGAACACCGTTTGACGCGCGAGCGCCACACGTTTGCGCCAGACGAAGATTCCGCCTTGCTGATGTGCTGCCGGCAGCATGTGGCGGGTCGATCTGCCCTGAGAATCCGCGGGTGCCCCGACACGCTGCATCGAGCAGTTTTCGTGTCTGTGCGCAGGCCCGGCTTGCAAGACCGGTGCATGAACAAACAGGAGAGGCTTTCTCACAGATGTCGGCACGACCGCCCGAACCCATGCCCTTGACGGCTCACGACGCCAATGCGCATCAGCATGGCAGTGTTGCCTCGGAGCAGTTCCGGTCGGTGGCCGTGTGGGGGATGGTCTTCTTCGCGGTGTCGCTGGCATGTCTGTGGTTCGCGCGCACTGCGGGGCCGGTGGCCGTGCTGTGGTGCGCGAACGCGGTGGCGATGGTCTGGCTGGCCGCTCGCGCCAGGGCCCACTGGCCGGTCGCCATCGGAGCCGTGGCCATTGGCGGGGTGCTGGCCGGCGGTGTGGCTGGCGAGCCGGCCTGGCTGACGCTGTCGAGCATGCCCGTCAACCTGATCGAAATCGTGCTGGGCGCGGTCATCCTCAAGCGGCTGGCCACGCCCGACGAGGCGGTGGGCCGCCCTGCGGCGCTGTTGAGTGGCTTGCTGCTGGCCACAGTGCTGCCGGCTGCCGTGGGCGCTGTGCTGGCGGCCTGGTTTTACGGCGCCCTCGGCGTGAGCGGTTTCGGTGCGCTGTGGCGGGGGTGGTTTGCTGCGCACGCGATGGGCAGCGTGCTGGTGTTGCCGGCCGGCTTGCTGGTGGCCAGCTTCAAGCGCGTGCGTCAGGACCGCGACCGGCTCGACCGCATGGCGCTCGATCTGCAACGGCTGTACGAGACGCCGCCATCGCTGATGCATTCGGTCGAGGTCACGCTGCACTCCATCGCCGACGGCGTGGTGAGCCTCGATGACACCGGCCGCATCACTTACCTCAACCCGGTGGCCGAGCAACTGCTGGGCTGGTCGCTGGCTGAAGCGCGCGGTCTGGCGTTTGGCCACGTGGTGCGATTGTTCGAGCAGGCCAGCGGCCGTGAGCTGCCCAACCCGATCGAACGTTGCCTCAGTGGGAAGGCTGGCGCCGAGGTGTCGCACCAGGCCATGCTGCGTGACCGGGGCGGCCGTGAGTACGGCGTGCGCGATTCGGTCTCGCCGATCGTCGGGCAGATGGGCGAACTGCTGGGTGCGGTGATGGTGTTTCAGGACGTGACCGAGTCGCGTGAACTGACACGTCAACTGGCCCATCTGGCCCACCACGACAGCCTGACCGGCCTGCCCAACCGCGCGCTGTTTCAAAGCCGTGTGAGCCAGGCCTGCGAGGCCGCCAGCGTGCATCCGAGGACCTTCGCGGTGGTCTTCATGGACCTCGATCACTTCAAGCACGTCAACGACTCGCTGGGCCATGCGGTGGGCGATGAGCTGCTCAAGACGCTGGCGCAGCGGCTGACCAAGGCGCTTCATCCGGGCGACACCGTCTCGCGCCTCGGTGGCGACGAGTTCGTGATGCTGCTGGCCGACATCGGCGGGCCCGACGAGATCGGCGAAGTCGCGCAAAAGATCTTGCGTGAAGTGGCGCTGCCGTGCGTGCTCGAGGGCACCGAAGTGACCGTGGGCATCAGCCTGGGCATCGCCATCTACCCGCAAGATGGTGAAGACCCCGATACGCTGATGAAGCACGCCGACGCCGCGATGTACCGCGCCAAGCGCGGCGGGCGCAACCGTTACCAGTTCTTCTCGCGCGAGGTCGATCAGGCCGCATCCGAGCGCCTGCAGCTCGAAGTCGACATGCGCCGCGGCCTGTCCGAAGGCCAGTTCGTGGCGCACTACCAGCCCATCATGGACGTGGTGAGCGGGTTGCCGGTGGCCATGGAAGCGCTGGCGCGCTGGACATCCGATGCCCGCGGGCCGCAAGAGCCTGACGCCTTCATCGCGGTGGCCGAGGAAAGCGGCCTGATCGTGCCGCTGGGCGAAACCATGCTGCGCCAGGCCTGCGAGCAGTTGCGCGACTGGCGTGATTCGGCGCTGTCGGCCATGACCATCGCGGTCAATGTGTCGCCGGTGCAGCTCGCCCATGCGCAGTTCGTCGACAGCGTGTCCGACATCCTGGAAGACACCGGCATCGAGGGCTCACAGCTGGCTTTCGAGATCACCGAATCGACCTTGATGACGCAGCCCGAGGACACGCTCGAGACCCTGCTGCGCATCAAGGCGCTGGGCATCCGCATCGCGATCGACGACTTCGGCACCGGCTACTCGAGCCTGAGCCACCTGAAACGCTTTCCGGTCGACAGTGTCAAGATCGACCGCTCGTTCGTGCGCGACCTCGAGACCGACCCCGACGATCGCGAACTGGCCCGCGCCATCGTGGCCATGTCGCGCAGCCTGCGCTTGCGCGTGGTGGCCGAAGGCGTCGAGACCGAGGGTCAGGCCAGCATGCTCAGCGCCATGGGATGCACCTCGCTGCAAGGGCACCTGTATGCGCGTGCGGCCGGCGGCGATGCGACGGCGGCCTGGCTGCACCCCCGCATGGTGGTTTCCCCTGCTCAAGAAGAGGGCTTTGCCGTCGCGGCCTGATAGGGTTCAAGCGGCCCGCCAAGCGGCCGATACCAACTCATCAGGAAACCTGTGACGCACATGAACACCAAAACTCTGCTCCTCGCCGCCGGTTTGCTCGCTTGCAATCAAGCCGCCTGGGCTGGCCGGCCGCTGGGTTCTGAAGACGCGGGCGTGGCCGACTTCGGCAACTGCCAGATCGAATCGTGGACCGAGCACGCCGGGCGCGAACACGCCGTCGTGGCGGGCGCTGCGTGCGGCGTGCTGCCCGGCCTCGAGTTGGGTGTGGACTACACCCGCCCGCACCCCCGCCCTGAGGTTCGCGGCGAAGCCGGCATGGCGCTCAAGTGGGTGCCCGAGTCGTGGAAGTTCAAGACCTCGGCCGGCGATCTGAATTTCGGCCTGAAGCTCGCGCAGTCTTTCGCTCATCCCGTCGACCACCACTGGCGTGGTGCGGAGACCTCGGGGCTGATCCTGGCCAGCCTGGCACCCAGCGACCAATGGACGATCCACGCCAACCTGGGCGCCGTGCGCGATCGCGAAAGCCACGACAGCGCCGGGCTGCTGAATCTGGCCGCGGTGTGGGCCCCTCAAGAACATTTCCTGGTGTTTGCCGAAGTGCAGACCAACACCCGCAGCGAGACCTTTGGCGGCACCGTGAAGTCGGTCGGTGGCCGCTGGTGGGTGATTCCCGAGGTGCTCGGCCTGGACCTCACGGCCAGCCGTCAATCGGGCTCGGGCAGCACCTTGTGGACCGTCGGCTTCGGCTGGTACGGCATTTCTCTTTGATCGATTGAACCGGAGTCACTCATGAAACTGCGCAGCCAGATTCTTGCCTTGGGCCTTTCGGGGGCTTTGCTTGCGGGCCTTGCCGGCGGCATCGGGTTGTTCACGTCGTCACGACTGGGCGACTCGCTGTCGGACGCTGTGCAAGGCAGCCATGCGCTGCAAACCAGCCAGGACGCCGACATGATGCATGACGCCTTGCGTGGCGATGCGCAGTTGGCGCTGCTCGGCGCGCTCGAGAAAAACGCCGATCGCGTCGCCGAGGCGCAAGCCGGGCTGAAAGAGCATGCCGAACGGTTCGAGGCGGCATTGACCAGCCTCGAGGGCATGCCCCTTTCGGCGTCCAGCAAGGAGGCGCTGGCCACGGTGCACCCGCTGGTTCGCAAGTACGTGGAGGCGGTGTCCACGGTGGTGACGCTGTCGGCGACCGACGCGACCGCCGCGCAGGCCGCCATGCCCGCCCTGCAGTCCGTGTTCACTGAGCTGGAAACCCAGATGGCCGGCCTGTCCGGAACCATCGAGAAAAACAGCGAGGCGCTGGACGCCACCGCCAACAGCCGCGTCAAGGAAGCGGCCGTGTCCATCAGCACCGCACTGGCTTTCGCCGTGGTCATGATGACGGTGGCCGCGCTGTCGCTGGCGCGCAGCATGTCGCGTCCGATCGCCCACGCCGTGAGCGTGGCTGACAGCCTCGCGCAAGGCGACCTCACGGTGTCGATCCGTCCGGACGGCAACGAGGAGGCGGTGCGTTTGCTGCAGTCGCTGTCGCGCATGCAGGCCAATTTCACGAGCATCGTGCGGGAAGTGAAGTCCAACGCTGACGAGGTGGCCAGCGCCAGCGCGCAGATCGCCGGTGGCAACCAGGACCTGTCCAACCGCACCGAACAGCAAGCCAGCGCGCTGCAGGAAACCGCCGCCACCATGGACCAGTTGGGTTCCACCGTGCGCAACAACGCCGACCACGCCCGTCAGGCCAACCAGCTCGCGCTGGGGGCTTCGACCGTGGCGCTCAAGGGCGGGCAGGTCATGAGCCAGGTGGTCGAAACCATGACCGGCATCAATGACAGCTCGAAGAAGATCGCCGACATCATCAGCGTGATCGACGGCATCGCCTTCCAGACCAACATCCTGGCGCTCAACGCCGCCGTCGAGGCGGCCCGTGCTGGCGAGCAAGGCCGCGGCTTTGCGGTCGTGGCCGCCGAGGTGCGCAACCTGGCGCATCGCAGCGCCGAGGCCGCCCGCGAGGTCAAGAGCCTGGTCAACGCCAGCGTCGACCGGGTCGAGCAGGGCACCGCGCTGGTCGGTCAGGCCGGCCACACCATGGACGAGATCGTCTCGGCCATCAAGCGCGTGACCGACATCGTGGCCGAGATCAGCGCAGCCAGCGCCGAGCAAAGCACCGGCATCGACCAGGTCGGCAAGGCGGTGTCGCAGATGGATCAGTCGACCCAGCGCAACACCGCGCTGATCGAGGAAAGTGCGGCGGCGTCCGAAACCCTCAGCCAGCAGGCGCGCCAGCTGGTGGAGGCGGTGGCCGCCTTCAAGACCAGCGGTGGCTCCGACAGCCGGGTACTGGCGCTCAGCTAATGCGCAGCAAGGTCCCGGGTCAGTAGACCGTCATGAACGCGGAGTGGCTGGCGTCGTCTTGACGGTCAGCCGCTCGCGCCATGCGAGCGGGCACGACGATGTGAAACACGGTGCCTCGCGCAGGCCTGTTTTCGGCGTGGATGCTGCCGCCATGCGCATCGATGATCTTGCGGCAGATCGCCAGCCCCAGCCCCGTGCCGCCTGAGCCGTCCTTGGTCTGGCTCGACTGCACGAACGCATCGAAGACCTGATCGAGCTCGGCCTCGGGGATGCCCGGGCCTTCATCGCTCACCTGAACGCGCAGCGCGCCGCTTTCGGTGCGGTCGCCCACGATGTCGATGCAGCTGTGGGACGGGCTGAACTTGATCGCGTTGGCGAGCACATTGCGCACCACCTGCTGGTAGCGCGGCGGGTCCACCTTGGTCAGCATCGGTTGTTCTGGCAGGTTCACGAGCAGCGTGAGCTCCTTCGAGCGGATCAGCGGATCGATCTCGCGCACCACCTCGCGGATCAGCACGCGCAGATCGGTGCGCTCGACGTGGATGGCGCCAATGGTGCTGTCGATCTTCGAGACATCGAGCAGGTCATTGACCAGGCTGAGCATGCGCTCGCCGGCATGGTGGATCTCGCCGAACATGGCCTGCAGCCGCTCGTGTTCGCCCGACCGCACCACGCCGAGCTCTGAAAAACCAATGATCGACTGCAGCGGCGTGCGCAGCTCGTGGCTGATGTTGGCGATGAACTCGGTCTTGGCGCGCGAGGTTTCCTCGGCGGCATCGCGCGCCTCGCGGGTGGCGCGCTCGGCATCGCGGAACTCCGAGATGTCCATGAACACGCACAGGATGCCCGAGGCGCGCCCGTCGGTGCCGTGCAGCAGCACCTTGTCGACCATCACTTCGCGCAGCGAGCCGTCGCGGTGCGTCACGCTCGACTCATGGCGCAACCGCGGCTGCGCGCGCAGCCGCTTGCGGTCTTCGGCCTCGTGCAGCCGGCGCGTGGGCGGCTGATCGGGCGTGGCCGACGACCGGTAGGCGTTGTCGCTGCGCTGCTGGCCGGTGAAGTCTTCCCACGCCTTGTTGACGATCACGAACTGGCCGTCGAGCGTGATCACCGACTGCGGCAGCGGACTGGTTTCCATCACGAGCCGGGTGAAGGCCAACTGGGCGTGCAGCTGCTGCTCGGCGGCGACCCGGTCGGTCACGTCCATCGCGCTGCAAGCGAAGCCCGAAATCTTGCCCTGATGGTGCAGGGGTATCACCGACACATCGAAGGTGCGCAGCGTGCCCAGCGCGCCGACGAGCGAGGCCTGGGTGCGCCGCGCGGCCAGGCCGGGGCCGCGGGTGAACAGCGACCACACGCGGTCGCGGTCGGCGCTTTGCACGATCTCCCACGGGCGCTGGCCCAGCGCGCTGGCCACGCTGGTGCCCATCACCGGCATCCAGTGCTGGTTGACGAAGGTGATCGCGCCGTTGGCGTCGGTGCGAAAGATCAGCTCCTGCAGGCTCATCACGGTGCCGCTGAGCTCGCGCTCGCGCCGCGCGGCTTCCTCGAGGGCTTGTTCCATGCGTGCCACGGCCGCGCGGTGGGCGCGCGCGCCACGCGCTGCCATCCAGGCAAGCACTCCGATGACCAGCGCGCTCACCACGCTCAGCCCCACGGGCAGGGCCGGCTGTTCGAGCATCTCGCTGATCAGCTCTGCCTGCACTGTGGCTTGGCCACGATGTCGCCCAGCAGCACGAGCAACTGCATCGGGCTGAACGGCTTGACCAGGTACTCGGTGGCACCGGCGCTCAGGCCCGCTTCGCGATCGGCGCTGCCGCCGCGCGCCGACAGGATGATCACCGGCACGCCGTGCAGCTTGGGCGTGGATTTCATGGCCCGGCACAGATCCAGACCGTCGAGCTCGCCGGGCATCATCACGTCGAGCAGCACCACATCGGGCTGCACGCTGCGCGCCATTTCCCAGCCGGTCAGCGCATCGGGCGCCTCATGGATTTCCCAGTCCTCGAACTCCAGGGTCATGCGCACCAGGCGGCGGATGTCGGGCTGGTCTTCGACGATCAGGATCTTTTTCATGGCGTGACGAAAAGGCCGAGGGATGGGTGGCGTGATTATGGTCACCGGGCTCTTTGGGCGGTCGATCGGCTGCCGCCCAGCCGTGACGTGCTGAGCGTAATTTCGAGCGGCCGCTGTTATCTGGAATTCGCATAACAAAGAGCGCAACGCTTCGTTGGCGGGCGGCCCCTGGCTGCCTAACCTGCGGGTCATTCGGCCTCGGCGCCGAGCCTGTTTGTCCCCAACGGAGATTCCGCATGTCAGCTCGAAATTTCACCCGTTCCGCCTTGCTGGTGCTGGCCATCAGCGCAGCCGCCTTCGGTGTCGTTGCCAAGGAGGTCAGTCTGCTCAACGTGTCGTACGACCCGACGCGCGAGCTGTACGGCGAATACAACAAGGCGTTTGCCAAGTACTGGCAGGCCAAGACCGGCGACACCGTCACGGTCAAGCA
>CANGBT010000056.1 GCA_947452135.1 Burkholderiales bacterium
CTGATGATGGACAGTGCCAGCGGCTCGTTTTGCATCAGCGCCGAGCCGGCCCACACGTTGCACACCTTCTTGGCCGGGCAGCCCATGTTGATGTCGATGATCTGCGCGCCGCGGTCGATGTTGTAGGCAGCCGCCTCGGCCATCATCAGCGGGTCGGTGCCCGCGATCTGCACCGCGATGGGTTCCACCTCGCCATCGTGGTTGGCGCGGCGGCTGGTTTTCAGGCTGGTCCACAGTTCGCGCCGCGAAGTGACCATCTCGCTGACCGCGTAGCCCGCTCCCAGACGCTTGCACCACTGCCGGAAAGGCCGGTCGGTGACCCCTGCCATCGGCGCGACAAACAGGTTGTTTGTCAGCGGAATGTGGCCGATGTTCATGGGGGGGAAGGGCCGCATCTGCTTAAAAAGGAGGCAGAGTATAGCGTCGGGTTTCGCCGCACCGGGACGTCCGGAGGCATCCCGATAATCCCTGAGATGGAAGCCTGGATGCAGTCGTTGCTGGCGTGGTTGATGGTCACTCTGGCCCTGCCGGAAGTCGGGCTGAGCACCTTGTTCGTGGTGTCGTTCATCTCGGCCACGTTGCTGCCGCTGGGCTCAGAGCCGGCGGTGTTCGCCCTGGTCAAGCTGAACCCGCAGTTGTTCTGGCCGGCCGTTCTGGTGGCCACCGTGGGCAACACGCTGGGCGGCATGGTCAGTTGGTGGATGGGGCTGGGCGCAGGCAACGCCGTGCGCAGGCTGCAAGCCAAACGTGAGGGCCAAGCCAACGGTGCGGGTACGGCGCCACGAGAGCCCTCAAGACCTCACCGCAAGGCCGCGCATTGGCTGGAGCGCTACGGTGCGAAAGCCTGCCTGCTGGCGTGGCTGCCAGTTGTCGGCGATCCGCTGTGCTCGGTGGCGGGATGGCTCCAGCTGCCCTTCTGGCCCTGTGTGGTCTACATGGCGATCGGCAAGTTCGCCCGCTACGTGACGATGACCGCAGCGCTGCTGTGGGTGTTTCCCGGCCTCATCCCGACTTGACACCCAAGGCCCTGCCGGCCTGACGTGCCGCAGGCATGGACGACAATTCCACGCCTATGTACGCCCTCTATGAAGAAGCAGGAAAGTTCCACGCCGGGCGAGTGATGTCCGAGGCCGACAGTTCGATGCAGGTCGAGCTCGACTCGGGCAAGCGCGTGAAGGTCAAGCTGGCCAACGTGATGCTCAAGTTCGACAAGCCGCAGCCGGCCGAGCTGGTGGCCGAGGCGCAGGCTCTGGCACGCGAAATCGACCTCGATCTGGCTTGGGAGTTCGCCCCAGAAGGCGAATTCGGCTTCGCCGATCTGGCCCGCGATTACTTCGACGCCAAGGCGGGTCTCGTGCAGCAGACGGCCTCGCTGTTTCGCCTGTTCGAGGCGCCGCACTACTTTCGCCGGCTCGGCAAGGGCAGCTTCAAGAAAGCGCCAGAAGAAACCGTGAAGGCCGCGCTGCTGGGCATCGAGCGCAAGAAGCAGCAGGCCGCGCAGATCGAAGCCTGGGCGGCCGAACTCGCTGCTGGCGTGTGCCCGGCCCCGGTGCGCGAGCAGCTCTACAAGATCCTTTTCAAGCCTGACAAGAACGGCCCCGAATACAAGGCCGTGGTCGAAGCGGCCCGGCGCTCGCAAAAGGCGCCGCTCGACTTGTTGACCGGGGCCGGAGCGATCGATTCGCCGTATCAGTTTCACTGGAAGCGCTTCTTGTTCGAGCACTTCCCCAAGGGCACCGGCTTCCCGCCGCTCGAAGCACCCGCGATCAAGGAGTCGCTCGAGCTGGCGCCGGTGCGGGCGTTTTCGATCGACGACTCGCAGACCACCGAGATCGACGATGCGTTGTCGGTGCAGGGCCTGGGCAGCGGCACCGTGGTGTTTGGCGTGCACATCGCCGCACCGGCGCTGGCCATCTCACCCGACAGTGCAGTCGACAAGCTGGCGCGTGATCGCTTTTCCACCGTCTACATGCCGGGTCATAAGTTGACCATGCTGCCCGACGACGTGGTTCAGGTGTACACGCTGATGGCCGGACGCGAGTGCCCGGCCGTGTCGCTGTACGTGACGATGGACGAAGCCACGCTGGAAGTCACCGCCAGCGAGACCCGGCTCGACCGGGTGCCGATCGCCGCCAACTTGCGGCACGACCAGCTCGACGGCGTGATCACCGAAGCCACGCTGACCGGCGAGCAGCCGGCCGACTACGACTTCGCCCCCGAGCTGGCTTTTGCCTACCGGCTGGCGCGGCACCTGAAGGCCGGCCGCGAGGTGTTGCGCGGCAAGCCCGAGAACTTCAACCGCCCCGACTACAACTTCCGCCTCGAAGCCGCAGATGACACCGAGCCGGCCGACGCCCCACGCGGGGACGAGCGCGTGCTCATCAGCACGCGTGCTCGCGGCTCGTCGCTCGATCTGATCGTGGCCGAGGCCATGATCCTGGCCAACAGCACCTGGGGCGGCTGGATCGCGAGCAACGGCGTGCCCGGCATCTACCGCAGCCAGGCCAGCATGGCGCCCGGCGTCAAGGTGCGCATGGGCACCCGGCCGGCGCCGCACGCCGGCATGGGCGTCGCGCAGTACACCTGGGCCACCTCGCCGCTGCGGCGCTACGTCGATCTGGTCAACCAGTGGCAGATCATTGCCTGCGTGCGGCACGGGCGCACCGCCGCGCTGGCCGCGCCGTTCAAGCCCAAGGACACTGCGCTGTTCGCGATCATCTCGGGCTTCGAGGCTGCTTACAGCGCCTACAACGCCTTCCAGTCGGCAATCGAGCGCTACTGGACGCTGCGTCATTTGGCGCAAGAAGGCATCGCCGAGCTCGAAGCGGCGGTGATGAAGGACGGTCTGGTGCGTGCCGACACGCTGCCGCTGGTTTTCCGCGCGATCGGCGCCGAGGCGCTTCCGCGCGGCGCGCGGGTGCGCGTGCGCCTGACCGGCACCGACCTGCTCACGCTCGACCTGCATGCCAGCGTGCTGGCGCGTATCGACGACCCCGCAACCGAAGCCAATGACGCCGTGGAGCCCGATGAAGCCGCTGACGACGGAGCCGATGCGGCCGGACCGCTCACGCTGGCCATCGACTTGCAGGACGCACCAGCCGAAGGCACCGCAGATGCGGCGGTGGCGGCCCCTTGAACGCCCGCCCCGACACCTGAGCGCATGTTCGGCAAGCTGTCGCCGCTGGGGATTGCGCTGATCTTTTCGGTGGCGGTGCATGCGGCACTGCTGACGATTCGCCTGGTCGACCCCGAGCGCTTCAACCGCATCTTCGAGGACACGCCGCTCGAGGTGATCCTGGTCAACTCGCGCTCGAGCACCGCGCCCGACCGCGCCCAGGCCGTCGCGCAGGTCTCGCTGGCCGGCGGTGGCGAAGCCGACAGCGGTCGGGCCACCTCGCCGCTGCTGCCATCGGCCCAGACCGAGATCGGCGACGCCGAGGAAACCTCGCGCAAGCAAATCGAGCAACTGCAGCAAACGCAGCAGCAATTGCTCACGCAGGTGCGCCGCGAGCTCGCGCTGATGCCGGCGTTCGATGCCAGCCACGACGAGGGCTCGCCGCGCGAGCGCGCCAAGGAAGACCATCGGCGCCAGCTGGTGCAGCTGCTCGCGCAGATCGAAAAACGCGTCAACGAGGAAAACGCACGTCCCAAGAAGCGCTACATCAGCCCGGCCACACGCGAGGCAGCCTACGCGCAGTACTACGACCGGCTTCGCCGCAAGATCGAGGAGCGCGGCACCAGCCACTTCCCTGAACAGGGCGGGCAAAAGCTGTACGGCGAGCTGACGATGAACGTGACGATCGACGCCGCCGGCCGCGTCATCGACACCGAGGTGGTGCGTTCCTCCCAGTCGCCCGCACTCGACCGGCAGGCGATCGCGATCGTTCGTGCCGCCGGGCCGTTTGGCGCGTTCTCGCCCAGGATGCGCGCCGAGTTCGACCAGATGGTGGTCACTTCACGCTTTCGTTTCACCCGCGAGGACGGCCTCGAAACCACGGTGCAAAGCCCCTCTCCCCGTTGAAAGACGCCTTGATGACTCCCATCGATCACTACGCCGTGGCGGGCCACCCGGTCGCGCACAGCCAATCTCCGTTCATCCACGCCATGTTCGCTGCGGCCACCGGTCAGGCCATGCGCTACGGGCGGCTGCTGTGTCCGCTCGATGAGGGCGGCTTCGCGCAGGTGATCCGAACCTTCGCCGAGGCGCCGGGCGGCAGCGTGGGCGAATTTGCGGCTGATGCCCCGGTGGTGAGTGGCTCGGCGCGCGGTTGCAACGTCACGGTGCCGTTCAAGTTCGAAGCGTTTGCGCTGGGCGAGCAGGCCACCGAACGCGCGGCGCTGGCGCAAGCAGCCAACCTGCTGCGCTTCGATGCCGGTGGCTGGCTGGCCGACAACACCGACGGCGCGGGGCTGGTGCGCGACATCGAACACAACGCAGGCGTGCCGCTGGCGGGTGTGCGCGTGCTGCTGGTCGGTGCCGGTGGCGCCGCCGCCGGAGCGCTGGGCGCGCTGATCGCTGCCCGGCCCGCCGACCTGGTGCTGTGCAACCGCACTGTCGACAAGGCCGAAGCCCTGGCCGCACGGCATGCCGCGTGGGCCACGGCGCACGGCGTGAGCCTGCGCGTGGCCGGTCTGCAGCAGCCTGGCTGCGGGTTCGACGTGGTGGTCAACGCCAGCGCGAGCAGCCTGCACTCGGGCGGCGTGCCGGTGCCCGCCGAGTCGCTGCGTACCGGCACGCTGGCGCTCGACATGATGTACGGCGCGGCAGCGCAGCCCTTCATGGATTGGGCTGCGGCCCAGGAGGCGCGCGGGCGCGACGGTTTGGGCATGCTGGTCGAACAGGCCGCCGAATCGTTTTTCGTCTGGCGCGGCGTGCGCCCTGACACCGCCCCGGTGCTCTCAGCGCTTCAACAACGGCTTGCCGTCGCGGCGGGCAAGACGCCGTGAAAAAGACCGCACAGGCTTCGTTGCTGCGGTTCGTCGCGCTGGTGGCGCTGGCGCTGGTCGCGCTGCAGCTTTACTTTGCCCTGCGCATTGCGCTGATGGCGGTGGTCGACCCGGCGTCGACGAGCTTCCAGCGATCCGAGATCTGGCGCTTGCTGAGCGAGAAGCACACGCTCGGCTGGAGCCAGCGCTGGGTGGACGACACGCGCATTTCGGCCAACCTCAAGCGCGCGGTCATCGCCTCCGAGGATGCCGGCTTCGCCGAGCACAACGGTGTCGACTGGGACGCGCTTGAGAAAGCCTGGGAGCGCAACCAGAAGGCGCAGGTTCGCGCCGAGGCGATCAACGCACGCACCGAGGCCAAGACGCCGCGCAAGGTGGAGCCCAAGGTGATCGGTGGCTCGACGATCACCCAGCAGCTGGCGAAAAACCTGTTTCTGAGCAGCGAGCGCCATCTGGTGCGCAAGGCGCAGGAGTTTGTGCTGACCTTCATGCTCGAGGCGATGCTCGACAAGCGCCGCATCCTCGAGATCTACCTCAACAGCGTCGAGTGGGGCGAAGGCATATTCGGCGCCGAGGCGGCGGCACAGCACTACTTTCACACCAGCGCCGCGCAGCTCACGCCGATGGCCGCCGCGCGGCTGGCCGTGATGCTGCCCGCGCCCAAGCGGTTCGAAAAACGTCCCGATTCGCCCTATCTGCTGTCGAGAGCCGCCACTGTCTCGGCGCGCATGAGCGCGGTTGAACTGCCTTGAAGCACGAGCAAGCCGTCCATGCCTTCTGACCTGACCGCCGAGATCGCCGCCAGCGCCGCCCGCCTGGTGGTCGAAGAAGGCCTCGAGTACGGGCCGGCCAAGCGCCGCGCGGCCCGCGACCTGGGCAAGCGCAGCACGCGCGCCACGGCGCTGCCCGACAACACCGCCGTCGAAGACGAAGTGCGCGCCTATCTGTCTGTGTTTTGCGCCGACACCCAGCCTGCCGAGCTGTCCGCCTTGCGCGAAGTGGCGGCGGCCTGGATGGAAAGGCTCGCCGAGTTCCGCCCGCACCTCACGGGCGCGGTGTGGCGCGGCACCGCCACCCGGCTGTCGAGCGTGCACATCGAGCTGTATTGCGACGACCCCAAGTCCGCCGAGATGGGCATGCTCAACCGGGGTATCGACTTCGACATCGGCAGCCAGCCCGGCCCGCGCAACCTGCCAGTCGATGTGCTGCGCGTGAGCAGCCCCAGCCGCGCACTCGGCGAAGAAGTCACCGTGTTCCTCACGGTTCTCGATCACGACGATCTGCGCGGCGGTCTCAAACCCGACGCCAGCGGACAGACCCAGCGCGGCGACTTGACTGCACTGCGACAGCGAATGGAGGACCCGACATGAATCGACGCACCTGGCTCTTGGGCGGGGTGGCCGCCGCGGCCATGGCGGGCGGCGCCGGTCTTGCCATCCGCAACCGGGTGAGTGGCGGCGCTGGCGACACTCCTGGCCCCGAGTTCTGGTCCCAGCGCTTCGAGCAGCCGGGCGGCGGCGAACTGGCGTTCGCGAGCCTGCGCGGAGCACCACTGCTGCTGAACTTCTGGGCCACCTGGTGTCCGCCTTGCATCCGGGAGATGCCGCTGATCGACGAGTTTCATCGCCAGCAGCAAGCGCGGGGCTGGAACGTGGTCGGGCTCGCGATCGACAGCCCCACGCCGGTGCGCGAGTTTCTGGCGCGGCGTCCCGTGGGCTTTCCAATCGGTCTGGCGGGATTGGATGGCAGCGAGCTGGCCCGAACGCTGGGCAACCCGGAGGGTTCGCTGCCGTTCACCGTGGTTCTGGGCCGGGACGCCCGGGTGATCGAGCGCAAACTGGGAGCGCTCAAGCCTGCCGATCTGGCCCGCTGGGCGAGCCTGGCCGGTGTTTGACCTCAGGCTCTGCTCACCGGTCTTCAAAAAGCAGGCTGGCGTCAATTTGGCTTCAAAAAGCGCCAACGCACCTCAAACAGCGTAAAGTCCGCCCCCTGCAGACCAGCGACCCGGCGCCCGAGAGGCCCGCCGAATCATCTACATGCAAATCCTCGTGCTCCATGGGCCCAACCTGAACCTGCTGGGAACCCGTGAACCCGGCGTCTATGGCAGCCGAACGCTTGAGCAGATCGATGCCGATCTGGTGCAAACCGCCGCTCAGGCCGGCTCGGTCGTGCACACGTTTCAAAGCAATCACGAAGGTGCGCTGATCGACCGCGTGCAGGCCGCACGCGCCGATGGCACCCAGTTCATCATCATCAACCCCGCCGCGCTGACCCACACCAGCGTGGGTCTGCGTGATGCCTTGGCCGCGGTGAACCTGCCGTTCATCGAGGTGCACCTGTCAAACGTTCACCGGCGCGAGCCGTTTCGTCACCACTCCTATTTCTCCGATCTGGCCGTCGGCGTGATCTGCGGCTTGGGTGCCAATGGCTACCGCCTGGCGCTTGATCACGCCATGCACCACGCCAGTCGCTGAATCGCCAACCGCTGTGAGATGCGCGGCATGGGTCATCCCCACGCAACGCAGCACGAACCCTCTGTCCCACGTCTGACCAGACACCCTGTTGGAGCTCTCGCATGGACTTACGCAAACTCAAGACGTTGATCGACCTCGTGTCGGAATCGAACATCTCGGAACTCGAAATCACCGAAGCCGAAGGCAAGGTGCGCATCGTGAAGGCCGATCCACGCGCCGCCGTGGTGAGCTACGCACCGGCTCCCGCCATGGCGCTGCCGGTGGCGGCAGCACACGCTGTGGCACCCGCCGTCGTCGAAACGCCTGTGGAAATCGGCCACGTCGTGAAGTCGCCGATGGTGGGCACCTTCTACCGCGCAGCGAGCCCCGGCGGCAAGCCGCTGGCCGACATCGGCTCGGAGGTCAAGGAAGGCGAGGCCATCTGCATCATCGAAGCGATGAAGATCATGAACGAGATCGAAGCCGACAAGACGGGCAAGGTCACCCGTGTGCTGTGCGAGAACGGCCAGGCGGTGGAGTTCGGCCAGCCCCTGTTCATCGTTGAGTGAGCCGGGTTCGTTGATGTTCAAGAAAATACTCATAGCCAACCGCGGCGAGATCGCGCTGCGCATTCAGCGCGCCTGCCGCGAACTCGGCATCAAGTCGGTGGTGGTCTATTCCGAAGCCGACCGCGAAGCCAAGTACGTCAAGCTCGCCGACGAGGCGGTGTGCATCGGGCCGGCAGCGTCATCGCTGAGCTACCTGAACATGCCGGCGATCATCTCGACGGCCGAGGTCACTGACGCCGAGGCCATCCATCCGGGCTACGGCTTTCTGTCCGAAAACGCCGACTTCGCAGAGCGCGTCGAGCGCAGCGGCTTCACCTTCATCGGCCCGTCGCCTGAATGCATCCGCATGATGGGCGACAAGGTCTCGGCCAAGCAGGCCATGATCAAGTCGGGTGTGCCGTGCGTGCCGGGCAGCGAAGGCGCGCTGGGCGAAGACCCGCGTGAGATCGTCAAGGCCGCGCGCGCCATCGGCTACCCCGTGATCATCAAGGCCTCCGGCGGCGGCGGCGGACGCGGCATGCGCGTGGTGCACACCGAAGCCGCGCTGCTGCACGCGGTGCAGACCACCCGCACCGAAGCCGGTGCCGCGTTTGGCAACCCGGCGGTCTACATGGAGAAGTTTCTCCAGAACCCGCGGCACATCGAAATCCAGGTGCTGGCCGACCAGCACCGCAATGCGCTGTGGCTGGGCGACCGTGACTGCTCGATGCAACGGCGCCACCAGAAGATCATCGAAGAAGCGCCTGCACCGGGCATCCCCCGCCGCGCGATCGAGCGCCTGGGCGAGCGCTGCGCAGCTGCGTGCAAGAAGATCGGCTACCGGGGGGCCGGTACCTTCGAGTTCCTCTACGAGAACGGCGAGTTCTTCTTCATCGAGATGAACACGCGCATCCAGGTCGAGCACCCCGTGACCGAACTGGTCACCGGCATCGACATCGTGCAAATGCAGATCCGCATCGCCGCGATGGAAAAGCTGCCGTTCACGCAACGCCAGGTGGAAACGCGCGGCCACTCGATCGAGTGCCGCATCAACGCCGAGGACCCATACAAGTTCACGCCGTCACCAGGGCGCATCACAACCTGGCATCCGCCGGGCGGCCCGGGGGTGCGCGTCGATTCGCACGCCTACACCAACTACTTTGTGCCGCCGCACTACGACTCCATGATCGGCAAGATCATCGTCCATGGTGATACACGCGAGCAGGCTCTGGCGCGCATGCGCATCGCCCTGTCAGAAACCGTGATCGAGGGCATATCGACCAACATCCCGCTGCACCGCGAGCTGATGGTGGATGCGAAGTTCGTCGAAGGCGGCACCAGCATCCACTACCTTGAGGAGTGGATGGGCGGGCACAAGCGTTGATGTCCGCCGCTTCCGCAGGGGTGTACTGAAATGGTCGAGTTGCTGCTGCTGTGTCCGCAGGACGAGGCCGAATCGGTGAGCGATGCACTGATGGACGAGTTGGGTGCGCTGTCGGTGTCGGTCGAGGATGCCGACGCCGACACCGAGGCCGAGCGCGCGCTGTTTGGTGAGCCCGGCATGCCGGTGGCGCGCAGTGGCTGGGACCGCTCGATCGTGAAGGCACTGTTCGACGACGGTGATGCCGCGCAGGAAGCCGCTGATTTGCTGCTCGCGCAGGACTGGGCAAGTGCGGTGCAGTTGCAATCGATTACGCCGCTGGCCGATCAGGACTGGGTACGGCTGACGCAATCGCAATTCACACCCGTGCCGGTCACCCTCGACTTCTGGGTGGTGCCAAGCTGGCACGAAACGCCCGCCGAGGCGACGCGGGTGATACGGCTCGACCCCGGTATGGCATTTGGCACCGGCACCCATCCGACCACGCGCATGTGCCTGCGCTGGATTGCGCAGCACGCCATCGAGCGAAGCGCGAGATGGGAGCGAGTGCTCGACTACGGCTGCGGGTCAGGCATCCTGGCGATCGGCGCGGCGCTGCACGGCGCACACGGTATCGAAGCGGTCGACATCGACCCCGATGCAGTGCAGGCCACGATCGACAACGCGCGTGACAACGGGGTCATCGTGCAGGCAGGACTGCCCGACATGGCCCACGGCGAATACCCGCTGGTGCTGGCCAACATCCTGGCCACACCGCTGAAATTGATGGCGCCACTGCTGTGTGCCCATGTGCAAGCCGGCGGCGATCTCGTACTGGCGGGCATCCTGGAGCGTCAGGCCGATGAACTGATCGAAGCCTATGCGCCTTGGCTGACGCTCGCCACGAGCGACGCGGAAGACGGCTGGATCCTGATGACAGCCCATCGGCCGGTGTGAGGCTGCGTGGCATGATTCGACGATGAGTCTCGCCACCCGTTGCACCGCCTGCGGAACGATTTTCCGGGTCGTTCTGGACCAGCTCAAGGTGTCCGAAGGGTGGGTTCGGTGCGGCCGCTGCCATGCGGTTTTCGATGCACAGCAAGGTCTGTTCGACCTCGAGCACGACGTTCCGCCAGCCTGGAATGAGCAAGCTCCCGGGGAGCCGGAGCAACCGGCCCCGACGTTCCTCGAAGAGCACCACCCCGGCTCTGACGGCGCGTCTCAGGCTCAACCGGACTCGGCCCATGTGGCCGGGGCAGGTTCGGCCGCGAGGGCAGCGCTTGAGAACGAACCCGCCTTCGAGATCGATCCGTCGCCAAAAGCTGATTTGCTTCGCGATGCGCCAGCTTATGCGGTTGAACTTGGCGCCTCGGAGCCAGCGGCCGAAGAGCCGGGCTGGCTTGAGCCGATGGCCGATACAGCCAGCGCACCCGGCTTCGTGCGGCAGGCTGAACGCAATCAGCGCTGGCAAAGCACACCCGTGCAGGTGACGCTCGGGCTGCTGGCGCTGGCGCTGCTGCTGAGCCTGGGCGCTCAAGCCACCCATCATTGGAGGCACCAGATCGCAGTCCAGTGGCCTGCCACGCAGCCTTGGCTGAATCGCTATTGCGCGGCGACCGGCTGCAGCATCGACCCGCTGCATCGCATCGAGTCGGTGAGCATCGAAAACTCGGCCCTCACCGCGGCCGAACGGCCTGATGCCCCGGGCGCATTGAAACTGGCGGTCACGCTGCAAAACCGAGGGACGCTCCCGGTGGCCATGCCGGCGCTGGACCTGTCGCTCACGGACACTGATGGTGAGCTGGTGGCGCGCCGTGCGATGCTGCCGGCGGACTTCGGCTCCGTGGGAGCGCTGCTCGCGCCTGGGGTCGACACCCCAGTGCGGCTGACCATGGCCGTCAACGGCCGCAAAGTCAGCGGCTACACCGTCGAAGTCTTCTATCCCTGATCCCCCCGTTCCCCCGGAGCCCCCATGCCTGCCCTGATTTGCGGATCACTCGCGTTCGACACCATCACCACCTTCGGTGGCCGCTTTGCTGAGCAGATCCTGCCCGAGCAGGTGCACATCCTCAACGTGTCGTTCCTGGTGCCCACGCTCAGGCGCGAATTCGGTGGCTGCGCCGGCAATATCGCCTACACACTGAGCCAGCTCGGTGGCGAGCCGCTGGTGCTGGCGGCGCTGGGCAGTGACGGCGCGCAGTACCTGCAGCGTCTGGCCCACTGGGGGGTGAGCACGGACCACGTGCGTGTTGACACGAGCAACTTCACCGCACAGGCCATCATCATCACCGACGGCGACAACAACCAGATCACCGCATTCCACCCCGGCGCGATGCAGTCGGCGCAGCTCACGCCAGTGCCCGATCGCGACGACATCCGCATCGCCATCATCGCGCCCGACGGACGCGACGCCATGATCGAGCACGCGCAGCAACTCGCTGCGGCGAAGATTCCCTTTGTGTTCGACCCGGGCCAGGGTCTCCCGATGTTCGACGGCGAGGACCTCAAGCGCTTTGTCGCGCAAGCGACCTGGGTCGCGGTCAACGACTACGAGGCGCGCATGCTGTGCGACCGCACCGGACAAAGCCTGGAATCTCTGTCGACGTCGCATCTCGCTGGCGTGATCGTGACGCTGGGAGCCGAAGGCTGCGATGTGTGGGAGCAAGGTCAATGCACCCATGTTCCGGGTGTGCGCGCCACCGAAGTGCTGGATCCCACAGGCTGCGGGGACGCGTTTCGCGGCGCCTTGCTCTATGGCCTGGAGCGCGGCTGGCCCCTGCAGCGTTGTGTCGAACTGGGCAACCGCGTCGGTGCGCTCAAGATCGCCTCACGCGGCGGTCAAAACCACCAGATCGACAAGGCCGCACTCGGCCTTTGAACACAAAAAACCCGGCCGCAGCCGGGTTTGATGAACGATGAAGCCCGCCTGAACGGGCCTCGCCGAATCAGGGCTTGGTGCCCGTTGGGAACGGCCAGGCAGCCTGGGGGCTGAGTGTCGTCTTGGCTGCAGGGGCAGCCGGCTTGGCGGCGGCCTTCTTGGCTGGAGCCTTGGCGGCCGGCTTGGCGGCAGGAGCAGCAGGCTTCGTGACGGCCTTCTTCGCAGGTGCAGCAGCCTTCTTCGCAGGTGCAGCAGCCTTCTTCGCAGGCGCAGCAGCCTTCTTCGCAGGTGCAGCAGCCTTCTTCGCAGGTGCAGCAGCCTTCTTCGCAGGTGCAGCAGCCTTCTTCGCAGGTGCAGCGGCCTTCTTCGCAGGTGCCGCAGCCTTCTTCGCCGGTGCAGCAGCCTTCTTCGCAGGTGCAGCAGCCTTCTTCGCAGGTGCAGCAGCCTTCTTCGCCGGTGCAGCAGCCTTCTTCGCAGGTGCAGCAGCCTTCTTCGCAGGCGCAGCAGCCTTCTTCGCAGGCGCAGCAGCCTTCTTGGCAGGTGCGGCTGCCTTCTTCACAGGGGCGGCTGCCTTCTTCGCGGGGGCGGCTTTCGTGGCCGGAGCGGCCTTCTTCGCAGTTGCCATAACGTTTCTCCTTAACAGTTAAAGAAGCACTGTTCTGTTTCGGCGAAACGCCGGATTCAGACAGCTATTCATCACCCGGAAACTGCCCCAGACGGGCGCCCCGGTGCGATGAATGGGGTATCAAACCGACCATGCCGCTTCTGTGTCAGCACCACTCGATTTGTAAATCTTGAGCCGTTCACCTCAATCCCACGACAGCGCACCACCCGACTGGTATTCGGTCACGCGCACTTCGAAGAAATTGCCTTCCTTCTTCAGATCGATCATTTCGCTCATCCAGGGAAACGGATTTTCCTCATTCGGGAAAAGCGCTTCGAGGCCGATTTGCGTCGCACGGCGATTGGCGATGTAGCGAAGATAGCCCTTGAACATGGATGCATTCATGCCCAGAACACCACGCGGCATGGTGTCCTCCGCATAGCGATACTCAAGATCAACCGCCTTCATGAAAAGCGCCTTGATTTCAGCCTTGAAATCGGCGGTCCACAGCAGCGGGTTTTCGAGTTTGATCTGGTTGATGAGGTCAATGCCGAAGTTGCAGTGCATCGACTCATCACGCAAGATGTACTGGTATTGGGTCGAAGCACCCGTCATCTTGTTCTGCCGGCCCAACGCAAGAATCTGCGTGAAACCCACGTAGAAGAACAAGCCCTCCATCAGGCATGCAAAAACAATCAACGACTTCAACAGCGTCTGGTCGTTTTCCAGTGAGCCGGTATTGAAGTGCGGGTTCATCACCGCTTCGATGAACGGGATCAGGAACTGGTCCTTGTCCCGGATCGAGGCGACCTCGTTGTAGGCATTGAAGATTTCAGCCTCATCCAAACCCAGAGATTCAACGATGTATTGGTAGGCATGGGTATGAATCGCCTCTTCAAAAGCCTGCCGCAGCAGGAATTGGCGGCATTCGGGTGCCGTGATGTGGCGATAAGTGCCCAGCACGATGTTGTTGGCCGCCAGAGAATCGGCCGTCACGAAAAACCCCAGATTGCGCATGATGATGCGCCGCTCGTCATCGCTCAGGCCGTTCGGGTCTTTCCAGGTCGCGATGTCGCGCGACATGTTGACCTCTTGCGGCATCCAGTGGTTTGCACAGGTCGCGAGATACTTTTCCCAGGCCCATTTGTACTTGAATGGGACCAGTTGATTCACATCGGTACGGCCGTTGATGATGCGCTTGTCTGCAGCCACCACCCGCCGACCCTCCGCCGGTTTTACAGCTGCCGGCTGAATAACCGGATCAGCGGGTAAGGCCCGCGCCGGGATTGCCCGCTCAGCAAAAGCGCCGGGCATTTGATCCTGAAATACTTCGGGGGACACCGACCTCGGGAAAGCTCCCTGAGGGGGTACCGTCGATTTGATTTCTTCTTCCCAAAACAGCATGGTGCGTTTCCAGTAACTAAGGATTATCCAAGCGATGTGACAAAACACAAAGCATTACTTGCCCGATAACCGGGCCACTCCAACAACCGTGTTGCACCGCGGCGTCGAACCACGGTGCACCCACTCACTGGCAGGCTTCGCAGTCCGGGTTGTCAATGGCGCAGAACTTGATGTCTGTGGCGGGATCTTCCGCCACAACAGGAACAGGCCGGGCTGGCGCCATCGCCGAGGCGCTGTCACCACCGCTCGAAGCACCACTGCTGACCGCGTTGAGCTGCCCGGACTTCACGGTCGACTTCTCGGCGTGGGTGGCACCCATCGTGCGCAGGTAGTACGTGGTCTTGAGACCGCGCAGCCAGGCCAGCTTGTAGGTTTCGTCGAGTTTCTTGCCCGAGGCGCCGGCCATGTAGATGTTGAGCGACTGCGCCTGATCGATCCACTTCTGGCGTCGTGCGGCAGCTTCGACCAACCACTGGGTTTCGATCTCGAACGCGGTGGCGTAGAGCACCTTCAGATCTTCCGGCACCCGGTCAATGCGGCGCAGAGAGCCTTCGAAGTGCTTGAGGTCCATGACCATCACGTCGTCCCACAGGCCAAGCTGCTTGAGGTCGCGCACCAGGTACTCGTTGAGCACCGTGAAGTCGCCCGACAGGTTGGCTTTGACCGACAGGTTGCCGAACGACGGCTCGATCGATGCACTCACGCCAATGATGTTGGAGATGGTGGCCGTGGGCGCAATCGCCACGCAGTTGGAGTTGCGCATACCGTGCTCGGCGATACGAGCGCGCAGTGCAGTCCAGTCGATGGCGCTGCTGCGGTCGACTTCAACGTAACCACCACGCGCTTCGGCCAGCAGGTCGAGCGAGTCGATCGGCAAGATGCCGCGGTCCCACAGCGAGCCGCGGTAGCTGGAATAGCGGCCGCGCTCGGCCGCCAGTTCGGTCGAAGCCCAGTAGGCGTGGTAGCAAACGGCTTCCATGGACTGGTCGGCGAAATTAACGGCCGCCTCGGATGCATACGGGACGCGCAGTTCATGCAAAGCATCCTGGAACCCCATGATGCCCAGGCCCACCGGACGGTGACGCAAGTTGGAGTCGCGCGCCTTCTTGACGGCGTAGTAGTTGATGTCGATGACGTTGTCGAGCATGCGCATGGCGGTCGACACCGTGCGCTTGAGCTTGGCGTGATCGATCTGCTTGCCATCGGGGCCGTCGGTCAGGTGGCGCGCCAGGTTGACCGAACCCAGGTTGCACACCGCGATTTCGGTCTCGCTGGTGTTGAGCGTGATCTCGGTGCACAGGTTGCTTGAGTGCACGACGCCCACGTGCTGCTGCGGCGAGCGCACATTGCACGCGTCCTTGAAGGTGATCCAGGGATGCCCGGTCTCGAACAGCATCGAGAGCATCTTGCGCCAC